>CAIZSE010000050.1 GCA_903935585.1 uncultured Burkholderiales bacterium | reverse complement strand
CAATTTTGCTTTTTGTGGCTATGATTTCTGCGACAGACACAAAACACCCGGGGTAAAACCCCGAAAGGGACCGCGAGACATGGAAACCTCCACCACGCACCACATCGTCGAATCGCTCACGCGTGCCATTGTGGAGCACCGGCTTTTGCCCGGCTCCAAGCTGGCCGAGCAAAAGCTGGCCGATCACTTTGGAGTTTCACGCACTCTGGTACGGCAAGCCTTGTTCCAACTGTCACAAAACCGCCTGATCCGGCTGGAACCTGCTCGAGGCGCCTTCGTGGCGTCCCCTTCGGTCGAAGAGGCCCAGCAGGTTTTTGCCGTGCGGCGGATGCTGGAGGCAGAGATGACCCGTGCGTTTGCAAAACAGGTCACGCCCGAACAAATCACCGCGCTGAAAGAACACATTGCGCAGGAACGCGAAGCTGTGACACAAGGCGACATCACAGGCCGCACCGAGTTGCTGGGCGACTTCCATGTGCGCATGGCCGAACTGATGCACAACGATGTGCTGGCCCAGGTGCTGGGCGAGCTGATCTCGCGCTGCGCCCTGATCACCCTGATGTACCAGTCGCGCAACGAGGCCGAACACTCCACCGACGAACACGTGACGATCGTGGCCGCGCTCGAAACCAAAGACTCGGACCTGGCCGTGCGCCTGATGCACGAACACCTGCTCCATGTTGAAGCCAGCCTGACCTTCGACCGCAAAGTGCCCACCCAAGACATCGCCATGGCCTTGTCCTGATCCTCATCCAGCAAAAAACCATGCGCACCTACGACACCACCCTGCCCTACCCCCGCGACCTCAAAGGCTACGGTCGCAACCCACCCCATGCCCAATGGCCCGGCGGTGCCCGTGTGGCGGTGCAATTTGTTTTGAACTACGAAGAAGGTGGCGAAAACTCGGTATTGCACGGCGACGCAGGCTCGGAGCAGTTTTTGTCAGAGATGTTCAGCCCCCCCGCGTTTGCCGATCGGCACATCAGCATGGAAGGCATTTACGAATACGGCTCGCGGGCTGGCGTGTGGCGCATCCTGCGCGAGTTTGAAAAACGCGGTCTGCCGCTCACCGTGTTTGGCGTGGCCACCGCCCTGCAAAAACACGACGATGTGACCGCCGCCTTCAAGGAACTGGGCTACGACATCGCCTGCCACGGCCTGAAGTGGATCCACTACCAGCATATCGACGAAGCCACCGAACGCGCCCACATGGCCGAAGCCATGGCCATTTTGCAAAAGCTCACTGGCGAGCGGCCCCTGGGCTGGTACACCGGTCGCGACAGCCCCAACACGCGCCGCCTGGTGGCCGACTTTGGTGGCTTTGAATACGACAGCGATTATTACGGCGACGACCTGCCTTTCTGGATGAAAGTTCAAAAAACCGACGGCACTGTGGCCCCTCAATTGATCGTGCCCTACACGCTCGACTGCAACGACATGCGCTTTGCACTGCCACAGGGCTACTCACACGCAGACCCCTTCTTTCAATACATGAAGGACACTTTTGACGCGCTCTATGCCGAGGGTGACCCCAACGGTGACAACGCACCCAAGATGATGAGCATCGGCATGCACTGCCGCCTGCTCGGCCGCCCGGGCCGCATCACCGCGTTGCAACGCTTTCTGGACCACATTCAGTCACACGACAAGGTCTGGGTCGCTCGGCGCATCGACATTGCCCGGCACTGGAAGACGACGCATCCCTTCAAGGAATAAACATGCCATTGACTCTGGAACAACTCAACAGCGCTTCACAAGCCGATGCCGCGCACATGCTGGATGGCCTGTATGAGCACACACCGTGGATCGCCGAGCAAGCTTTGAAGAGCCGCCCCTTCAGATCGCTGGCGCACCTGAAACACGCCATGACCGAGGTGTTGGCACAAGCCGGTCGCGACGCGCAACTGGGCCTGATCCGTGCCCACCCCGAGCTGGCGGGCAAGGCCATGGTCAGCAAAAGCCTGACGGCCGAATCGACGAACGAGCAAACCAAGGCTGGCCTGACCGACTGCACGCCCGAAGAATTTGCCAAGATCCAGAAGCTCAACGCCGACTACAACGCCAAGTTCGGCTGGCCCTTCATCCTGGCGGTGCGCGGTCCGCGCGGCCTGGGTTACAACAAACAGCAGATCATCGACGCGTTTGAGCGCCGCCTGCACGGGCACCCCGATTTCGAGCTGGCCGAATGTCTGCGCAACATCCACCGCATCGTAGAGATCCGGCTGAACGACAAATTCGGCGTGGAATCCACACTGGGCCAACAGGTCTGGGACTGGCAAGAAAAGCTGGCACAACACTCTGACCCCGGCTTTGCCGAGCTGGGGCAACTCACGGTGACCTATCTCACCGATGCACACCGTGCTTGCGCCCAACGCATCAGCCAGAACATGCACGACTGCGGTTTTGACGAGGTGCACATCGATGCT
>CAIZSE010000049.1 GCA_903935585.1 uncultured Burkholderiales bacterium | reverse complement strand
AGGTTTGGATGCCAAAGGCAAGCCGCACCATGCCCGCCAGTATTCGATCGCCAGCCCCCGCAACGGCGAGCGCCCCGGCTACAACAACCTGTCGCTGACCATCAAGCGGGTGCTTGAAGACCACGCTGGTCAGCCCGTGCGTGGCGTGGGTTCCAACTACATGTGCGACTTGCAGGTGGGTGACAAAGTTCAGGTGATCGGCCCGTTTGGTGCCAGCTTCCTGATGCCCAACCACCCCAAGAGCAACATCGTGATGATCTGCACTGGCACGGGCAGTGCGCCCATGCGTGCCATGACCGAGTGGCGTCGTCGCCTGCGAGCCAGTGGCAAGTTTGAAGGCGGCAAACTGATGCTGTTCTTCGGTGCCCGCACACCCCAAGAGTTGCCTTACTTCGGGCCACTCAACAACTTGCCCAAAGACTTCATTGACATCGAGTTTGCCTTTTCGCGCGAGACGGGAAAATCCAAACGCTATGTGCAAGACGCCATGCGCGACCGATCTGCCGACGTGGCGGCTCAACTCAAGGATGGCAACACAAGCTTTTATGTGTGTGGCCTCAAAAGCATGGAAGAGGGTGTGGTGATGGCCTTGCGTGACATCGCACAGAACGCCGGACTCGATTGGGATACCGTGGGTGCGACGCTCAAAAAAGAAGGCCGTCTGCACCTTGAGACCTATTGATCTTCGGCATCCCTTACTTTAAGAGCGGCCTCTGGCCTCAATCTGTGGTGCTGGCTTGCCTTGGTGTGGATCGCAGCCAGAAGCCGCTCCTACTATCATGTGAACAACAGACCCGAGGCGCTTTTTCATGCAGGCCATCACGCCATCCCCAACCCACATTGCGCTGAGCCAGGTGCGTGAACAATTGCGCCTGCCTCGTGCCCAGCTCAAAGGACGTCAGCCTTCTGAGGTAGCCGTGGCCGAGGTGCGTGCCCTCATCGGGGCCGCTCCCGCCGATGGCCACCGCCGTGATCTGCTGATCGAGCACCTGCACCTGCTCAATGACCATTTTCGGGGGCTGTTTGAGCGCCACATCGTGGCCCTGGCCGCCGAGATGCGCCTGCCCGTGGTTGAGGTGTTTGAGGTTGCTTCGTTCTACCACCACTTTGAACTGCTCAAGGACCATGACACTGCGCCGGGTGTGACATTGCGCGTGTGCGACAGCCTCAGCTGCAGTCTGTCTGGTGCCCAAAGCTTGCTGGACAAACTGCCGGCCCTGCTGGGACCAAATGTCAAGCTTCAGCCCGTGCCCTGCCTGGGCCGATGTGAGCAAGCACCTGCGGCGCAAGTCGGCCAGCAAGCCGTTGCTTTTGCCACCCCTGAAAAATTGACATCGCTGCTGGCCCGGCAGCAAACACAGCCCCTGCCATTGCCCCATGCGCTGCGCTATGACGCCTACAAAAAAGCAGGCGGCTACCAACTCGCCCTGCAAGTGGCGACGGGCCTGAAAGACCATGAGTCGGTGATCGAGTGCCTGGCCTCTGCTGGCTTGCGCGGTCTGGGTGGCGCAGGTTTTCCGGCGGGCCGCAAGTGGCGCATCGTGCGCGACCAGCCCGGGCCGCGCCTGATGGCGGTCAACATCGACGAGGGCGAGCCCGGTACCTTCAAGGACCGAACTTGCCTGGAAGCCGACCCGCACCGTTTTCTGGAAGGTGTGCTGATCGCCGCCAGCGTGGTGGGCTGCGAGGCGGTCTACATTTACCTGCGCGACGAATACCACGAAGCCCGGGTCATGTTGACCGAAGAACTGGCTGCATTGAAATTGAACCCGCCTTGTGCCTTGCCGCGCATCGAGTTGCGTCGTGGCGCCGGTGCCTATATTTGCGGTGAAGAATCCGCCATGATCGAAAGCATCGAAGGCAAGCGCGGCGAGCCCCGCCTGCGCCCCCCTTACATCGCCGAAGTCGGGCTGTTTGGACGCCCCACCTTGGAACACAACTTCGAGACGCTTTTCTGGGTCCGCGAACTGGTAGAGCAGGGTGCTGAAAGTTTTGCTGCGCAGGGCCGGCATGGTCGCAAGGGCCTGCGCCGATTCAGTGTGAGCGGGCGCGTCAAGCAGCCGGGCGTCAAGCTCGCCCCTGCGGGCATCACGCTGCGTCAATTGGTCGACGAATACTGCGGCGGCATGGCCGATGGGCACACGCTGTATGCCTACCTGCCCGGCGGTGCCAGTGGTGGCATCTTGCCCGCCCGCCTGGCCGATGTGCCGCTCGACTTTGACACGCTGCAGCTTCACGGCTGCTTCATTGGCTCGGCCGCTGTCATGGTGCTCGGCCAACACGACAGCGCCCGTGCGGCGGCCTTGAACGTGATGAAGTTTTTCGCGCACGAAAGCTGTGGGCAGTGCACGCCCTGCCGCGTGGGCACCGACAAAGCGGCGCAACTCATGGCTGTGGATGTGTGGGACGCCGACACCTTGCAAGACCTGGCACAGGTGATGGGCGATGCGTCCATTTGCGGCCTCGGCCAGGCGGCCCCCAACCCGATCCGGTGCGTGCTCGATTATTTCCCGCACGAAGTGGGGGCCACGGCATGAACACCATTGAATTCACCCTCAACGGCCAAAGCGTCCAGGCACCTGCTGGCAAAAGCATCTTCAACATCGCCAAGGATCTGGGCATCGCCATCCCGCACCTGTGCCACCAAGAAGGCCTGGCGCCTGACGGCAACTGCCGTGCCTGTGTGGTCGAGATCGACGGCGAGCGCACATTGGCGCCCAGTTGCTGCCGCAGCCCCAGCCAAGGCATGCAGGTGCAAACCGACAGCCCGCGTGCCCTCAAAAGCCAGAAGATGGTGCTGGAAATGCTGCTGGCCGATTTGCCCGAGCAAGGCTT
>CAIZSE010000048.1 GCA_903935585.1 uncultured Burkholderiales bacterium | reverse complement strand
CTTCTCCAAGCCGATTGACCCCAGCTACCCCAAGATTGCCGGTCAGCACAAAGATTTTCTGTTTGTGGCGCTCAAATCCTACAAGGTTGAAAACCAGTCCACCTGGGGCCGCAACAATGGCGTGATGGGGGGCATTGCCAAACAATTCTCTAATGCCGAATTGAAGGCCATGGCGGCTTACATCGGTTCTTTGGATGGCGACATGAAGGTTGTGCCGCAGTCGAAATTCCGCTGATCCTTCGCGAGCCCAGCAAAAAGCCAGTCAACTGACTGGCTTTTTTCATGGGCGGCGTTCACACCCTGCAAGCCAGGGTGCGGCGCAAAGGCGATCAGGCCTGGCCGTTGATGACCTGTTGCAGCTCACCCGATTCGTACATTTCCATCATGATGTCCGAGCCACCGATGAACTCACCCTTGATGTAGAGCTGAGGAATCGTGGGCCAGTTGCTGTATTCCTTGATGCCTTGGCGAATCTCGGCATCGTCCAGCACATTCACGGTTTTGACGGTCTTGGGGTCGACGCCGCAGGCTTTCAGGAGCTGGATGGCACGGCCGGAAAAACCGCACATGGGGAAACTGGCGTTGCCCTTCATGAACAGGGTGATCTCGTTGCCTTTGACGATTTCGTCGATGCGTTGCTGGGTGTCGCTCATGGTCTTTGCTCCAAATGGTGACGTTTTCGAATGGGATGCATTATCTCTCTGATTGAAAGTCTGAAAACTTGTGGGGCCTGTTGATGGTCATGTGGTTGGCAGCGCCCCACCCGAACAACGCTCAATGCCTGCCAGGTCCTGGCGTGATTGCACTTTTTCAAAGCCGGCGCTGCGCAGCAGGTTTCGCACTGCGTTGGCCTGGTCCCAGCCGTGTTCCACCAGCAACCAGCCGCCGGGGACCAGGCGGCTGGGGGCTTGGGCAATGATCTGGCGCAGATCATCGAGTCCGTCCGGTCCGCTGGTCAGGGCTTGCAGGGGTTCGTGGGTCAAGGCGGTCAGGTGCGGGTCGGCATCGGCCACATAAGGCGGGTTCGAAACAAGCAGTTCAAACGGGCCTGCAATGGCCTCCATCCAGTGGCTTTGCACGAACTGCACGGGCAAATTCAAACGGTGGGCGTTGGCTTGGGCCACGGCCAGGGCATCGGCGCTGGCATCCACGGCGGTGACCTGGCTGGTTGGGCGCTCGTGTTGCAGGGCCAAGGCCACGGCGCCGCTGCCGGTGCCCAGGTCCAGCACGCGCGCTGGGGTGCCCATGGGCAGCAGGTCCAAAGCCCATTCCACCAGTGTTTCGGTGTCAGGGCGGGGGTCCAGCACGCGGGCATCCACTTGCAGGCGCAGCCCAAAAAACTCTTTGAAGCCGGTGATGTAGGCGACGGGCTCACCGGCCAGTCGGCGCTGAAAAAGTTTGTCCAGGCGCGCCACCATGTCGGACGACAGTTCATCGCGGTCATGTGCAAGCAACCAGGCACGGTCGTGTGTTTCGCGGCCCAGCGCATGCAGGTGCAGCACTTGCGCGTCAACGCGAGCCAGCCCGAGCGTCTGTGCGCGTTGCAGGCTTTCGGCGAGCGTGCGGGGACTCATGACGCGCCAATCTCCAGGTCGGCCAGTTGCTCAGCCTGCCGCGCTGCTTGCAGGGTGTCGATCACATCCTTCATGTCGCCTTCCATGATGGCATTGAGTTTGTACAGCGTCAGGTTGATCCGGTGGTCGGTGCAGCGGCCCTGCGGGAAGTTGTAGGTGCGGATGCGGTCCGACCGGTCACCACTGCCGACCAAGCCTTTGCGCAGGGCGGCGTCTTTGGCGGCGCGTTCGCTGCGTTCCTTTTCTTCGATGCGGGCTGCCAGAACTTGCAGGGCCTTGGCCTTGTTGCGGTGCTGGGACCGGTCGTCCTGGCATTCGGCCACGATGCCGGTCGGTAGGTGGGTCACCCGCACAGCCGAGTCGGTTTTGTTGATGTGTTGCCCGCCCGCACCGCTGGCGCGGTAGGTGTCGATGCGCAGGTCGGCCGGGTTGATCTGCACCGCCTTGGCCTCATCCGGTTCGGCCAGCACCGCCACGGTGCAGGCGCTGGTGTGGATTCGGCCTTGTGTTTCGGTGGTGGGCACACGCTGCACGCGGTGGCCGCCCGATTCAAAGCGAAGCTGGCCAAAGGCGTTCTCGCCTTCCAGGCGGATCACGACTTCCTTGAAGCCACCCAGTTCGCTGGGTGACTCGGACAAGAGCTCGACTTTCCAGCCTTTGTTTTGTGCATAGCGCGTGTACATGCGCAGCAAGTCGGCCGCGAAAAGGGCCGACTCGTCACCCCCTGTGCCGGCGCGGATTTCCAGATACGCCGGGCGCGCGTCCTGGGGGTCCTTGGGCAGCAGCATCCTTTGTAATTCGGCTTCCAGTTCGCTCAGTTCATTCTGGGCTGACGTGATCTCTTCGCCCGCCAGGGCATGCATCTCGTCAGCCTCGGGTGAATCAGCCTGCATTTGCAGGGCTTCTGCCAGATCGCTGCTGCGCTGCTTGTAACGGGCAAAACGCTTGGCCACGGCGCTCACATCCGCGTGTTCCCGCGAGAGCTTCATGAATTGGGCCATGTCGCCCATGATGTCTTCCCGGGACAGCAAAAAGTCCAGCTCGGCCAGGCGCTCGGCGTAACGTTCGAGTTGTTGGATCAAAAAGGGTTTCATCTTGAGCGGTCATCGCCGGGCAGGCGTCAATCCAGGGGCCAGTGGCGTTGGTGGCATCCATGCCCACCTCGCCGGGAGCGGCAATAGCCGGTCGCTGGTGCGCCGCTAACGCTCTTGCCGCAAGAAAAGGCGTTGCACCGTTTGCACGGTTTGTTCGCGGTGGGCGTGGTCAGCGCTGCGCAATTCGGCCATGGCGCCATGCAGCATCTTTTGGGTCAGCCCCTTGGCCAGCGCTTCAAGAACGGCTTCGGGGTCATCGCCCCGCGCCAGCAGCTTGCGGGCACGGCCCAGCTCGGCTTCGCGCCAGGTATCGGCCTGGTTTTGCAATTGCTGGATCAGCGGCACCGTGTCGCGTTGGCCCAGCCAGTGGTTGAAACTTTGCACCCCGGCGTCAATGATGACCTCGGCTTCGGCCACAGCAGCCTGGCGATGGGCTTGGCCTGCCTGCACCACGCTGGCCAGATCGTCCACGGTGTACAGGTAAACGTCTTCGAGGGCCTTGACCTCGGGTTCGATGTCGCGGGGAACCGCCAGATCGACCATGAACATCGGGCGGTGCTTGCGTTTTTTCAAGGCCCGTTCCACGGCACCCAAGCCGATCAGGGGCAGGGTGCTGGCCGTGCAGCTGATGACAGCGTCGAATTCGTGCAAACGGTCGGGCAAATCGGCCAGGCGCATCACTTCGGCGCCAAATCGACTGGCGAGTTTTTCGCCGCGCTCCATGGAACGGTTGGCAATGGCAAGTGATTTGGGTTGGCGTGCAGCAAAGTGAGTGACGACCAGCTCGATCATTTCCCCCGCACCGACAAACAGCACCTTGATGTCTTTGAGGTCTTCAAACAGCTGGCTGGCCAAGCGCACCGAGGCGGCTGCCATGCTGATGGAGTGGGCGCCGATCTCGGTGGAGCTGCGCACCTCTTTGGCCACGGCAAAGCTGCGCTGGAAGAGTTGGTTCAAGGTGATCCCCAGCGCGCCGGCTTGCTCGGCAGCGCGCACGGCATCCTTGAGTTGACCCAGGATTTGGGCTTCGCCCAGCACCATCGAGTCGAGCCCGCTGGCCACCCGAAAAGCGTGCCTTGCGGCCTCGTTGCCCTCGAGCAAATAGGTGTGCGACTGGAGTTCCTGGGTCGATACCCCTCCGGCTTCGGCCAGCCAGATCAAGGTGTCAGCCGCGGCGGCCTGCTCGGCCGCACAATAAATCTCGGTGCGGTTGCAGGTCGACAAGATCGCGGCCTCGGGCGTTTGCATCAGGTTCTTGGCCAGATTGCTTCTCAAGCCTTGCAAAGTGGGTGCCATCTGGTCCAACGCGAAGGCAAACCGCCCGCGCAAATCGAGCGGCGCAGTGGTGTGATTCAAGCCCAGTGTCCAAACAGCCATGCGCTGATTATAGAAACCCTCCCTGCCTTCGG
>CAIZSE010000047.1 GCA_903935585.1 uncultured Burkholderiales bacterium | reverse complement strand
GAACAACTCGCCGGTGAAGAGGTCCATCGCGTCCAGCGAGTCAAAGCGGTCTTGCAGTTCGACCCCATAAGCGCCGATGTTTTGCACGGGCGATGCGCCCACCGTGCCCGGAATCAGGGCCATGTTTTCGAGGCCTGGGTAGCCGTGGTCCAGCGTCCAGGCCACCAGTTCATGCCAGTCAACGCCTGCGCCCGCTTCGACCACCCAGTGGCGGTCGGTTTCAGACGCCAAGCGCGTGCCCGGAACCTCCACCTTGAGCACCAAGGCTTTGACATCGCCCGTTAAAACGATGTTGCTGCCACCGCCCAGCACCTGCCTGGGCAAAGTGGCCAATTGCAGGTCGGCCAGAACGGCCAGCAGGTCGGCCTCGCTCCGGACACGGACCAAAACCTGTGCCTTGGCAGCAATGCCAAAGGTGTTGTAAGGCTGCAGGGGTACGTTTTTCTCCAGGTTCATGGGAGAATTGTCGCATTCTCAACCCTTGATTTGCCCCACCATGCCCTCGTTTGATACTGTTTGCGAACCCAACATGGTCGAAGTGCGCAACGCTGTTGACACTTGCGCCAAAGAAATCGGCACCCGCTTTGACTTCAAAGGCACCTCGGCCGCCATCGAACTCAAGGACAAAGAGATCACGATGTACGGCGATGCCGATTTTCAGCTGACCCAGGTCGAAGACATCCTGCGCAACAAGCTGACCAAGCGCAATGTGGATGTGCGCTTTTTGGACATCGGCAAAGTCGAAAAAATCGGCGGTGACAAGGTCAAGCAGGTGATCAAGGTCAAAAATGGCATCGAAACCGAAGACGCCAAGAAAATCACCAAGCTGATCAAGGAAAGCAAGATCAAGGTGCAAGCCTCCATCCAGGGCGATGCGGTGCGCGTGACGGGTGCCAAGCGCGACGAACTGCAGGCCGTCATGGCCCTGCTGCGCAAGGACATGACCGACTTGCCCCTGAGCTTTGACAACTTCAGGGACTGATCTGGCTTGATTTCAAGCCTCGGGCAAGGGCTCGTCCAAGAAGCCCCCCGAGCGCAAAGTGACCACCAGGGTGTCGCGCCAGCCGCCTTGTTGCTCGGGCTGAATCGGTGTGGTTTCGTGGATCACGCGGGTGTCGTCGAGCAGCAACAGTGACCACGGCTCGGTCAAAGTAAAGCGCTGGCCGTTGGGGCTGTTGATGTCGAACACGCGCGTTTCACCCCCCTTGATGCCTTGGCGGTCCAACAAAAACACAGCCACCCAGTTCACTCCGTCGCGGTGTGCACCTTCGGGCGTGGGGCGGCCAATGCCATCGGTGGTGTCAATGCGAAACTGGTGTGCTTCGGTGAACCAGATCTGATCGCCCTGTGCGGCACAGGCCACACGGGCCAGCCCGCACAACAATTTTTGCCATGCGTCGTGTTGCACCACCTCGGGGGCCATGGGATCAAACCAACGCTGCATGCCGCCGTGCAGCGCGTTGTAAGACAGCGGCTGCCAATGCGCGCGGTGCGGCACAAGCCTCACCCCCTCTGGGGTGAGTTCGAAACTGGCATGTCGGCGGCGTCGGTAGCGCCCACCATCCTTGAGGTACTGGTCGGGGGGCAAATCGTTCCAACTGGGTTGCAGCGCTTGCAGTGCCTCGATCGAGACACCCGCCAAAGCGCAAACACTGTCCGAGCCCAACACAGCAAAGCCTTGCGCTGCCAACGTTTTGTTCAATTGGTCAAGCGATGTCAATGGGGGTTGCAGCGTTTGTTGGGGCATAAAACGTCCAGGGAGTCAGGCAAAGAGCGCAAGCATAACGCCCTGCGATGCCATGCGGCGAGGCAGGGCCATGATGGGCAGATTTCAAAGCCCAGGCTGATGTGCATCAAAGTCCAACAGGCGGCGCAGCCATAAGCTGCAGCCACTGGCACAGGAGAAATAATGAGCAGACTGAAGTGGAGCGACGCCCTGTCGCTGGACATGCCCGGCATGGACGATGGGCACAAAACCTTGGTCGCCTTGCTGGACTTGGCGCATGAGGCACCCGACTCGTCGCTGCTGGGTCATTGGCGAAACTTGGTGACACACACGGCCAGCGTTTTTGAACGTGAAGACCGGTGGATGAATGCCACCCGGTTTTCCTCCACCCACATTCACACCACGCAGCACAAAGTGGTGTTGCAAGTCATGCACGAAGGCCTGAGTGCTGGTGAATCCGGCGACTTGGCGCCGATCCGTCAAATGGCCAATGAACTGGGCCAGTGGTTTGCCAACCATTCTCAATCCATGGACGCCGCACTGGCCCTGCACCTGCGCAAGACCGGCTACGACCCGGCCACCGGCGTGCTCAGCATGCCCGATGACATAGCCCTTCAGGCCTGCCCTCAGGCATAACGCTGGCTGGCCAGCTTGGCGCCTTCGGCCAACGCTTTGAGCTTGGCCTCGGCCACGGCGCGGCTCATGGGGGCCAAGCCGCAGTTGGTGCAGGCGATCAGGCGATGTTTGGGCACGAACTGCAAGGCACGGCCAATCGTGTCGGCGATTTCCTCGGGGGTTTCAATCACCGGGTTGGCCACATCGATCACGCCAACCATCACGTCTTTGCCCTCGAGCAGCTTCATCATTTCCATGGGCACATGCGAATGCATGCACTCCAGGCTGACTTGCTGGATGCTGCTCTTGGCCAGGGCCGGAAACACTTTTTCATACTGGCGCCACTCTTCGCCCAGAGTTTTCTTCCAGTTGTTGTTGGCTTCTATGCCGTAGCCGTAGCAAATGTGAACGGCCGTGGTGCAGGTCAGGCCCCGCGCAGCAATCTCAAGCGCCTTGACGCCCCAGTCGGCGGCTTCGTCCATGTAGACGTTGAAGGCCGGCTCGTCGAACTGGATGATGTCCACACCATCGGCTTGCAGCGCCAGCGCTTCCTGATTCAGGAGCTCGGCAAAGGCCATGGCCATCTTGACTTTGTCGCCATAAAAACGGTCGGCCACGGTGTCCACAATGGTCATCGGGCCAGGCAAGGTGAATTTGAGTTTCTTTTTGGTGTGGGCACGGGCCAGTTGTGCTTCGAAGGCATGCACACGGCCTTTCAGGCGCAGCGGCGCGATCACCTGGGGCACCTGGGCGTCGTAACGGTTGTTGCGGATGCCCATCGTGACCTTGTTGACAAAGTCGATGCCCTCCACTTGCTCGACGAAGCCATGCACAAAGTGCTGGCGGGCCTGCTCGCCATCGCCGATCACATCCAGGCCCGCATCTTCCTGCACCTTGATCCACAACAGCGTGGCATCGGCCTTGGCTTGCTGCAGCTCAGGCCCTTGGGTTTTCCACTGGGGCCAGAGTTTTTCGGTTTCGGCCAGCCAGGCGGGTTTGGGCAAGCTGCCAGCGATCGCAGTGGTGAACATGAAGAAGTCCTTGGTTGGAAAATCAATGCTCAGGAGTTTGCCGCAAGTGCGAACTCCTGGGCCAGCAATTCATAAGATCGGCTTTGGGCGGCCGGGTCATGCGTCCAGGTGATGACCACCAGTTCATCGACCTCCAGGTGTGCTGCCAGTTGGCGCAGTTTGGCGCCAACAGTGGCGGCCGAACCGATCAGGGCCGAGTCGCGCAGTCGCTCCAGCGCAAACTGCTCGGCCGGGCTGTATTCTCGCGCCGCCTCGTCGGGCGGCAGCAAAGACCCGATGCGGCCCAGGTTGCGGTCCATCTTCCAGCGGGCACGGCTTTCAAACAGGTGC
This sequence comes from uncultured Burkholderiales bacterium, assembly GCA_903935585.1. Lineage (GTDB taxonomy): Bacteria > Pseudomonadota > Gammaproteobacteria > Burkholderiales > Burkholderiaceae_C > Limnohabitans_A. The sequence continues at coordinate 22,296 of CAIZSE010000047.1, read as the reverse complement.
AAAGCTTCTGCATCGGTGTCGGCCGCCAAGGCCCAGACGCACAGGGCGGCTTTAGGCTTTTGCAAATTGGCACTTGGGCGAAAGGTCTCCCTGTAAATCTGCAAGGCTTCTTCTGCGCCCTGCCCATCGGTGATGAAATAAGCAAAGGCGTACGGCAGGCCCAGGTGTGCAGCCAGCTGCGCGCCATAGTCCGAGCTGCCCAGCATCCACACGGTGGGCGCAGTCTCTGACAGCGGATAGGCATACACATTGTGACCCGGGTGCCCTGCGGGCAGGTTGTGCCCACTGACCCAGGCCTGCAATTCCATGACCTGCTGGGGAAAGCGCTCCGACGCACTGCGGTCGGGGTTGAGCAGTTGCGCGGTGCGCCCATCGCTGCCTGGCGCACGGCCCACGCCCAAATCAATCCGCCCGGGGGCCAGGGCATCCAGCACGCGAAACTGCTCGGCCACTTTGAGGGGGGCATAGTGCGGCAGCATCACGCCGGCACTGCCCAGCCGAATGCGTTGGGTTCGGGCGGCGATCGCGGCCATCAACACCTCGGGGGCCGAGCCCACAATGCTCGGGTGGCTGTGGTGCTCGCTCACCCAGAAACGGTCATAGCCCCAGGCTTCGGCCTTTTCGGCCAGCGCCAGTGTCTGGCGGATCGTGGCATCCTGCCCGCGCCCTGCTGCAGCGGCGGATTGGTCAAGAATCGACAGTCTCAGTTTCATGGGGTGTGGCTCAGGGGTTGGCAGCCGTTGGGGCTTGTGTATCCGTGGCAGCCATTTCGGCCTCTTGCAAGGCCCGCCACATGACTTTGCCGCTGCCGCTCTTGGGCAAGGCATCGACAAAACTCACGGCGCGGGGCATTTTGTAAACCGCCATGTTCTCACGGCACCAGTCGATGATGTCTTGCGCCGTCACTTTGTCCTTGTGGTCTTGCCGCAAAACCACCACCGCCTTGACCGACTCACCGCGGTAGGCGTCTCGCGTGGCAATGATGCAAGCCTCCTGAATGGCCGGGTGTCGGAACATCAGGGCCTCAACCTCGGCAGGCCAGACCTTGAACCCGCTGGCGTTGATCATGCGTTTGAGGCGGTCGGTCATGAAGAAATACCCTTCTTCGTCCACCCGACCCATGTCGCCCGATCGGAAGAACCGCAAGCCATCGCGTTCAAAGAAGGCGGCTTCAGTGGCCTCGGGGTTCTTCCAGTAAGCCTTGAACACCTGTGGCCCGCTGATCACGATCTCGCCCGACTCGCCCATCGGCAATTCGGCCAGCGTCTCGGGGTCCACGATGCGCGACGCCACGCTCATGAAAGGAATGCCCAGGCACTGCTTCTTAGGGGCCTCGGGTGGATTGGTGTGGGATGGTGCCGCTGTTTCGGTCAGGCCATAACCTTCGATATAGCGAAGCCCGAACTGGTCCAGCAAACGCTGGGCCACGGCCTCGGGCATGGCCGCACCGCCGCCGCCAATGTAGACCAGGCTGGTCAGGTCATAGCGGTCCATGTGCGGGCTGCCCAGCAAATCGATCACCATCGTCGGGATATTGGTCCAATGCGTCACGCACCATTTGGAGATCAGATACCCGGCCACATCCCGGTCCCAGCGCGGCATGATCACCAGACTGGCGCCCAGCAAAATGCTGGTGTGCATCACGCTCACCATGCCCGTGATGTGGAACATGGGCACCACGCACAGCGCCACGTTTTCGGGCGTACCGTTGCCCCATAACCCACTGGCCATGGCGTTGTGCATGATGGTGCCGTGGGTGTGCATGCACCCTTTGGGCAGACCCGTGGTGCCGCTGGTGTAAGGCAAAACCGCCAGATCATCGGTTTGCGCTTGAGGAGGGGGCAAGGCGATGGCGGGCTGAGCCATCAGGTCACGCCAGGCATGGACCTCGCCCGATGCAGGCGCAGGCAAATCCCGCACCGGCAACAGCCAGGGCCGCCAGCCCTCGGGCAAATCCTCGGGGCCCACAGCATCGGGGTCAAACACATCGGTGAATTGCGTCACCAGCAGATGCTTCAGGCGCTGCTCGTCAGGCAAACCCTCACTGGCTTGCGCCAGATCAGGGGCCAGGTCGGCTGTGGTCACGGCCACCCGTGTGTCCGGGTCGGTGATGTAGTGCTTCAATTCCTCTGCCCGGTTCATCGGGTTGACCGGCACCACCACCGCGTCGATGCGCAATATCGCAAAGTGTGTGATCACCAACTGCGGACAATTCTGCATGTCCAACACCACACGATCGCCTGGCTGCACCCCCAGACGTGAAAGTTGCCCCGCCAACTGCTCGGCACTGACCATCAGTTCACGGTAAGTCCACACCCGGCCCATGAACACCAGAGCCACTTTGTCGGGGTAACGCATGGCGCTGATGGCCAGATTCATCCAGAGCGAAGTGACCGGGGGGGAGATTTTGGCGGGCAGGCGCGCAGGCCAAACAGCAGCATGTGCGGGCATCAGCAGTCTCCTGTAATAAGGGTTGTGATGCATGTTAATCGCCCAAGGCCCTGGGGCTTGGCGTGGCTTTGTCGCAGAGGGGACCAATCCGCAGCGTCCTCATGGCGCCATCAATTTGACAAAATTCCCAGAAATAAACCAATATTTATAAGAATATTGTCTTTTAAAACATTTCTTAACAAATTTTCAATTTGAAAATGTATGAATTTTTATACTTTTGTTACTAAAATAAGCCACCATGCAAACAAATACCACACCTGACACCCCTGAAGACTACTGCGGCACCACTTATGCAGCCAAGCTGCTGGGTCTGTCGGTCGGCACCATCCAGACCTTGGTCGAAAAAAATGAGCTGCAAGCCTGGAAGACGCAAGGGGGCCATCGCAGGATTTCGATGCCCTCGATCCGCGAATACCAACGCAAACACAACATGCTGACCATTCAAAACACACCTGGCGACAACAGGCTTCGGGTTTTGCTGGTCGAGGACGATGCCGTCACACGCGAGATGTTGCGCGGTTATTGCAATCGATCCGTCATGCCCGTCGATTGCACAGCCATGTCATCCGGACTGGAAGCATTGATTGATATTTCGAGCATCAAACCGGATGTCTTGATCACCGATCTGGACATGCCGGGTGTGGACGGCTTCGAGTTGTTGCGCACCTTGCGTCAAAATCCACAGTTCAACCGCATGACCACCTTGGTGTTGTCGGCCTTGTCGCCTGAAGACATTGAAAGCCGAGGCGGCCTGCCAGAGGGCACGATCTTCATGGCCAAGCCCATCAACATGGATTGGTTCAACGGTTTTTTCACGGCTTTCCTGGCAGGCCGGTACATTGAACTGCATGCGCAAGATGGCCACAAACCATCCACGGAAATGGCCTGAACCCTGGCTTGACCGTCAGGCCAAAGCGGGTGGCAAGAGGCTGCGATCACAGCATGCCGACTTTGCACACGCTGCCATAACCACTGTTGCTGAAAAAAAAGCCACTGACCGAAATCAGTGGCTTTTTCATTGCTGGTAGGGCGTGACAGACTTGAACTGTCGACCAAAGGATTCTGGTTTGTGTAGCTTTCACTACTCCCTGGACTATGCCTTCACCATGGCTTGCGCTGTAGGTGGACGCCGTCTAGTCTCTACACGTTCAAAGTGCTTTCACACTGAGCTTCGCTCGGCATTGCCATATGTGTTGCCACACTTAGGTTTCACCGAATTTGACGTCATTCACACGGGGCGTTTCCGGCCTCGGTGCACAATTTTCATGAGTCCTCTGCTCTAACCAACTGAGCTAACGCCCCATCCAAAGCATTGTAGTGCCCAAAGGGCAGTCCTCTTTTATTTGGACTGACTCAACGCGTTGCTGACCAAGCGCGAAGTGATGTTGACGATCTGGATCATCCGGTCATAGGGCATTCGGGTCGGGCCAATCACGCCCAAAGTGCCCACAATCAGACCGTCCACTTCGTAGGGTGAGCTAACGACCGACAAATCCTGCATGGGCACGATTTGGCTTTCACCGCCAATGTAGATGCGCACACCTTCGGCCTGGCTGGAGACATCCAGCAGGCGCATGAGTTGCGTTTTTTGCTCGAACAGATCAAAGGCCCTGCGCAAGTGGCCCATGTCACTTGAAAAATCGCTCACCGAAAGCAGGTTGCGCTCGCCCGCAATGACCACCTCGTTCTGGTCTTCGGCCAGGGCTTCGCTGCTGACCTGGACGGCGGCTTGCATGAGTGTGGCGATTTCGCTTTGCAAACTGAGCAGCTCTTGTTGCACCCGGGTGCGCACCTGCTCGATGGCCATGCCCGCGTAATGGGTGTTGAGGAAGTTCGAGGTCTCGATCAGCTGGCTTTGCGAGTAATCGGTTTCGGTGAAGAGAATGCGGTTTTGTACATCGCCCTCTGGCGAAACGATGATCACCAGCAGGCGACGTTCAGACAGACGCAGAAACTCGATGTGCCGAAACACGGAAGGCCGGCGCGGCGTCATGACCACGCCCACAAAGTGCGACAAGTTGGACAACAGATTGGCCGCGCTGGCAATCACTTTTTGCGGTTGATCGGGCGTGAGGGCCGGCGTCTCCAGGCCATCGCGCTGCACTGTGAGCATGGTGTCCACAAACAGACGGTAACCCCGGCTGGTCGGAATGCGCCCAGCCGAGGTGTGCGGGCTGGCGATCAAGCCCAAGTCTTCCAGATCGGACATGACGTTGCGGATGGTCGCGGGCGACAAATCCAGACCCGAGGCTTTGGAAAGCGTGCGCGAACCCACAGGTTGGCCGTCCGCAATGTAGCGTTCAACCAGGGCTTTCAGCAATAACTTGGCACGATCATCTAGCATCCTGTCATTTTAATGATGTAATTTACCGATGAGATCCAGATTCCGTCACGTCGCGCTGTTTGGCAAATACCACGCCAGCACCCAGGGGGGGGCTTTGGAGAGTTCACGCCTGGTTCTGGACGATGTGGCCCAGTTTTTGACTCGGCAAGGCTGCGAGGTCTTTCTGGACAAGGAAACCGCTTTGCACACGGGCCTGGCCCATTACCCCACGCTGGACATGGGCAGCATCGGCAAGGAATGTGACTTGGGCTTGGTCATCGGGGGCGATGGCACCATGCTGGGTATCGGCCGCCAAATGGCCCGTTACGCCTTGCCGTTGATCGGCATCAACCAAGGCCGCCTGGGCTTTATCACCGACATTCCCATTCAAAGCTATCAGGATGTGCTTTTGCCCATGCTGCAGGGCAATTACCAAACCGAAGACCGCAGCTTGCTGCAAGGGCACGTCATTCGCGACCAGCGCAGCGTGTTCAGTGCCCTGGCCATGAACGACGTGGTCGTCAACAGGGGTGGCACTTCGGGCATGGTCGAATTGCGGGTTGAAGTCGATGGCCGGTTTGTGGCCACCCAACGCGCTGACGGACTGATCATCGCCACCCCCACGGGCTCAACGGCTTACGCCCTTTCGGTCGGCGGCCCCCTGATGCACCCCTCCATTGGCGGCTGGGTCATGGCGCCGATTGCACCGCACACGCTGTCAAACCGCCCGATCGTGCTGCCCGAGTCTTCCGAAATCAGCATCGAAATCGTGGCAGGACGCTATGTCAGCGCCAATTTCGACATGCAATCGTTGGCTGACCTGACGCTCGGAGACCGCATTGTGGTGCAACGCTCAGAGCACAAGGTGCGATTTTTGCACCCCGCTGGCTGGAACTACTTTGACACTTTGCGCAAAAAAATGCACTGGAATGAGGGCGCTTAAGCTGTGGCTCTGACGCACATCACCCTGCGCGACTTTGTGATCGTGCACGAACTCGCGCTGGATCTGGCGCGCGGTTTCAGCGTGCTGACCGGTGAAACCGGTGCTGGCAAATCCATCCTGATCGACGCCCTGCAACTGGCCCTGGGTGCCCGAGCTGACGCGGGGGTTGTGCGCGAAGGCGCAAGCCGCTGTGAGATTTGCGCCGAATTCGAACCTACGCCCGCCATCCAGGCCTGGCTGGAAGAAGCGGGCTTTCAATCCAGCGCCGAATTGCTTTTGCGCCGCACCGTGGACACTTCGGGAAAAAGCCGCGCCTGGATCAATGGCAGCCCGGCCACAGCCACGCAACTGCGCGAACTGGGCGAACAACTGCTGGACATTCATGGCCAGCACGCTTGGCAAAGTCTGACCCGCCCTGACGCCGTGCGCGGGCTGCTCGATGCCTATGCGGGGATCGACATCCGGCCACTCAAAGCCGCCTGGCAAAGCTGGCGCCAAGCGCTGCAAACACTCGCCGACGCGCAACAAGCGCAAAGCACCCTGGCCATCGAACGTGAGCGCTTGGCCTGGCAAATTGGCGAGCTTGAAAAACTCAACCCGGTTGCCAATGAATGGCAAGACCTGAGCACACAGCACAGCCGTCTGGCCAATGCTCAAGCCTTGATAGAAGGCGCCAACCAGACCACTGTCCTGCTGGAAGGCGAAGATGCAGCAAGTGCATTGAGCCAGTTGTCCAAGGCCATTCAGACACTGCAGTCGCTGGGCCACTTTGAGCCCGAGTTCAATGCATTGGCCGATGTGCTGACATCGGCCCAAGCCCAGGCCGAAGACGTGGCCCACAGCCTGCACAGTTATTTGCGTAAAACCGATCTGGACCCCGCTCACCTGGCCCAGCTGGACGAGCGCATGGGCTTGTGGTTGTCGCTGGCCCGACGCTACAAAAAAACACCCGACGAATTGCCGCAGGCCCTTCAAAACTGGCGCAAAGACCTGGCCCAGCTCGATGCAGCGGCTGACCTGAACAGCCTGCAAAAAGCAGCGCAAGCTGCACAAACGGCCTGCGAGCAAGCGGCCAAATCAGTTTCAAGCCAGCGCCAACAGGCGGCCAAACCATTGGCCCAAGCCGTCAGCAGCGCCATGCAGCAACTGGGCATGCAAGGCGGTCGTTTTGAAGTTCAACTGCAGACCCTCGACTTGCCTGCCCAGCATGGCCTGGAAGAAGTCAGCTTTCTGGTCGCCGGCCACGAAGGCAGCACCCCACGCCCCGTGGGCAAAGTGGCCTCGGGCGGTGAACTCTCGCGCATTGCATTGGCCATTGCCGTGACCACCAGCGAACTCGGCGAAGCCGGCACCCTGATTTTTGACGAAGTCGACTCTGGCGTTGGCGGTGCCGTGGCCGAAACCGTGGGCCGCCTGATGAAACAACTGGGCTTGCACCGCCAGGTGCTGGCAGTCACCCACTTGCCCCAAGTGGCCGCTTGCGCTGATCATCACCTGCTGGTCAGCAAAGCCGCTGCCCATGGTCAAGTCAACAGCCAGGTGCGTGCCGTGACCGGCGAACATCGCGTCAGCGAAATCGCCCGCATGCTGGGTGGCGAAAAACTCTCCGCCACCACCTTGGCCCACGCGCGAGAAATGCTGGGCGATGCCCCTTTGAAACCCAGCGGTCGCAAAGCGCCACAACACTGAACATGGACATCATCCTGATCACCGGCATGTCCGGCTCTGGCAAATCGGTCGCACTGCACGCGCTTGAAGACGCCGGCTATTACTGCGTTGACAACTTGCCCCCCGAACTGCTGATTCCCTTTGTCAAACTCGAGGAAAAGCACAAAGAACAACGCCTGGCCATTGCCATCGACGTGCGCAGCGCCAACTCATTGCACCTGATGCCCGAGCAAATGTCACTGCTGCGCGAGATGGGCATGTCCGTGAAGTCGGTTTTCCTGGACGCCTCCTCGGAAACTTTGCAGCGCCGGTACTCAGAAACTCGCCGCAAACACCCGCTGTCGGGCAGTGACAAACCCCAAGGGGACAAGGCGCTGCTCGAGACCATTCAGTTCGAGCGAGAACTGTTGTCGGATTTGCGTGACCGTGCACACGTCATCGACACCAGTTTGCTGCGTTCAGCCCAACTGCAAACCTATGTCAAAACACTGGTCAGCGCCCCTTTGGCCCAACTGACGCTGGTGTTTGAATCTTTTGCTTTCAAGCGGGGCATACCCACCGATGCCGACTACGTGTTTGACATCCGGATGCTGCCCAACCCGCACTATGAAAGCGCCTTGAAGCCCTTGACCGGGCGTGATGTACCCGTGCAGAACTACCTTCGCCAGTCGGAAGAGTTCGTTCAAATGCAATTGCAGATCGAAGGATTCCTCAAGCAGTGGATTCCTGCCATTGAGCGCGACCACCGCAGCTATGTGACTGTGGCGATCGGCTGCACCGGGGGGCAACACCGCTCGGTCTTCATGGTCGAGCAACTCGCGCACAGTTTTGGCACACGCTGGCTCGCACTCAAGCGGCACCGCGAACTTGACGCGATCTGAGCGACAAACTGGCTTTTTTCAGCCAGCCAAAAGGACTCTGATCGGCGCAGGCAAGCCCATACCAGGCCAGGCCGCTGCATCAACCCATTGGCCTTCGCAATCGGGTGAACGCTGCACTTCTCCGGTCATTTGCACAGGATGCAGATGAAGGTCTCTGTGCGTCAGCACGTGCTTCCACGGCTGGATGTACCGAGGATCTTGCCCAGCCCCCCAGGCAGCGAGCAAATCACCTTCTGAATCAAACACCGGCAAGCTGAACAAGCCCGCCCAAATGCCCTTGTCGGGCCGCTTTTGCAACCACACCTGGCCTTGGGTGTTGACCGCCCACAGCAACCACAAGGTGGCGCTGCTGCGCTTGAGTTTTCGTGTCTTGACGGGGTAGGCCAAGGGCTCACCCTGCGTCTTGGCCTGGCACAAGTCGCTCACAGGGCAAACACCACACTGCACCTTGCGCGGCAAACACACCGTGGCACCCAAGTCCATCAGGGCCTGGGTGTAGCGCGGCATATCAGCCGCCTGCTCCGGCAAGAGTTGTTGCGCCAAAGTCCACAATGCGCGCTCGTTTTTGGTCGCGGCCAAGTCTTGGCCATAGCCCAAGACCCGGGTCAGCACGCGCTTGACATTGCCGTCCAGAATGGCTGCGCGCTCGTGAAAACAAAACGCAGCAATCGCAGCAGCGGTCGAGCGGCCAATGCCGGGCAAGGTTTGCAGGTCTTCGGCGCGCGGGGGAAATGCGCCACCAAAACGGCTCATCACCTCTTGAGCGCACTTATGCAAGTTGCGAGCGCGGCTGTAATAACCCAAGCCGCTCCACAAAGCCAGCACATCGTCTTGCGGCGCGGCGGCCAAAGTGGTCACATCGGGAAAACGGCCCAAAAACCGGGGAAAGTAATCGAGCACGGTCGTCACTTGGGTCTGCTGCAACATGATCTCGGACAGCCAGACGCGGTAAGGGTCCTGGGTGTTTTGCCAAGGCAGGCTTTGGCGACCGTGCTGGCGTTGCCAGTCCACCATGCGGTGGGCAAATCCTTCAGGCAAAGAGATCAGGGCTTCTGGCATTGGGGGCAATAAAAAGTGGTGCGCTGGCCTTGCAGCATGGAGCGGATCGGGGTGGCGCACACACGGCATGGTTCACCCGCTCGACCATACACAGCCGCCTCCAGTTGGAAGTAGCCTGTGCGGCCTTCAGCACTGACAAAATCTTTCAGCGAACTGCCCCCCTGCTCCACCGCACGGGTCAAGACCTGAATGATGGCCGCGTGCAACCTGGCCACACGGGGCTTGGACAAACGCGAGGCCTTGGTGGTCGGGCGAATACCCGCCATGAACAAGGCTTCCGATGCGTAAATGTTGCCGACCCCCACCACCACGTCTCCCGCCAGTAAAACCTGCTTGATGGCAGACTGCCGCTTTTTCAAGGCATCGGCAAAGGCAGCGACCTCGAATTGGCCATTCAGGGGCTCCACGCCCAGCCGTCCTAGCAACTTTTGCGCTTGAGGCGAATCCTCTGAGGGCGCCCAGACCACCGCACCAAAACGGCGTGGGTCGTGCAAGCGCAGCACGCCCCGATCGGTCACCAGGTCCATGTGGTCATGGGGACCGGGCTCGGCTTGTGTGGGCGCAAAATTCAGGCTGCCCGACATGCCCAGATGCACCAGCAACAGACCCTGATCCAGATCAAGCAGCAGGTACTTGCCCCGTCGCCGCACGCCAAAAACCTGCCGCCCCACCACGCTTTGGGGCAACACCCCCAATGGCCAGCGCAAGGGCTTGCCCATGTGCAGGGCCAAAATTTTGGCCGAGGCGATGCGGTCAGCAAAGCTGCGGCGGGTGACTTCAACTTCCGGGAGTTCGGGCATGCATTGATCCGGCGCTCAAGATGGCCATTCGCCTTTGACGCACTTGTTAAGAAGGTGGCTGGATTATGATGGTCACCATGAAATTCTGGTTTCGACTTGCCGTCTTGTCCTCGTGCGTCATCGGTGCTTGGGCGCAGCCTGTAACCGTCAAACCCGAGGACCCACCCAAACAATCAGCCATGGACGCTGTTTTGTTCTACCAGATATTGCTGGGTGAATTGAGCGCACGCCAAGGCTCTCTTGGCAGCGGTTTTTCGATCATGCTCGACGCTGCCCGCAAAACCCGCGATCCGGCCTTGTTTCAGCGCGCCGTTGACATGGCATTGCAAGCCCGTTCAGGCGAAGCCGCGTTGCAAGCTGCACAAACCTGGAAAAGGGAAATTCCATCAGCCCTGGAAGCCAGCCGCTACGTGCTTCAGATTTTGTTGGCACTGAACCGCATCGAAGAAGCCGGCAAAGCCCTGGCGATTTCCATCAACGAACTGCCCGCAGACGATCAGTCTGCCGCCATCGCCTCTGTGCCGCGCTTGTTTGGCATGGTGCAAGACAAGGCAATGGTTGCGGATGTGGTTGAAAAAGCCCTTGCCCAAGCACTGACCAAAGCCCAAACTTCGGCGACTGCCTGGACGACTGTGGGACGCATGCGCCGTGATGCAGGTCAAATCACAAAGGCCGTCGACGCATCCCTCAAAGGCCATGCGGCAAACCCCAAAGCCACTGGCCCGCTGGTGCTGGCGATGAGCCTGATGGTCAGCGCCAACAGCAGTCTCAAACCCATGGTTGAGGCTGCCATGAAAACCGATGTCGAGCCTGAACTGCGTTTGGGTTATGCCCGGACCCTGGTCTCACTGCAACTCCATGCGGAAGCGATTGCACAGTTGGTCCTGCTCAATGCAAAACACCCGGAATTCGCCGAAGGCTGGTTGATCCATGGCTTGGTGCTGCAAGAAAAAGACCAGCTGCCCGAAGCCGAGAAACGACTTGAACAATACGTGCTTCTGGTGACCCCGCTCAAAACGCCAGATCAACAGGCTGGCTTGGCTGAAGCCTTGATGTCACTGGCGCAAATCGCACAAAAACAGGGGCAACTGGAGCGCGCCAACCAATGGCTGAACAAGATGCCTGCGGGTGCAGACCCCATCAAATTGGCCAGCCGACAAGCCGACCTGCTGACCCAGCAAGGCCGCCTGGACGAAGCACGCAGGGTGCTGGCACAGGTCAAACCAAACAACGCTGAACAAGCGCATCGCAAAGTCCTGATCCAATCACAATGGCTGCGGGAACACCGTGAAGCCCAGGCCGCCTACACGCTGGTCAAAGCGGCCCTGGACAAGAAGCCGCAAGACACCGAATTGCTTTCCGAGTTGTCCCTCGTTTGTGAAAAGCTCCAGCGCTTTGAAGAGATGGAAACGCTGCTGCGCCAACTCATGGCCCTGGCCCCTCAGGAAGCGCATGCGTTTAACGCCTTGGGTTACTCCCTGGCAGACCGGAACATCCGCCTGGACGAGGCTCACCAGTTGATCGAAAAAGCTGTTCAGCTGTCCCCACAGGACGCCTACATCCAGGACAGCCTGGGTTGGGTGAAATTCCGCCAAGGCAAGCTCCAGGAAGCGCTTGCCATTTTGCAGGCCGCCTTCAAATCCAAACCCGATGCCGAAATAGCGGCCCACCTGGGCGAAGTTCTTTGGGTCACCGGCCAAACACGCGAAGCTGGCAAAATCTGGCGCGAAGGCCTGATGCTCAAGGCCGACAACGCCACTCTGGCCGAAACCCTCAAACGCTTCAACTTCAAGCCATGACACCTCATGCGGCGCGACGTCGCACCTGGCTGAGCCTGTGCAGCTTGGGCCTGCTCACCCTGGCAGGCTGTGCCACCCCCCGGCCCAAATCCGCCAGTGCCACTGCTTTTTGGTCTGGCCGCCTGGCCCTGCAGTTAGACAGCACACCGCCTCAGAACTGGAGCGCCAGCTTTGAACTGCAAGGCTCTGCCGAACAAGGTGAAATGACCTTGCTCAGCCCCATCGGCACCACCTTGGCTCGCCTGAGCTGGACGCCCCAAGAAGCCTTGCTCGAACAGGGACAAGACAAAATCAAAAGCCGCAACCTGCGAAGCTTGAGTCAACGCCTCACGGGCACAGACCTGCCGATAGCCGCCTTGTTTGCCTGGCTGGCGGGCCAAGCAGCCGATGCGCCAGGTTGGCAAGTGGACTTGTCAGCGCATGCTGAAGGTCGCCTGACGGCCCGCCGAAGCTCCCCGTCACCTGAAGCCGTTTTGCGCATACTGCTCGACCGCTGACACAGTGCCATGGTTGGTTGGCGATAATCTCGGTCATGAAATCGCTGCACGACGTGCCCGCCCCGGCCAAACTCAACCTGTTTTTGCACATCACAGGCCAACGCCCCGACGGCTACCACCTGATTCAATCGGTGTTCATGCTCATCGATTGGTGTGACACCCTTCACTTCGAAAAACGCCCAAAAAGCAGCGTCAGCCGAGAAGATTTGACGGTCAAACTGCCTGCAGACGACCTGATCACCCGCGCCGCCAAACTGTTGCAACAGCACACAGGCTGTACACAAGGCGTGCACATCGCCGTGGACAAACAGATCCCTGCCCAGGCGGGCATGGGTGGCGGTTCGTCCGATGCGGCCACGTGCCTGCTGGCGCTCAACCAACTCTGGGATTTGAAACTGCGTCTGCCCGAGCTCGAGAAAATTGGTCTGCAGCTGGGTGCCGATGTGCCTTTCTTTCTGCGCGGACAAAACGCATGGGTGGAAGGCATTGGCGAGCAAATCAGTCCTATTGCCCTGCCCCCGGCTCAGTTTTGGGTCATCAAACCTTCCTCCGGCATCGAAACCCCTCCGATTTTTGCGCATCCGGACCTTCAACGCGCCACAAAGCCTGTTACAATGTCGGACTTCGCTGCAGCGCCGTATGACTTCGGTCACAACGATCTGCAACCCATCGCTCAAGCGATGTGCCACGATGTTTCCAAAGCACTTGAACTGCTTTCCAACACTGGCATGTATGGCAAGATGACGGGTTCTGGAAGTGCAGTGTTTGCGCATTGCACAACAGGTATGAAGCCAAGTCCGGTCCCAGACCATTGGCAATTACGCAAATGCAGCAACTTGGAAGTTCATCCCTTACAAGGTTGGGCATCCAGCGATAGTTGATCGGTCGATCACTGTTTCAGTGGTCGTCCCGTGTAGGGGAGTCGCCAAGTTGGTTAAGGCACTGGATTTTGATTCCAGCATGCGAAGGTTCGAGTCCTTCTTCCCCTGCCAAATACGTTCAATCGTACTGGCCCTTTTTTCTGATCGCTGGAATGCACATGCAGCCTGCTTCACTCCCGCCCGAATTCATGTTGTTCACCGGCAACGCCAATCCTGTGCTGGCGGCCGAGATTGCAAAAAATCTGGGCACCCAGCTTGGTGCTGTCGACGTTGGCCGTTTTTCTGACGGCGAAGTCACCGTCGAGTTAAAGCAAAACGTCCGCGCCCGCGAAGTCTTTGTCGTTCAGTCCACCTGTGCGCCGACGAACGAAAACCTGATGGAACTGCTGATCATGGTCGACGCGCTCAAACGCGCCTCGGCTGGCCGGATCAGCGCAGTCATCCCTTATTTTGGGTACGCCCGCCAAGACCGTCGTCCACGCTCAACCCGTGTGCCTATTTCTGCCAAAGTGGTCGCCAACATGCTGCAAGCCGTCGGCGTCGACCGCGTCCTGACCATGGACTTGCACGCTGATCAGATTCAGGGCTTCTTTGACATCCCGGTCGACAACATCTATGCCTCGCCGGTTTTGCTGGGCGACCTGCGCCAACAAAACTACGATGACCTGATTGTGGTGTCGCCCGATGTAGGGGGCGTGGTTCGTGCTCGCGCCCTGGCCAAACAACTCGGTTGCGACCTGGCCATCATCGACAAGCGCCGCCCCAAAGCCAACGTGAGCGAAGTCATGCACGTGATCGGTGAAATCGATGGCCGCAATTGCGTGATCATGGACGACATGATCGACACAGCCGGCACCTTGGTCAAAGCCGCTGAAGTGCTCAAAGAGCGTGGCGCGAAAAAAGTCTACGCTTATTGCACGCACCCGATTTTTTCGGGGCCTGCCATCGACCGCATTGCCAAGGGCGAAGCCCTGGATGAAGTCGTGGTCACCAACACCATACCGCTGACGGCAGAAGCCATGGCGTGTTCCAAAATTCGCCAACTCTCCGTGGCTCCGCTGATCGCTGAAACGATCAACCGGATTGCCCATGGCGAGTCGGTGATGAGCCTTTTTTCTGATCAAACCTGATCAGCATCAAGGCCTATAGCGGCCAGCCGTCCTTGTGGACTGGCTGGCTTTTTTGAGTCAGGGTCGCACTGGTCGCGGTGGGCCCCAGCAGGAGAAATCTATGAAATTTGTCGCTTTTGAGCGTTCCAAGCAAGGTACGGGTGCGAGCCGCCGTCTGCGCAATTCTGGCCGCACCCCCGGCATCGTCTATGGTGCAGGCGCAACCCCCCAAATCATTGAGCTGGACCACAACGCTTTGTGGCATGCCCTGAAAAAAGAAGCGTTCCACGCCACCATCCTGGAGATGGAATTCAATGGCCAATCCAGCCAAGTGCTGCTGCGCGATTACCAGATGCACCCTTACAAGCAATTGGTGCAACACATCGACTTCCAGCGCGTTGATGCCAACACCACTTTGCACATGAAAGTGCCATTGCACTACAGCGGCGAAGAAGAGTCCGAAGCGGTCAAGACCGACAAGTGCTTGGTCAACCATGTTGTGACAGAGATCGAAGTGGCTTGCTTGCCTGCCAATCTGCCTGAGTTCATCAAAGTGAGCTTGACGGGCCTGACCAAAGGCGTGTCATTGCACCTGAACGACATCACCCTGCCCGCTGGCTGCAAGCCGGTGACACACGGCAAGAAAAACCCGGTCCTCGTGGCTGTGGTGGCCCCCGTGGAAGAAGTGGTGGCAGCCCCCGTGGTCGCTGCCCCTGCAGACGCCAAAGGCAAGGGCAAAGGCAAGAAGTAATCTGCTTGCTTGTGGGGCTGAGAAAGCCTCGCTGCAAAAGGCCCGCTGTGCGGGCCTTTTGCTTTGGCGCACGGGCATTCACATGCTTGGGCGAGCCGCGCAAGGATAATCACGCTCCATGATCAAACTCTTAGTCGGCCTGGGCAATCCGGGCAACGAATACGAAGACACCCGGCACAACGCTGGTTTTTGGTGGCTTGATGCGGTGGCGCGTGAACTCAAGGTGTCGTTGATGCCCGAGCGCAGTTACCACGGCCTCATGGCCCGCACCACGTTCAATGGGCAAACCGTGTGGCTGCTCAAGCCTCAGACCTATATGAACCTGTCAGGCAAGTCGGTCAGTGCTCTGGCACGGTTTTTCAAGATTCAGCCTGAAGAAATTCTGGTGGCCCATGACGAACTCGACATTGCACCGGGCGAAGCCAAACTGAAACGGGGCGGCAGCCATGCCGGGCACAACGGCCTGCGCGACATCCATGCGCAGTTGGGCACCGCCGACTATTGGCGCTTGCGAATTGGCGTGGGCCATCCTGGCGACAAGGCTGAAGTGGTCAGCTGGGTTTTGAAAAAGCCGATGCTGGAACACCGCCAAGCGATTGATGACAGCATTCACAGGGCCGTGAGGGCTTTGCCACTGCTTTTGGCAGGCGACATGGAGAAGGCCATGGCACAGATCCACACCAGCAAGCCACCACGACCCAAACCGCCACGACCTGCCGAGCAGACTTCAACGCCAAATGCACCAACAGATTGATCCGGGTCTGGCCACAAGGAATGGGTAAAGCCTCAAGCCAGCAGAAACCTCAGACCGAGTCGTTTGTACCCGCTCACAGCCCTTGCAATCGCCGGTATTTGACCCACAACGACTCCTGGCCCTCTACGTGCTCCGGGTTGATGGGAATACAGGCCACGGGGCACACCTGAACGCACTGCGGCTCGTCAAAATGACCGACGCACTCCGTGCATTTGGACGGGTCGATCTCATAGATCTCTTCGCCCAGATAAATCGCCTGGTTCGGGCACTCGGGCTCACACACATCACAGTTGATGCACTCATCGGTGATCATCAGTGCCATGTCTTGGACTCCGCGAAGGTCAGCATCGTTCTCATCTGCAAATTATCGACGACAAGGATCATCCCGAAGAAACGCAGGGCTGTTCGTGCTGTCGGGTCTTTGCTTGCCCAGCATCAAGCTTTTGGCAGCATGCGCCTAAAATGTCCGTGAGGAAATCACCATGAACGCTGACCTGCACTGCCATTCCGTTGTCTCTGACGGCACGCTCACCCCGGAAGCCTTGGCCGAACGCGCCAAAGCCAATGGCGTTGAACTGTGGGCACTGACCGACCACGACGAAGTGAGCGGACAAGACCGCGCCCTTGCAGCGGCACGCGCTCACGGTCTGCCTTACCTCACGGGCACCGAGATCTCGGTCACCTTTGCCCACCAGACCGTGCACATCGTCGGCTTGGGCTTTGACGCGCACAACACGCAGTTGACCGATGGTTTGCGCCGCACCCGAAGTGGCCGCAGCGAACGCGCCCAGGAAATGGCCGATGGCCTGGCCAAAGTCGGCATCTTGCACGGCTACGAAGGCGCGCTCAAATACGTGGGCAACCCCGAATTGATTTCGCGCACTCACTTTGCACGTTACCTCGTCGACTCGGGCGTGTGCAGTGACACCTCCGAGGTGTTTCGCAAATACCTGACCGAAGGCAAACCCGGCTATGTGCCCCACCGCTGGGCACGCCTGCAAGAAGCCGTGCAATGGATCACCGAAGCAGGCGGAATCGCCGTCATTGCCCACCCAGCGCGATATGGCTTCAGTCCCAATGAAGAATATGCACTCTTCAGCGAATTCAAGGCACATGGGGGTCGTGGGGTGGAAGTCGTCACCGGCAGCCATTCGTCGCAAGAAGCCATCCGTTACGCAGAAACCGCCCTCGAATTTGACCTGGTGGCCTCTCGGGGCAGTGACTTTCACAGTCCCGATGAAAGCCGCATAGACCTGGGCACTTTGCCCTTCTTGCCGAGCCAATTGACCCCAGTTTGGGAACTGCTGGCCGACCGCGTCCAGTGAGCAAAGCGAGCGCCCAAACGCTGCATGGCATCGGTTTTGCTGTCCTGGCTACCGCCTGCTTTGCCACTCTGGACACCACCACACGGCACGTCAGCATGGGCATGTCCGTGCTGCTGGCACTCTGGTTTCGCTATGCCATCCAAGCCGCCATCACCACCGCCGTGGTTTGGCCCGGGCGAGGCCGCAAAGTCCTGCGCACCCAACACCCCCGCTTTCAACTGGCCCGAGGGCTATTGCTGTTTGCCTGCAGCATCCTGGCATTTTTGAGCCTCAAGTACATGCCGGTGGGAGAATTCACCGCCATTGCCCTTTTGGCGCCACTGGTCATCACCTTGCTGTCGGCCTGGATGCTCAAGGAAAAAATCCGCAAGCTGCGATGGCTGCTGGTGGCGGGTGGTTTTGCAGGCACCCTGGTGATCATCCGGCCCGGCAGCCAGCACTTCGACTGGACCGTGATTTTGCCGCTCATGCTGGTGGCCACCAACTCGGGCTTTCAGCTTCTGACCAGCAAAATGGCCAAAACCGAAGACCCCTTGACCATGCACCTGTACACCGGCTGGATCGGTACCTTCATGTCCACACTGATCCTGCCCTTTGTATGGGAAATGCCCACCGACTGGATCGTCTGGCTACAGCTGTTCCTGATGGGCCTGATGGGCACCATTGGCCATTTCTTTCTCATCCTGGCCTACGGCCGAGCCCCGGCTGCCACACTCACCCCTTACATGTACACCCAAATCGGTTTTGGCGTGTTGGGCGGCTGGCTTGTTTTCGACCACCTGCCAGACCATTGGACCTTTGTCGGCATGGGACTGGTGGCGCTGTGTGGTGCCTTGGGGGCCTGGCTCACCGTGCGAGAAACCCGCCTCACCATCCTGCCACCTGAATCCTGAAGGCAAGACCCCATGGCCCAGTTCTTTACTGTTCACCCCGACAACCCGCAAGCCCGACTGCTCAAGCAGGCCGTGCAACTGCTCAACCAAGGTCAGATCTTGGCTGTGCCTACCGATTCCAGCTATGCACTCGTTTGCCACCTGGACGACAAAAACGCTGCCGACCAATTGCGCCGGGTGCGAGGCGTGGACGACAAGCACCACCTGAGCTTGCTGTGCCGCGACCTGAGCGAACTGGCCAACTACGCCAAGGTGAACAACCAGCAATTTCGGGCCATCAAGCAAGCCACGCCAGGGCCATTCACTTTCATTTTGGAAGCCACCAAAGAAGTGCCCCGCCGAGTGAGCCACCCGCAGCGCAAAACCATTGGCTTGCGTGTGCCTGATCACAAAGTGCTGCAAGAACTGCTGGCCTTGCACGGCGCCCCTTTGCTCGCAGCCACACTCATCATGCCCGGCGAAACGTTGCCGCTGAACGACCCCGAGGAAATTAGGGAACGCCTGGAACACCAACTTGGTGCCGTCATCGATGCAGGCGCCTGCTCACTCGAGCCAACGACCGTGATCGACATGAGTGGTGAGGCGCCCCAAGTGCTGCGTTACGGCCAAGGCAAGCCTGCGCTGCTGGGGCTCTGATGGCCTGCCACGCTGTCTGAGACAATCAAGGGGTGAACATCTCCGACCTCATCCAAACCGTTCTGATTTATGCCCTGCCAGTGATCTTTGCCATCACTTTGCACGAGGCCGCCCATGCTTATGCCGCCCAGCGGCTGGGAGACCCCACGGCCGCCATGCTGGGGCGCGTCACGCTCAACCCTCTGACCCACATTGATCCTGTTGGAACCATTTTGCTGCCCTTGCTGTTGTACTTCAGTACCAGCGGGGCCTTTTTGTTTGGCTATGCCAAACCCGTGCCGGTGCGCTTTGACCAACTTCGGCACCCCAAGCGCGACATGATCTGGGTGGCCCTGGCCGGGCCAGGCGCCAATCTGATTCAAGCCTTGCTTTGGGGCGTGCTGCTGTATCTGCTGGCGGGCAGCGGCGTCAACGAGCGCTTCTTTGTCGAAATGTGCAAAGCCGGCATGCTGACCAACGTGGTCATGTTTGCTTTTAATTTGTTCCCACTGCCACCGCTCGATGGCGGTCGCATTTTGGTGGGCCTTTTGCCATGGCGGCAGGCGGTGTTGTTCTCACGCATTGAGCCTTTCGGTTTTTTCATCGTCATGGCCCTGGTCATCACAGGCGTCATCAGCAGCCTTTGGATGCAGCCCCTCATGGGCATGACCTTTGACCTGATCAAACTGGCCCTCAGCCCCTTGTCTTTTTTGCTTCGTTGAATCCTTCCGCCCACATGACCTCCAAGCCTCGCACCCGTGTCCTCACCGGCATCACCACCACTGGCACGCCTCACCTGGGCAACTATGTGGGGGCCATCCGCCCCACGGTACAAGCCAGCCGCGACAACCAGACCGACGGTTTTTACTTCCTGGCTGACTACCATGCCCTGATCAAATGCGATGAACCCGCCCGCATTCAGCGCTCCACGCTGGAGATCGCGGCAAGCTGGATCGCCTCAGGCCTGGACCCCGAAAAAGTCACCTTTTATCGCCAATCCGACATCCCTGAGATCCCCGAACTCACCTGGCTTTTGACCTGCGTGACCGGCAAAGGCGTGCTCAACCGCGCCCACGCCTACAAAGCTGCCGTCGACAAAAACAACGCCGCAGGCCACGACCCCGACAGCGACGTGACGGCCGGTCTTTTCATGTACCCGGTGCTCATGGGAGCAGACATTTTGATGTTCAAGGCGCACAAAGTGCCCGTCGGTCGCGACCAGATCCAACACATCGAAATGGCACGCGACATGGCGTCCAGCTTCAACCATTTGTATGGCGCACATTTTGTACTGCCCGAGGCCGTGATCGAAGAATCCGTGGCCCTTTTGCCAGGCCTGGATGGGCGCAAGATGAGCAAAAGCTACGACAACACCATCCCGCTGTTTGCCACCTCTGCAACGCTCAAAAAGCAGATTGCAGGCATCGTGACCGACTCCAAACTTCCGGGCGAGCCCAAGGCCACCGAAGGCTCTGCGCTTTTTCAGATCTACCAAGCCTTTGCCAACGACCAGGAAACAGCCGATTTCGCCCGGGCCTACGCCGATGGCATCGGTTGGGGCGATGCCAAGCAAATGCTATTTGAGCGCATTGATCGCGAAGTCGGTCCGATGCGCGAGCCCTACGAGGCCTTGATCAACAATCCAGAAAAGTTGGACAAGATTTTGTTGTCAGGTGCCGACAAAGCCCGCCAACTGGCCACCCCCTTCATGCGCGAATTGCGCCATGCCGTCGGTCTGCGCTCGCTGTCATTCGGCGCCACCACCGAAGCGCCCAAAGCGCTCAAAACAGCTGTGCCAAGCTTCAAGCAATACCGGGAAAAAGACGGCCAGTTCTACTTCAAGCTGGTCGATGCACAAGGCCAGTTGATCCTGCAAAGCATGGGCTTTGCCTCGCCCAAAGAAGCAGGCCAAACCATTGCCCGCCTACAAACAGAAGGTATTGCCGGCAGCGCCGATTTAGGCCCCTTGATCCAAGCACTGACACCAGAGAACAAACTGCGTTTGGCTCAAGCCCTGTCTGAAATAGCAAATTCACAAAAAACAACTCAATAATTTTTTTGGTTTTGGCGTTTAATATTGCTGAAACCCACAAATAAGTGTATCCTTAATCCTTTAGCCTACTACAAAGACCAATATGACTGTGTATGTCATCGATGACCACCCCTTGATGCGCGATGCGCTGACCATGCTCGTTCACCGTGTGCGCCCGGGACTCAAAATCATCCCGATCCACAAACTGAATGTGGTCGAATCCATTGTTGAAAAGAACGGTACGCCTGAGCTTTTCTGCCTGGACTTGCAACTGCCAGACACCCTGGGCATGTCGGGCGTTCAGGTGCTGAAAGCCAAATATCCGGACGTGCCGCTGGCCGTCGTGACCAGCGCCAGTGCCAGTGAATTTGAAACACGCTGTCTTGAAGCTGGCGCCAATGCCTTTATCGAAAAATCAAACAGTCCGAATGAAATCATTGCGGCTTTGCGCACTCTGCTGGTTTCCGAAGAAGATGCTGCGGCCGAAGACGCCGCCGGCACTGCAGGCCCAACCAAATTGTCCAAGCGCCAAAAGCAATTGATTTTGATGCTGGACCAGGGTTTGTCCAACCGCGAAATCGCCGAAAAACTGGACATCAGCGAGCACACCGTCAAGGTGCACTTCTGGCGCCTGTTCCGCCGTCTGGGCGTCAACAGCCGAACACAAGCTCTGCACTTTGCACGCACCAACGGCTGGTTGGGTATTTGAGCCAACAGGCACGCCAAGTGCCTGTTTCGTTTTGTAAAACCGGCGCTCACGTGCCGGTTTTTATTTGTGCCAAGGGTTCAAATTGATCGCCCCTTGGTCACCCCCAAGCCAGCTTGAAACGATGCGGCTCAATCCTTCTTTTTGTTGACCAGATCGGGTGTGACCGCATCCAGTACGTTCACAGTGGTCTTGACCCCATAGACCACCGCCGAGCCCGCAGCATCGGCAATGGCCAGGACCGTGCAGCCAGGCAAGCAGGCCAACAACACAAAGGCAGAACAGCAACACAACAGAAATTTCATGGCTGCACTTTGACTCTATTGAAAATCATCCAGCTTGGCTTAAGCACCACTGGTGACATAAAAAATCCCGCCATTGGAAACCAATGCGGGGACGGCCTGGTGAGAATGACTTGATCATAAACCGTCCAAGTTCACTCAGAGCATGCTCTCAACGGCGTCCGAACAGGCCAGTTTGCGTACTGGTTCGTAAGCCTGCGAACTCAACCAAGCAGCTGAATCGCCCCGGGTTTCGTGGAGGCCAGTTGGTTTAAGTTGAGACCTCGGGCTTGCCGTGCTCACGCAAGGCGTCCTCCAGGCAGTCCACGCAAAACGCGGCTTCCGTAGAAGGGATGGCGTGTGTATTCCTCATCGATCAGGCGCTTGAGCACTTGGGGTCTAAGTCAGCATTCTAAATGTTGAGACATCTTCTTGTAATGAGCGTTTTCACTGTGTCATTTCGAATGCGCATTAGAACCATGGCTCGCATGTGGATCATGCTTCCCGCCATCAACCTTCACCATACCT
>CAIZSE010000046.1 GCA_903935585.1 uncultured Burkholderiales bacterium | reverse complement strand
AGTTTCAATCAACAAAGGCGCAGAGCCTGCGATGAACAGGCGCATGTGCTGAGTGGCAGCCTTGGTCAAGGAAGGCTCAGCCAGCATGCGCACATACAGCGTGGGCACACCCATGAACACGGTGGCCTTGGCCATGTAGGCAATCACGCGCTTGGGATCAAATTTGGCCATCCAGATCATCTTGCTGCCATTGATCAACGCGCCATGGATGGCCACAAACAAGCCGTGCACATGGAAGATGGGCAGTGCGTGGATGAGCACATCACCACGGCCATCGGGCCCTCCGGTTGACGTCCAGCCCCAGTAATCCTTGAGTGTGCGGGCATTGCTGAGCATGTTGCCGTGCGTGAGCATGGCGCCCTTGCTGCGGCCCGTGGTGCCGCTGGTGTACAAAATCGCAGCCAGGTCATCGGCTTTTCGAACAACCACTCGGTGCTGATCGCTTTGATGCGCAGCGCGCTCAAGCAAACTGCCAGTGCGGTCATCGTTGAGCGTGAACACGTGTTGTGTTCCCGCCTTGAACGCGATCTTGCTGACCCAGCCGAAGTTGGCACCGCTGCACACCACCACCGCAGGTTCGGCGTTGCCGATGAAATACTCAATTTCGGCACTTTGGTAAGCCGTGTTGAGGGGTAGAAAAACATAGCCAGCACGCAAAGTGGCCAAGTAAAGGACCAAGGCCTCGACCGATTTTTCGACCTGCACCGCCACCCTGCTGCCCTCGGGCAAATTGAGCGATTGAAGCAAATTGGCCACCATGGCCGTGGCGCGGTCCAGGTCTTTCCAGCTGTATCTGAGGTCATCATCCGTCTCGATGGCCACCGCATTCAGATCGTCAGGAAAAGCAGCCCGGAGGGCTGAAAACAGGTTGTCGTTGGTCATGGTCTCAAAATGCAAACGTGGGAAAGGGCCTGCTCACAGGCCCCTGAAATGGCCAAAAAAACTCAATCCAGTTTGGCGCCGGAAGACTTGACAACTTGAGACCACTTGGACAGTTCTTTTTTGATGAAGGCATCAAATTGGGTGGTGGGCAGATTGGGGAACTCAGCGCCTTGTGAAGCCCAAACGGCTTTGGCTTCATCGGTCAGGCAAGAGCGGCGAATTTCTTCAATGGCACGAGCCTGCGCATCTGCTGGCGTACCTTTGGGGGCCCAGACACCGTACCAAGTGGACACGGTGTAGTCGGGCAACCCCAGTTCTGCCGAGCAGGGCACGTCCGGAAAAGCGGCATTGCGCTTGGCACCCGAGACCATCAGGGCCTTGATGCGACCCCCTTTGATGTGCGCTGCCGATGAGCCCAAACCGTCAAACATCATGTCCACATTACCCGCAATCAGGTCTTGCAAAGCGGGGCCGGCCCCACGGTAGGGAATGTGCGTGATGAAAGTTTTGGTTTGAAGCTTGAACAACTCACCTGCCAGATGGTGGGATGTACCGCCTCCAGCCGAGCCATAGTTCAAACGCCCCGGATTCTTCTTGACGAATTCAAGGAATGCTTTGAAGTCAGGGACATCCACCTTTTTGGGGTTGACCACCACCACTTGGGGCACATTGGCCACCAGGATGAGCGGAATCAGGTCACGCTCCAAGTCGTAATCCAGCTTGGGGTACATGCTCGGTGCAATGGTGTGGTGCACAGCACCCATGAAGAGGTTGTAGCCATCGGGCGCTGACTTGGCCGCGATGCCGGCACCCAGGGTGCCACCAGCACCACCCCGGTTGTCAATGATCAGTTGCTTGCCGGTCAATTTGGAAAATTGGGCCGACATCGGCCGCGCAAACGCGTCGGTGCCACCTCCGGCCGGGAATGGCACCACCATGGTCACTGGTTTGGAAGGCCAGGTGCTTTGGGCATGAGCCCACAAAGGCATCGTCCCGGCCACGGCGGCCATGGCCTTGATGAAGTCCCGGCGTTGGCCCGATGGAATGCGTTCTGTCATGGCGTGTCTCCTTTATGGGTATGGGTTTGTGCATCATAAAGTCTTTGCCATCGACCATCTTTGGCAGGAAGAATCAATATTCGGCTTGCTTCCTGGGCCCGCCCCATTAAAAGTAACAAGGGTGACACCTGAACTGGACAGGAAACCCTCCAAAAGCGGCCAGGGCAAAAATCAACCGTCTCAGGCTAGCGCCAACGGTCTCAGGCGGCTTTGGGTGCCCCATGCACCGTAGCGGCCCATGTCGAGCCCTTCGTTGCGGATGGCCGGCTGGCGACCCGAGATCAGATCGGCCAGCAGCTGCGCACTGCCGCAGGCCATGGTCCAGCCCAATGTGCCGTGACCCGTATTGAGGTAAAGCCCACGCAGCGGCGTTGCGCCCACCAGTGGCGTGCCATCCGGCGTCATGGGGCGCAGTCCGGTCCAGAACTGGGCCTGCGTCAGATCACCGCCCGGGAAAAGTTCACGCGTGACCTTCTCGAGCGTGGCGCGGCGGCGAGGGTTCAGGCGCAGATCAAACCCGGCCAGCTCGGCCATGCCTCCGACACGCAGACGGTCACCCAGTCGGGTCAGTGCAATCTTGTAGGTCTCGTCCAGCACGGTGGACTGGGGTGCGAGCGAGGCATCGCACAGTGGCATGGTGAGTGAGTAGCCCTTGACCGGGTAAACCGGAATGTCCAGTCCGAGCGGCAGCAACAAGTCACGCGAATAGCTGCCGGCTGCCAGCACCACCACGTCCGCTTGCAGCAGCTCGCTCTCGCCCCCAGCCGCACTGGCCAGTCGTACCCCTGTGATGCGTTGGCCGTCGCCCTCCAGCGCCTGCACGGTGCAAGTGCTGCGCAGTGTCATGCCCTGGGCGCAGGCGCGCTCTGCCAGCTGGCGGGTGAACAGATGGCAATCGCCTGTTTCGTCGTTGGGCAGGCGCAGCCCACCTCGGATCGGTGCGCTGGCGCGTGCCAACGCTGGCTCCGCCCTTACCACCCCGGCAGCATCCAGCAGCTCAAACGGCACACCACAGTCTTGCAGCACGGCCACATCGCGGGCAGCGGCGTCGAGCTGGGCCTGGCTGCGAAACAGCTGCAAGGTGCCTTGGCTGCGGGCGTCGTAGTCAATGCCGGTTTCTGCACGCCAGGCGCGTAAGCAGTCCCGGCTGTACTCGGACAGGCGCATCATGCGCTCCTTGTTGACGGCATAGCGACTGGCCGTGCAATTGGCCAACATGGCCGCCATCCAGCGCCACTGGAACAGACTGCCATCAGGACGGATGGCCAGCGGGGCATGGGCCTGAAACAACCAGCCCAAGGCCTTGAGCGGAACGCCTGGGGCAGCCCAAGGCGTCGAATAACCTGGTGACACCTGACCCGCATTGGCAAAGCTCGTCTCGAGTGCCACGCCATTCTGGCGATCCACCAGCGTGACCTCTGCCCCCTGGCGCAAAAGCGCCCAGGCAGTGCTCACACCAATCACCCCTCCACCCAACACGACAACTTTCATGCCAGACCCCTATTGACTTGAGATCCGGTGATGTTATGGATTCACAGCAGAATAATTTCTCGAATTCATGTTTAATATCAGTAATTTCAACTGTTTACGGGCCTCGTTACAGGTCTTCACCGCAACATGTCAGAACCTGACCGCATTGACCTCAAAATCCTTGATCTGCTGCAACGCAACGGTCGCATGTCAGTCACCGAAGTGGGCGAACAGGTGGGCCTGTCCACTTCGCCCTGTTCGGAGCGCATCAAGCGGCTCGAACGGCAGGGCCTGATCACCGGTTACCACGCCCGGGTGGATGCGGCGCAACTGGGCAAGCCGCTGCTGGTCTTCATCGAGATCACGCTGTCACAAAAATCACCACAGGTCTTTGAAACCGTGCGCCGTGAGGTGGGTCTGATGCCCGATGTGCTCGAGTGCCACTTGGTCTCGGGCAGCTTCGATTACCTGGTCAAGGCGCGGCTGCGCGCCATGAGCGATTACCGCGAACTGCTGGGCACCATCCTCAACAAGATCCCGGTGCCCGCACAGTCCAACAGCTATGTGGTGATGGAAGAAATCAAGGAAAGCACGGTCCTGGCACTTGACCGTTAAAACCCGCTTGGCGATCAGGGCTCAGGGCGCCCGGCGTCCACACCACAGCCACAGCAGTGCGCCGCCCGCGATCATGGGCACACACAGCCACTGCCCCATGCTCATGCCCAGGCTCAAGAGGCCCAGGTGCGCATCGGGTTCACGGAAGAACTCGGCGACAAATCGAAACACGCCATAGCCGAACAAGAAAGCAAACGCCACCTGCCCTTGTGCCCGAGGCTTGCGCGCATAGAGCCACAACAACACGAACAACAGCACACCTTCGAGCACAAACTGGTAGACCTGCGATGGATGGCGCGGCGCATCGCCCGCACCCCGGAACACCATGCCCCATGGCAAAGCTGGATCCGCCAAGCGCCCCCACAATTCGGCGTTGATGAAGTTGCCAATGCGCCCAGCGGCCAAACCTGTGGGCACGCAAGGGGCCACAAAATCCATGACCTGCAAAAACGGACGATGGCGCGTGCTGGCAAACCAGACCATGGCAGCCATCACGCCCAGCATGCCACCGTGAAAACTCATGCCGCCTTGCCAGATGGCAAAAATCTCCAGGGGATTCGACAGGTAATAAGCGGGTTTGTAAAACAGGCAGTAACCCACGCGCCCGCCCAGAATCACGCCCAAGACCCCCAGAAACAGAATGTCTTCCACATCGCGTTTTTGCCATTGCGGCAAATTCTTGAAGGGCGCATGGCCCAGACGCCGCACGCCCAGCCAGAAAAACAGGCCAAACGCGGCCAAATAGGTCAGGCCATACCAGTGGATGGCCAAGGGGCCCAATTGCAGGGCGACGGGGTCGATTTGAGGATGAATCAGCATGCCCGGATTGTGCACCGGCCATGCGCCAAAGTGGACAAAGGCTGTCGCTGTCCCCCGTTAGAATCTCTCGATCTTCTTTTGGGCTTCTATAAAGACACCACCATGAGCGACAAAATCATTCCGATCACCCCCATCAACCGCCGCAGTGCCAACATCACGCAGGGCAAATCCCGCGCCCCCAACCGCTCGATGTACTACGCCATGGGCTACGAAGAGGGTGATTTCGTCAAACCCATGGTGGGCGTGGCGAATGGCCACAGCACCATCACCCCTTGCAACAGCGGTCTGCAAAAGCTGGCCGATGCGGCCATTCAAGGGATCGAAGAGGCTGGCGGCAATGCCCAGGTATTTGGCACTCCCACCATTTCTGACGGCATGGCCATGGGCACCGAAGGCATGAAGTACTCCTTGGTCAGCCGCGAAGTGATCTCGGACTGCATCGAAACTTGCGTGCAGGGCCAGTGGATGGACGGCGTGCTGGTGGTGGGTGGCTGCGACAAAAACATGCCCGGAGGCATGATGGGCATGCTGCGCGCCAACGTGCCTGCCATTTACGTTTACGGCGGCACCATCTTGCCCGGCCGCTACCAGGGCAAAGACTTGAACATCGTGAGCGTGTTTGAAGCCGTGGGCGAAAACGCAGCCGGCAAACTCAGTGATTTTGACCTGAAAGAAATCGAAAAGCGTGCGATTCCCGGCACGGGTTCTTGCGGCGGCATGTACACCGCCAACACCATGTCCTCGGCTTTTGAAGCCCTGGGCATGTCCCTGCCCTACTCGTCGACCATGGCCAACCCACACGACGAGAAGGAAAATTCGGCCAAGGAATCGGCCAAAGTGCTGATTGAGGCCATCAAGAAAAACCTGAAGCCGCGCGACATCGTGACCAAGGAAGCCATTGAAAACGCCGTGGCTGTGATCATGGCAACCGGTGGTTCCACCAACGCCGTGCTGCACTTTCTGGCCATTGCCCATACCGCAGAGGTGGCCTGGACCATCGACGACTTTGAGCGCATGCGCAAGAAGATCCCTGTGATCTGCGACCTGAAACCCAGTGGCAAATACCTGGCCGTCGACCTGCACCAGGCAGGTGGCATTCCGCAAGTCATGAAGGTGCTGCTGAAAGCCGGCTTGCTGCATGGCGACTGCATAACCATCAACGGCAAGACCGTGGCCGAAAACCTGAAAGACGTGCCGGACGTTCCCCGTGCCGACCAGGATGTGATCCGCCCGATCGACAAGCCCATGTATGCCGAAGGCCACTTGGCCATTCTCAAGGGCAACTTGTCACCTGAAGGTGCCGTGGCCAAGATCACGGGCCTGAAAAATCCGGTCATCACAGGCCCTGCCCGTGTATTCGACGACGAACAATCGGCCCTCGAGGCAATTTTGGCCGGCAAGATCAAGGCGGGTGACGTGATGGTTTTGCGCTATCTTGGCCCCAAAGGCGGTCCTGGCATGCCCGAAATGCTGGCACCCACCGGCGCCCTGATCGGCGCAGGTTTGGGCGAAACCGTGGGCCTGATCACCGATGGCCGCTTTTCCGGCGGCACCTGGGGCATGGTGGTGGGCCACGTCGCCCCTGAAGCGGCCGCTGGCGGCAACATTGCCTTTGTGCACGAAGGCGACAGCATCACCATTGATGCGCACAAGCTGATTCTGGAACTGAACGTTCCCGAAGCAGAACTGGCCAAGCGGCGTGAAGGCTGGACCCCTCCCGCGCCACGTTACACACGAGGTGTGCAGGCCAAATTCGCCTTCAACGCCTCGAGCGCCAGCAAAGGTGCCGTGCTTGATCTTTACTGATAAGGTCAGAAAGTGATCAGCAAAAAAGCCGCTTTTCAGCGGCTTTTTTCTAGGGTTCGACCTATCGCAATGTTGGCAATTCAATGGCCTCTGGAGGCCGGCAAGCCATTACAGGCCAATGGCAGCAATCCCGGCTTTGGCGATCTGCGCATCTTCGCTGGATTTGACCCCACTCACACCCACTGCGCCCAGGCAAGCCCCGTCTTTCATGATGGGCACCCCACCTTCAAGCATGCCCTGCACGGTCGGGGCAGACAAAAACGAGAAACGACCGCCGTTGATGACATCTTCGTAGCCCTTGGTCTCGCGGCAACCCAACGCCGACGTATGGGCTTTGGCCGGGGCAATGTGTGCCGAAAGCGGTGCTGCACCATCCATTCGGGCAAAATGCAATAAATGGCCACCCGCATCGACGATGGCGATGCTCACCACCCAGTTGTTTTTGATCGCTTCAGCTTCGGCGGCAGCGGCAATCGCTTTGACATCGGACAGTTCGAGAGTGGCTTGTGACTTCATGGCTTTTTGAATGCAGAGTTTTAAAAGCTCAAGGATACACGGCCACAACCATCGCCACTCCATACCCGAGCGCAAAACTGATTCACCTGGATAACCCCATGGCTGTGCGGATATAAGCAGAGAGGCCCCACCACACCCTAAAATGCAATGGCCCTGAATTCAGGGTTTGAACAGGAGAGATTCATGAGCGACCTTCGCACACTCAACACCACCGACTGGGGCCATGGCTCCGACTTGGCCACACGCAACCGCGTTCTGCGCAACACCTATTGGCTGCTCGCCCTCAGCTTGCTGCCTACCGTGCTGGGCGCATGGCTTGGCGTGGCCACAGGAATCACCCAGTCGCTGTCGGGCGGCGTGGGTTTGGTTGTTTTTCTGGCCGGGGCATTTGGCTTCATGTTTGCCATCGAAAAGACCAAAAACACTGCAGCAGGCGTTCCCGTGTTGTTGGCCTTCACATTCTTCATGGGTTTGATGCTGTCGCGCATGATCGCCATGGTGTT
>CAIZSE010000045.1 GCA_903935585.1 uncultured Burkholderiales bacterium | reverse complement strand
TGACACCGCCCAATATGGGCATCTACAACGTCAGCAAGCATGCTGTGGTGGCGCTGACTGAAACCCTTTACCAGGACTTGCAATTGGTCAGCGACCAGGTCAGTGCCAGCGTGCTGTGCCCTTACTTTGTGCCCACCGGCATCAGCCAAAGCCATCGCAACCGTCCCACCGGGTTGGCAGCCGAAAAACCCACCGCCAGCCAACTGATTGGTCAGGCACAAAGTGACAAAGCCGTTGGCAGTGGCAAGGTTTCTGCGGCGGATGTGGCGCAAAAAGTGTTTGACGCCGTGTCCAGCGGACAGTTCTACATCTACAGCCACCCGCAAGCGCTGGGCAATGTGCAAAGCCGGATGGAGGCGATCGTGCAGGGCCATAACCCGCCCGACCCGTTTGCTGCCAGACCCGAAGTGGGTGAGGGCCTGCGCAAAGCCTTGCGCGAGGCTTGATCGAAAGCCCTGCCTGAGCGCACACGCAAGTTGCGCTTGGGGCAGAGGGGTTTATTTGTGGAAATGGCCCTCAAAGCAATGGCGGACTTCGTGACCCAAAGCCACATGCGATGTTTGACTGCCCGTCACGATGACGCACTCTTTACGCGCTACATGCCAGACAGCGCAGGCCACGGGTGGGGTGATGTAAGCCTGTTCAAGCCCCATGCCGATGGACTTTGCGCAATATTGCGCCACATCGTCGCGAATTTCCCACCGAAGGGTGACCTCTTTGATGACACGCTTTTCTGGCGACTTCGGCGTGAAAGTTTCATATTCAGCAGCAGGGATGGTGCCTCCCCCCATGGTTTGGCAGCCCGTCAAAAAAAGCATGACAAGACCTGCCAAGGCCATGCAAGCCCATCGTTTGTTGAGACCCACTGGCCCTTGAAGTGTCAAATTCATCATCGGCCCCCTTTACTGACTGTTTTATTGATTTGATTCAACTTTACAGTTTTGATGGTTTGGAGTCAATAAATTTGTGAATTTATTGTTTTATTTTTTGTTTTTAGGATTTTTGAGGCCTTCAAATGAGAATTTGCGGTGATTCAGTGGCTTGGGTTTTCGGGGGGTGGCTTGTGGCAAACTCGCCCGCTTCCTCTCTAGAGATCTGATCGACACATGCTGAAAATACTGGCCCAACTGGCCGCAGAAATCCGTATTCGCCCGGAGCAGGTCAGAACCGCGGTTGAACTCCTCGATGGCGGCGCCACCGTTCCCTTCATTGCCCGTTACCGCAAGGAGGTGACCGATGGCCTGGACGACATCCAGCTGCGCGAACTGGCGTCGCGTCTGGGCTACCTGCGGGAACTGGAGGAGCGCCGCGCTGCCGTGATCAAAAGCATCGAAGAGCAGGGCAAACTGACGCCCGAACTGCGAGCGGCCATCGAAGCCGCCCCCACCAAACAAGAACTGGAAGACCTGTACCTTCCCTACAAGCCCAAGCGACGGACCAAGGGCATGATTGCCCGCGAGGCCGGGCTGGAACCGCTGGCCGACAAGCTGTTTGCCGACCCTTCGCTTGACCCGCATGCCCAAGCACAAGCCTTTGTGCTGGCTGCTGGTGCCATTGAGGGCGCAGATTTCAGCACCACAGCCGCCGTGCTCGATGGCGTGCGCGATTTGTTGAGCGAACGCTGGGCCGAAGACGCCAGCCTGGTACAAGCCCTGCGCGAATGGCTTTGGCAAGAGGGCCTGTTCAAAAGCAAGCTGGCCGAAGGCAAGGACGAAAACAACGTGGATGTGTCCAAGTTTCGCGATTACTTTGACTATGACGAACCCATCGGCCGCGTGCCCAGCCACCGCGCGCTGGCTGTATTTCGTGGCCGTGCACTCGAAATGCTCGATGCCAAACTGGTGGTTCCCGAACCAGAGGCCAGCGTCGGCGCCAAGCCCGAGTTGGGCAAACCCAGCATCGCAGAAGGCAAGATCGCCTTGCATGTGGGCTGGCGCCACTCAGCGCGCCCCTCAGACGACCTGATCCGCAAATGCGTGGCCTGGACCTGGCGCGTCAAGCTCAGCCTGTCGACCGAACGGGACCTGTTCACGCGCTTGCGCGAAGAGGCCGAAAAAGTCGCCATCAAGGTGTTCAGTGACAACCTGCGCGACCTGCTGCTGGCAGCACCTGCTGGCCCTCGCGTGGTGATGGGGCTGGACCCTGGCATCCGCACAGGCGTGAAAGTGGCCGTGGTCGATGCCACCGGCAAGCTGGTGGACACCGCCACCGTTTACCCGCATGAACCGCGCAAGGATTGGGACGGCTCACTTTTTACCCTGGCGAAGCTGTGCGAAAAGCACCAAGTCAACCTGATCGCCATTGGCAATGGCACCGCCAGCCGCGAAACCGACAAATTGGCCGGTGACCTGATCAAACAATTGGCCAAATTGCGTGACGGCGTGGAGATCCAGAAAGTGGTGGTCAGCGAGGCGGGGGCTTCGGTGTATTCGGCCAGTGAATTCGCCAGCCAGGAAATGCCCGATGTCGATGTGAGCCTGCGCGGCGCGGCCAGCATTGCCCGGCGCCTGCAAGACCCCTTGTCCGAGCTCGTCAAGATCGACCCCAAGGCCATTGGCGTGGGCCAATACCAGCACGATGTGAACCAGAGCGAGCTGGCCCGCACACTCGATGCCGTGGTCGAAGATTGTGTGAACTCGGTCGGTGTGGACCTGAACACCGCCAGCGTGCCCTTGTTGTCGCGCGTGTCCGGCTTGTCAGGCAGCGTGGCCAAATCGGTCGTGCGCTGGCGCGATGCCAACGGCGTGTTCAAGACCCGACAAGATCTGCTCAAAGTGACGGGCCTGGGCGCCAAGACCTTCGAGCAAAGTGCCGGGTTCTTGCGCATTCGTGGCGGCGACAACCCGCTCGACATGACAGGTGTTCATCCGGAAACTTACCCGCTGGTCGAGCAGATCATCGTCCAGACCGCCAAACCCATCCAGGAGATCATGGGCCGCTCGGATGTCCTGAAAACGCTCAAGCCCGAGCTGTTTGTCAACGACAAGTTCGGTGCAATCACCATCAGGGATATTTTGGGTGAGTTGGAAAAACCCGGCCGCGACCCGCGCCCGGATTTCAAAGTGGCCCGCCTGGCAGAAGGTGTGGAAGACATCAAGGACCTGAAAGAAGGCATGACGCTCGAGGGCACCGTGAGCAACGTGGCCCAGTTCGGCGCTTTTGTCGATCTGGGTGTGCACCAGGACGGTTTGGTTCATGTGAGCCAGTTGGCCAACAAGTTTGTGACCGATGCCCGCGAAGTGGTCAAAACCGGTGACATCGTCAAGGTCAAAGTGCTGGAGGTTGATGGTGTGCGCAAGCGCATCAGCCTGAGCATGAAACTCGACGCTGCCCCTGCCCGAAGGGATGACCCACGAGACAACAAGTTCGAAGGGGCAGGGCGCGACCAGCGCCAGCGCGGCGCAGGATCAGGGGGTGGGGGCTACACCTCGCCACCAGCGGCCGCTTCAGGTTCGGCCATGGCCAGCGCCTTTGCCAAGTTACAAGGCTTGAAAAAATAAAGCCCATGCAGGCGCTTCACATCCACGCCGGCCCCCAAGCCTTGGCCCATATCCGCGAACATGGGCTGCGGCCTGAGCACATCGGCGTTATTCCTGGCGCCGCGGGTGGCCCCAAGGGCTTGATCCTGGGGCCGCTGGACAGGTTCATTTTTGGTGAATGGCTGCCTCAAAGCAGCCAGCCGGTGGACTTGGTCGGGGCGTCCATCGGGGCCTGGCGCATGGCCACTGCTTGCCTGAACGATGCCGTGGCCGCCTTTGAGCGCCTGGAGCACGATTACATCCACCAACACTACGACCCCTTGCCGGGCGCCAAGCGGGTGACGGCACAACAAGTGAGCGACGCCTTTGGCCAAAGCCTGGGCGCCTTTTACGGAGGTCGCATCGGCGAAGTGCTGAGCCATCCGCGTTATCGGCTGCACATCGTTACTTCACACGGGCGCCACGTGTTGCACCGCGAGCACCCGGTGGCCACACCCTTGGGCTACGCCGGGGCCTTCTTGAGCAATGTGCTGCACCGCCGTGCCCTTGGCGCTTGGCTGGAGCGGGTTGTTTTTTCGGGTCACGGTGCCCGTTTGCCGTTTGATTCACAAGACTTTCGCACACGCACGGTGAGTCTGAACGAGGGCAACTTCATGTCCGCTTTGCAAGCCAGTTGTTCGATTCCCTTTGCGCTCAAAGCGGTGCACGACATCCCGGGCGCACCCCAGGGCGCGTATTGGGATGGCGGCATCACCGATTACCACCTGCACCTGAACTGGACTGCGCCCGCGCAAGGCACCGAGGGCGCCATCGTGTTGTACCCGCATTTTCAAAAAACCGTGGTGCCCGGCTGGCTGGACAAAGCCCTGAAGTGGCGCCACGGCCCCACCCGGTTCCTGGACCACACCGTGGTGCTGGCACCCAACCCTGAGTGGGTCAAAACCTTGCCGGGCGGCAAACTGCCTGACCGCAAGGACTTCATGACCTTTGAGCGCGACTTGGCCGGACGGGTGAAGGTTTGGAATGCGGCGGCGAGCGCCAGTCAGCAACTGGCCGATGAGTTTGGGGCGTGGTTGCAAAAGCCCAGTTTGTTGAGTGTTCAACCCTTGTGAGGAGCGCGCATGCCTGATGCTTATGTTGTGGGTCAAATGACGGTGATCAACCCTGAAAAATGGGCCCAATACCGTGGCCAAGTGCTGGCCACATTGCTCCCTTGGCGCGGTGAACTGGTGTTTCGGGGCAACCAGGTCAATGCACTTGCAGGTTCATGCCCTCACGCCGACATTGTGGTCATACGCTTTCCCTCTTTGTCCGATGCACAGGGCTGGCACAGCTCAACGGCATACCAAGCATTGATTCCGTTGCGACAAGAGGCAGCCGATGTGGTGTTATTGAGTTACGAAACATAAACCATTGCGACAGAAGGGATAATCAGGCCATGCACGCCTCTCACCCATACCTTACCGCCGCTCTTTATAAATTTGTCGACCTGCCCGACTTCATCGATTTGCAGCCCCCTTTGCAAGCTTGTTGTGAAGCCAACAACGTCAAAGGCACGCTGCTTTTGGCGCACGAAGGCATCAACGGCACGGTTGCCGGACCTGAGGCGGGTGTTCGCGCTGTGCTGGCGTTTTTGCGGGCCGATCCTCGCCTGAACAGTCTGGTGCACAAGGAGTCGTGGAGCCCCAAGCCGCCTTTCACACGCATGAAGGTCAAGCTCAAAAAAGAGATCGTCACCTTGCGGGTGCCGGAACTTGACCCGAACAAAACCGTGGGCCAGTACGTCAAGCCCGCCGACTGGAACGCTTTGTTGGCCGATCCCGATGTTGTCGTGATCGATACTCGCAACGACTACGAGGTGGCGATTGGCACTTTCAAAGGGGCGGTCAATCCGGACATCAAGAACTTCGTGCAGTTGCCCGCCTGGCTGGATGCACAGCCGCATTTACAGGGCGAAGCCGCCAAAAAGACCAAGGTGGCGATGTTCTGCACAGGAGGCATCCGCTGCGAGAAATCCACAGCCCTCATGAAAATGCGCGGTTTTGACGAGGTCTACCACCTCGAAGGCGGCATCCTCAAATACCTGGAAGAAGTGGCACCCGAGCAAAGCATTTGGGAAGGTGAGTGTTTTGTGTTTGACGAGCGCGTGAGCGTGGGCCACGGCCTGGGCGTGGGCAGCCACGACTTGTGCCGCTCTTGCCGCTGGCCCTTGAGCGCGCAAGACAAGTTGTCGCCGCACTATGTGTTGGGCGTGAGTTGCGCCCATTGCCACGACCAGCGCACCCCCGAGCAAAAAGAAAAACTGGCCGAGCGCCAGCGTCAGGTGGAACTGGCCGAAGCACGGGGCGAGATTCATGTGGGCGCCAAAATGCCCAGCCACGAAGCCCTTTGACGTTCTGAAAGCAAAGCATTTACGCCGATGATCCGATAGGGATCGCCATCGGCTTTGCCTTCCCTGTGCCCTCAAGAATACGGCTCTTCAAGCCGCCCATAACCAGCCCGCCATACAGGTCCCGGCCAACCAGGGGCCAAAGGGGTAGGGCGTTCGCGTCATCAAGCCTTGCCGTCGCCAGCACACCATCCAGAACAAGCTGCCTAAACCGGCGATCATGAGCACCGCTGGTGGCGCCATGACACCTTGCCACGCGCCGATGGCTGCCAACAATTTTGCATCCCCTCCACCAAGACCGTCCACGCCAGTTCGCCATCGGTATATGGCTGCTGGAGCGGCCAAAAGGATGTAACCCAGCACAGCGCCCAGAATGGCATGTTCCGCATGGGTTGTGGTCCAACCAGAGCAAGAACTCAGAAGTCCACCCCAAAGCAGAGGCTGAGTCAGTGTATCCGGCAACAGCATGTGTTCTGCATCGATGAACACAAGGGCGATCAGGCAAAGACCGGCCAAGGCGTTGAGCATCGCCGTTGCTGACAGCCCCCACTTTGTCGCACAACTCATGAGCCAAATGGCGCTGAGAAGTTCGACCAGCGGATAACGCCAGGAGATGGGCTGCGCGCAATGTCCACAACGCCCGCGCAACCAAACAAAACTGGTCAGTGGAATGTTTTCATGCCAACGCAACGGTTGAAGGCAATGGACGCAGTGCGATGCCGGCCAGCAGATTCCAAGATCTTGTGCGCTCTTGTTAGGGTCTGCGCTGGCCAGCAACATTTGAGGCAAGCGGTGGATCAGGACATTCAGAAAACTGCCCATGCACAAACCCACCAGGCCGCTCGCAATGACAAGAAAAGCAGCGTTTAGTGTGAGGTACATGGTGTGTAACGGATGTGAAATGACATGACTATTCCAAAGAATTTTTTCAACTTAAATTTAAATTACAAACAAGTCAAATAAACATTTTCTTACAAATAAAGTTCCCAAAAATATTCATGAGCATAAGATGAAATTCCTTATCAACTTTTTGGAGTCGGCATCATGAAATTCAACAGAACTTTCAACACTCGTTTGGCCTCTCAAAGAGGTTACAGCCTGGTGGAGTTGTCGGTGGCTCTGGCCATCGTGGCAGTCATCTTGGTTGGAGCCTTGCTTGGAACCCGGCAGGTCATGCTGACCAACAGCGTGAACAACCAGGTCAAGGAGTCTGCGACGGTCATATCTAAAATACAGCGGCAGTTCGCCAAGCAAACCAACACGACCGGTGCAACAACCAATGTGCTGGCCCCCCTGGGCATCTGGCCAAGTGAGAGAAGCTCGGTTTCTGGCTCGAACTGGACCGTTCGTGGTGTGATTAACGGAAGCAGCGAGCTGGTATTTTCCAACACGACTGCCATCGGCACAATGCCCGCTAACGGGGGCTTCATTTACACACTGAGGCAAGTGCCGGTTGATGCCTGTGCTGAATTGATCACTGCCATGGATGCAGTTTCGTTCTCGATCTATGCCGGCCAATCAGCAGGCTCAGCGCCCACAGATGGGGCAACGCCTTCAAGCAACGTCGTCAAAGCGGCTGACACCGGCGCAATCAATGTGACCGAACTGGCCTCGGCATGTAAACCTGCCTTAGGCTCGGCTGTCGACATTGCCGTGGTGTTTCGCCAGTAACCCGGTCGTGGAGTACAGCAACATGACGACCAATAAATTCACCACAGCAGCTTCAGGCATTTCCAGGCTGGAGGGTCAAAAAGGCCTGAGTTTGATGGAAATGGGCATTGCAGCGACAGTCTTGGCAGCTTTGATTCTCGGCGCGATGATGGGCATTCAAAAACTGAATTTCGATCGTCAGATGACTGAAGCTCGAAAGCAAATTCCAGTGACCATCAGTGCTGCCGTTGATGCATTTTCGACTCAACAAAATACGTCGAGTCTAAATACTGCAAAAACCGGTACACGCGTCATGAGTTCATTCAACGTCTGGCCTGACAATCGTGTCAAAGACAAGGGGCTCGAATCTGTGATGGTGACGGGTCCTTTTCCCGGGTCCCATGAATATTTGATGACGAACACCACCAGTGCGATACCGCGTCTTCGACAGATTAACCAGGGTTTTGCATACTGGATTACCAACATCCCGGACGATGCATGCATGCCGCTGTTGCAAACGCTGATTACCAATCGGTCAGTGGCTTCGATACATGTCGGGCCCGCAGCACTCAAACCCACAGGGACAACCACGGGCACCACCAACGTTGGAACTTACGCCACCAATGGTTCATTAACCCTGAACACGACGACTGCAAGTACCGCCTGCTCGGGTAGGGGCAACAGAACCCTCCTGGCGCTGATAGCCCGCACATGAAGCGTCTCCGTTTACGGTTAGTGCAGGTGCTGTTGGCATTGCTTGCCTTCAGCACCTTGCACCATGCGCAAGCGACTACGCCTAAAGTCAGCCCCAAAGGCCAACCCGGGGTCGAGTTGCTACGCATGGACATTGAATGGGCCAGTTTCCCGCAAAGTCCATTGCCTTCCGTATCGGGTTCTGGTCAGGCTTCTGGTCCTGCCAGGGTGGATGGCGCGCTTAAAGATCAGATCGACACGAACGCGGGTACGGAATTTGAATGGCAGCTGAGCCCCTCGGATCGTCGCCTGTCGATTGTTCTTCAGCGTTGGAGTGCGCAGACGGGTTGGCAACTGGTCTGGGAGGCTGAACGAGATTTCCCTGTTGAAGTTCGGGTGTTGCTCAGCGGGACTTTCTCAGACGCACTCCACGAAGTGATGAACAGCTTGTCCGACAGCGACTACCCTTTGCAGGCTGTCATGAATGGCAAAACCAAGGTGCTTCGGATCCGCCATCGGTCCGGGGGAGGACTTTGATGGAGCGTCAACTTTTTACTTGTCATGGGGCCTGTCTATTGGGCAGATTAGGGGTATTGGCAGTCATGGCCTTGAGTGGTTGTGCAAGTCCTTATGAGGATCTTGCTATTAACGACCATGCACGGGTCTTGTCGCGTACCTCTGCGGCACATCAACAACTCCACAACGCTGCGCCTGTAGCAGCCTTGGTCACCTCTGATTCCCGCCTGCGCTTTTCAACCAAGTCTGTTCCCTTTGATGCGGGACAACTGCTTCCGGCGCAGATCAAAAGAGTGACCTTGAAGGCTGCAGGTTCTCACAATTTGAGTACCGTCAGCGAATGGATCGAGGGACTCATTCGAATCCCGGTGCGTGTTTCGGCTGATGCGTTGTTGCCACCATCGGCCTTTGTACTCGAATCCTCACCCTTGCAAAGGACTGGTGGAACCCAGGCCGGTGCTGCAACTCAGATCTCTCGTCATCCAGTATCTGATCCCAGCCGCTCTGCTGCCGAGGCCATTGAGACAGCGGGTGGTCCACGACTCTTGCCCGTGCAGTCCGAGTTGCCGCTGATTTCGCTCGATTACGACGGCGATTTGCACGGCTTACTTGACTATGTGGCGAGTCGCACTGGGGTGCAATGGACTTACAGTGGTGGACAAATCCGTTTTTTCAGGATGGTTTCCCGTTCCATTTCGATGCGAAGCTTGCCGGGCAACCTGTCACAGTCTGGCGGTGTTCAACTTGGCGGCGGTATGTCCCTGTCTTCAGATTCGGAGATGAATATCTGGTCAGGCATCGATAAAAATTTAGCGAAAATGGTCTCACGAGTAGGCTGGTTCAGTGTTGACTCGACGATGGGCCTTGTGACCGTTCGGGATTCTGCCTCAAATGTTGAAGCGGTGGAGCGTTACCTGGAGGGCATCAACCGCCAACTCTCTCGCCAAGTGTCACTGAATGTTGAGGTTCTGCAAGTCACACTAAACAATAATTTTGAACGCGGCATCGACTGGAACTATGTCCGGCAGGTCACAGGGATGGGGATGCTAGCCGCAGTCGCAGCGCCTTTAGTGACCACTAACGCAGGCAGCGTGGGCTTCATTAAGGCCAACCCCGATGGCTCGACCAGCAATCTGATGGTCAAGGCTCTTGAGAGTTTTGGTCGCGTCAGCACCAGCTACTCCAGTGTTATCAACACCATGAACAGACAGCCCGTTCCTCTTGGGTCCGTCAACACACAAAGCTACCTCAAGCAAATCACACCGAGCGCTGTAAGTGGCGCTGGTGCCGTTGCATTTGGACCCCCTGGACTCACACCAGGTGAGGTCGTCACGGGCTTCAACATTACCTTGCTGCCCGTCATTCTGGACTCCAACATGGTTTTGCTGCAGTG
Source organism: uncultured Burkholderiales bacterium (assembly GCA_903935585.1). Lineage (GTDB taxonomy): Bacteria > Pseudomonadota > Gammaproteobacteria > Burkholderiales > Burkholderiaceae_C > Limnohabitans_A. Next base: position 15,791 of record CAIZSE010000045.1, on the reverse strand, counting down.
TGGCGTGTCAATCAGTTCACTCAAGGACATTGCATCTTTCACCAGTGGCAGTGGGCAAGCTCAGCAAACCATTCAGCAACCCAATGTGTCGAGTTTTGTAACACAGCAGCGGATGTCTGTTCGCAGCGGGGACACCGTTGTGCTGAGTGGTTTCGAGACAGCATCAACAGACTCCAAGCAGAGCGATGTTGTCCGAGATGTCGTTCCCGGTAGCCGGTCCAGTGCTCGTGCGAGGACAACGCTGGTACTCATGATCACACCTCGAATTTTGGAGTTGTAGCCAATGACGCGCTTTTGGAGATGGTTGAGAAATCGGCTGTTTAGCAGACGGAAAGGCATTAAGAATATTGGTGCTGAAGTCGCTTCTGCAGAAGTGGTATTTAACATTGAAGGGGTTAATTTTGTCTTCGGTATGGATTGGCGTATGGTGCCACCTACGCGGCGTATGGCACGTGCGCTCTCTTTGGCACGCCAGGAGGGGATGCGCTGGTACGCGCTTTCAGAGATGGAAGATATCGTCGGTTACATGGGCGGTGCGCTGACTTCACGTGGCCCTCATTATTCTGCGCCGCTACAACTGGCATCCCGATTTTCGCAAGGGGGACTTGAGCTGTTTGTGTTCGAACTGACTCAACAGCGCTATGCGGTGATTGCACTTCAGGACTCACGCCCCTTGCCCGGCTACGACGCCCTGTTAGATCTGCCCATGGCCCATGCCATGGTCGATGAGTTTCTGGCTATACAACGTGGCCAACCCATGCGACTGGTGGGCAATACCAATTGGTTGGAAGGTCAGGAGGCCGTGGAGCCAGAGGACTTATTTGTCATTCCGGTGCAGTCGGCACGTGTGCGCAGCATGCGCTCTAAGCGCGCGTTGGGGCAAGGCGTTGTCGCCTTTGTATTGGCGTGCTTCTTTCTGGGCTCTGGTGCTTGGGGTCTTGAGCATTGGCGAGAGTCATCTCGTGAAGAGCTTCAACGCAGTCCAGCGTATCAGCAAAAGGTGTATGCGAAAGCCTTGGAAAAAGCTTGGACCTCGCTGCCACCAGCGCCCAATGATGTCCTTCAACAATGGCAAGATGTCTTTCAACCGTTGCCCTTGGTGCACCGTGGTTGGGCATTGACTCAAGTTCAGTGCGATCTGGACCGCTGTCGCGCGGAATGGACCAGTTTGTTTGGATCATCTGCTGATTTCCTGAAAGCACTGCCCACTGGTGCGAGTCTTGTCGCCGATGCTGAGCCGGAAGCTGAGGCGTTGATCGGCAAACTCATCACTGAACATGTTTTTCCCAAATCGGCCACTCCTGACGGTCGTGTTCGTGAAACCTTGTTGGGTAAGCGAGAGGTTCGCCGTGAGCTGGGTGATTTTTTCCACGATCTCAAGCTCTTGGGATCTTCGGTTTCGCGCATTGACCCCCCCAAATTGCTCGGTGGCGAACAGGACCCATCCGTTTTGGTGGACCCTGTTTTCGTAGGCCAGTGGTCTTTAAAGCATGGGCTATGGATGTTGACTTCGTTGCAGTTGCCCGAATTCGTTCGCGTGCAGTCCTTGGTGCTGGACCTGCCTAACCCCAAAATTTCAGCGACTGAAATGGTGCAACCTGATGATCCGAACACAGGGGATTTGTACATGAAGGAGCCTACTTTTGCTATTTCAGGAACCTACTATGCAAAGCAGTAAGGCGATGAGTGTCAAGCCGCTTTTTTGGTTGCTATTGAGTGCAATGTTGTTGCCTCTGGTGTTGGCGGCACAACCTGCGGATGCCACCTTGTCGGGTTTGATAGGTTCTATCAAGGCCCAAAAAGAGTCTGCCCTTGACCCTCGCAGGGTTGCAAGGCCGCAACCTGAACCCTTGCCTAAGGTCTTGCACCGAAAGACACCGATCGTGTGGTCGATTTTCGGTCTAAATCAAGCGTTCTCTGCAGTTGTTGTGATCGAAGGAAAAACCCATGTGTTGCACAGCAGTGATTTACCCTATCTGGCTGCGGGCTGGAAGGTACTGTCTATGGACGCGACAGGCTTGCAGTTACAAGGCCATGGTCGCCGGCTTAGTTTGCCTGCCCCAGACGTTGGCACAAGACCTGAACAGTTCCTCAGTGAACTTGGCGTAAATGTCGCCTCTGCTAATGCGCTGGATGCTTCTGATACAGGCATTTTGTCGCAACGCTTGCCGCTGCAAGCTGGCCAATTATCCGGACTCCCTTCAGTACAAATGAAGGCGCCGATGCTTTCTGGGGGGGGCTTGCCAATGGCACCCAACCCTTCAACTGGTTTTTCTCAGGCTCAAGTTAAGGCCTCGTCGCTGTCTAGGGAGCCAGCATCCGGACCAGGCTTTACACGAGCCAATTCAAAAACTTTGGAGAGTCGCTAATGGCTGGAATGCGCAGTTTGGGTGAAATTGCTGACTATGCGGAATTGCCTGGCTTTGTAAGTATTGCCAGCCATGGCGACTCCCCGCTAATTCATTTAAATGCCAACGTGTCTGACAAACTGGTGGTACTGGAGACACGCAATTCTCATTTTGCAGTTTTGGCTTGTAAGTCAGCGCATGCGGGCACGGCCTGGTTTGATGCGGTTCAACAAGGGCGTCGATTGGGTTGGACCCTTGACGGGGCATACACCTGCGCGGACGATGTGATCAAAACCTTTTTACAAGAGCACGTTCACGAAAAGGATTCCGTCATCTCGCGAAAGAGGGATAGGCAAGACCACGAGGTGTTCTCAAGACTGGTCACCGATTCGGTCCCATTGGAGTGGCTGCGCCTTACGGTTTCCCGCGTCATGGATTTGAGGGCCAGCGACATGCACTTGGAGGTTCGGGGCGATGCAGGGATGCTGCGGGTGCGAAGGGATGGTTTGATGCGAAAGGTGGCAAATTTCCCTGCGCGCATGGTAGTCCAAGGGGTTGCGGCTGCCTATACGATGCTTGCCCAGGAGGGAACGCGAACCGAGGTCGCTTTCAATGCGGGCATGGCCCAGTCTGCACTTATTGCGCTCGACTTGGCACAAGGCAAAGTGTTGTTACGCTACCAGAGTCATCCAACTGCCGGTGGTTTTGATGTCGTTTTGCGCATCTTGCGGGTCGGTCAGCAGGCACAGGAAAGTCTTCCTCGACTGGAGGCGCTTGGCTATACCGACTGGCAGTGCGAGCAACTGATACAGGCCAGTGCCTCGGCTTGGGGTGGCGTCTTCATTGCAGGCGTTACAGGCTCAGGGAAAACCACAACCCTGTGCAGCTTGTTACAGCATCTCACCCTGGGGCATCGCCGAAAAATTGTTGCCATTGAAGACCCTGTTGAATACAACATTCCCGGCGTATCTCACCTTTCCATTCAGCGTCAGGCAGGAGGGCAGACAGTCAACCCCTTTGAGTCAGCCATGATGGCTTTTTTGCGCATGGACCCCGATGTGGGCATGTTTGGCGAAATACGCGACAGCTTTTCTGGAACGATGGCACAAACCGCTATACAGACAGGGCATAAACTGCTGACCACGGTGCACGCCACATCAGCGTTGAGCATTGTCAGTCGGCTGACGTCCGAGCAAATCGGCTTGCGGCGTGAAGATGTTTGCGACGCAGATTTTTTGTCCTTGTTGGTGTACCAGGCCTTGGTGCCCATCAATTGTGTTCATTGCAGTGTGTCGGCCGATCAAGTACTGCCCGCATCTTCGTTGCAGGCTTATGAGCGGATTTTTAAGATCGATCCGGCAAAGATGCGCTGCGCCAGTCAGCGCGGCTGCCCGCATTGTGCGGAAGAGGGTCTTCAGACCAATGATGAGGGACATGCCGGGGTGCATGGCGTGACCGTAGTGGCCGAGGTGGTGCCGGTTGACCCGAACTTGCTGGCATTGCTACGCGAAGGGGATGATCTTCAAGCTCGGGTCTATGCAATGGGTCAGAGAAAAGCGGGTTTTGATGAGGCTGATATGCGTGGCAAAGAAGCATGGGGACATGCGCTTTACTTGGTTGCCAAGGGGCAGCTTGATCCATTTCACTTTGAGCGTTGCTTTGGTGCACCTGCCTTGCTGGCACGCGCCCGGGCCATGGGCTGACCATGCGCAAATTGTGGCTAAAGTTCAAGCTTCGACAAGGGCGACGGGCGCTGCATCGTACTCGAGGAAATCTTTATTATGAGCTCTCGGCCAGCCTGCGTGAGCGTGTGCCTCTCGTCAACACCCTTCGTAAATATGAGGTGCGTGCACGCACGCGCAACTCATCGGTTTCTCTGGCATATCTGGAAATGCTGCGTGGCCTGCAAAGCGGTTCAGTATCTGCTGCGCTGACGCACATTGCCACGCCCTTGGAGCGTACCCTGATGGACGCGACGCAAAGTGCTGGAGACCAATTGATGGCCGATGGCTTTCTGTACATGGCGCAGATCGTCGAGAAAGTTGAAAAAATGCGGGGACTTTTGCTGAAAGCTTTGGCTTATCCCATATTTCTTTTAGTGCTTTTTTCAGTCATGCTTTCAGGTTTTTCGTGGCTGGCAGTTCCGGTTTTGATTGAGCTTTTACCGCCCGCCAAGTGGCCACCACTGGGCCAGGTGCTCTACTTGATTTCAAGATTCGTTACCGGCGAGGGCCTGTTTGTTGTAGGTTTTTTTGTAATTATTTTTTTGTTATTTTTTTATTCTCTTGAACGCTGGGTCGGAGACATGCGTGTACGGGTTGACAACTACTTTCCCTACAATCTTTACCGTGATTTTGCTGGCTCTTTGATGCTTGTCTCACTAGCAGCCATGATGCGCTCAGGCATCTCCCTGAGAACTTCGCTTGACCGAGCACAGGGTTTTTCTTCACCTTGGATGAAGTGGCATATTCGCAAAATTATGCGTAATCTCGCTCGACCCAGTACGCCGTATTTTGGACACGCCTTCCGGACGGGCGTCCTCAATATGGATATGGCTGATAAGGTGCAAGATGCCTCGGAGCGTCGTGATCCAGTGGAGGCCTTCATTCGTACGGGCTCCAACGCAATTGATCAGATGATGGTGATAATTGAGCGCCGTGCCAACGTACTTAGCGCCTTGATGATGCTGGGTTGTGGGCTTGTCCTGGGTTTGATGTTTGCAGGTTTTATGAGCACGGCCATGTCCATGCAGTCGGGTCTTAATGTCAAACAATAGGTTTGACAAAGGCGACCGTGCTGGACGCAAAACCTTGGACAACCAATGTGGGTTCACCTTGTTGGAATTGACTTTGGTTTTATCCATCGGATCGGCCTTTATGGTGATGATGAGCTTATCCATGCAGGCGCACTTGCAGCAACTGGGCGCACAGTCGATGGCTGAGCGTTATCGAGGGGTACAGGCGGCAACTGTGAGGTATATACAGGCGTTTAGCGAGTCCCTTGCAGCCGTTTCAACGCAGTGCAGTACCCCTGTTTACGGCACTGATATTTTGGCGATACCCGCTCTGATAAGTTTAGGCTCGTGCTCAGGATCCTTGTCTTATAAAGGCAAAAAAATCACGATTTTTAACATCATGCAACCGTCCGTCAATGACTTGCGGTCGCTGGGACTGATGGAGGAACACCAGGCTGGAGATCTCTTGTTGGCTCATGGTTCACAGGTGATGATGCTTGCATCCTTGCCGCATGACCTTGCTCCGGCTCAGCTTGGGATACTGTTAAAAAGCCAATGCAGCGCTTTGACATGCGAGCGACCCAACGGATATGAAGCCTTGGTCTACAACCTTCAGCCTTATCGACTCGATGGCGGGCCTTGGCTATTTTCTCGACGCGATCAGGTAAACATGCTGTTTGCAGAATTGGGCGACGGTGCAGCCGGCACAAGCGATGGTTCTCTAAATCATGAACTTATTGGATCGAGTGACAGGTTCAGGCTGAAGAACCCGGTGACTGATTCGCAACAAGGAGGTCTGGCAGGCATCGTGGGTCTCAGATCGGTGACGATATTGAACGATGAGTCCAAGTGGGCGAGGCGGGACGGCCAGTCGGTCATTTCGGGTGACTGGAATTTTGCTCAGCACCGCCTTGAAGGGCTTTCGCATTTGCAGGCAAATTCTCTGCAGGGAGATACCCTTCACCTGAGTGGCCGCGCGGAAATGGGGGCAGCGACTGTCGATGAGGCGCATGTAAAGTCACTCCAGGTAGACAGTCTTCGCTTGCCAGGTGTTATTCCCGGAGAAATTTGCGTGTCTGCTCAGTCCAGTTTGGGCCTTGATGTCAGCTCGGGTAGCTTGCTGTTTTGCAATTCTAAAACCATGACTTGGTCATCTGTCGTTCCATGAAACACAGGGCTGTCTGGTTCGCGATCAGTTTACTGGTGTTGTTGGCAACATCCTCCCAAGCCTGCGTCAACTGGGCATCCAGCCGTTATGGGGTCCCCGCAGATCTGCTGCATGCCATTGCCGTGGTGGAGTCATCATCCAATTCGCGGGCTTTAAACCGTAATGTCGATGGCACGCATGACATCGGGCTGATGCAGATCAATAGCCGCTGGTTAAGAAAGCTCCATCAGCACGGACTGACTGAAAACGATTTATGGGACCCCTGTGTAAATACGTTGGTGGCGGCTTGGCTCTTGTCTGAAAACTTCAAGACTTGGGGGCCAACCTACCGTGCATTGGGCGCTTACCACAGCCCCAGTCCGGCACGACAGATCTGGTATGCACGACGTGTGTTGAGCATGACCTTGAAGTCACGGCCAGAACGGGGTATGAATTCAATGACTCACTCTTGTAAGGTTTTATCCAATGAATGCAGCAAAAACCCAGCCCCTCTGGCTCAGTCCAGATGACTTGGGCCCTGAGCACCACCTTGGGGTGTGTTTGTCTCTGGGGTTCGAGCAGCAGCGATTTTTGTTGGCACCTGTTGAGCAGACCGCCCATGAATTGGCAGCAGGGGAATTGTTACTGGCTGTGCTCACTGATGTGGCTGCTACCGACCTTCGTGCACCAGACCCCCAACGGTTATTGAGGGACAGGCTGTTCGTTCTGCGTGTGCGTGCTTTGCAGCGGTTGCCGGATGAGAATGCGCGCGAAGCCATGACTTGTCGCAATTTGCTGCAAGCAAGTTTGCCGCAGGGAGTGGCCTGGGACAGTCCTGAACACGTGCAAGGGGTGCTTGAGTGCGATGTCCTGGGCAGTTACAGTGCACCCGAGCCTGACCAACTGCGGCCAGTATTCAGCGCTCATGTGACTGTTGGCTTTCCATCATCGTGTCTCCACCTTTACTGGCCTTCGACGAGCATCATGGAAATGCTCGTCAACGGCACGCTGTCACAGATCAGTCAAGTTGAGTTGGGCGTGTTTCGTAGCGGTGAGGATCAGGGATACCGCCGAGCCATGCATCCAGCGCGTATCTCGATGGCGGACATTCGCGGCAAGCGGACTGCGATGTTTGGCAAGACCCGCCTGGGTAAATCCAATGTGGTCAAGCTTGTTGCTCAGGGTATGCTGGACGCAACAGTTGCCAACCCCAACGTGGGCCAACTTATTTTCGATGTCAATGGCGAATACGCCAATATCAACCCCCAGGATGGCGACAAGGCTCTGGCGCAGGTCTATGAATCACGCTGCATCAGTTACTTCATGACTGAAAACCGCAGTGATCCCAATGCGCGTTTGCTGCGTTTCAATTTTTACCAGCGCTCGGATGAGGCGCTGGAAGTGATCTCTGAAATCCTGTCCGACGATGTCACTGAAGGACCGGAGTTGCGCAACCTGTTCACTTGCCGATTGCCCAAACTGGTGCAATTGCCGCTCATGAATGAAATCGAGTTCAGGCGGATAACTCGAAAGTGGATGCTTTTCTGGGCCTTGCTGGATTCTTTTGGGTGCGAATACAACTCTGAGCGCATGAAAGTGTGGTTGCTGGAAAAGGGGATGACGAACCCGTTCAACCCCGGGTTTGCACAGACCACCCGGTCCTCAGCGTATATGGAGGTGATGAACAAGCCTGCGCCGTCTATACCTTTCGATTTTTCTTCCATGATGCTGGAGATACGTGTGGTAGCCCGTTTTGCGCGCATGTTCCGCAATGATCCGAGTCTCAATCCTCATGGTCAGTACATCTTTGACTCTGATGAGGCAGTCATGATCGACATCCTTTGCGGCAATGGTCACGCAATTGACCTTTTGCGCCCCTGCATGCCTTTTCACAGCCCCTTGGCAGGTAATTTCACACAGGAGATCTTGGTAGCCCTTGACGAGAGCAAAACGGTTATTGTCAACTTCAGCAGTGCCAGTGAGAAGTTATTGAGATACTTTGCAAGAAGCATTTGCACTTCGCTTTTTCACGAGCAGGAGCGCAAGTTTGTCTCCAATAGCCTGAACAACCGTTTTATTCAGGTGTATTTTGAAGAGGCTCACAACATTTTCCCTCCGCAAGGCAGTCCTGGCTTGAGTATTTACTCGCGTTTTGCCAAGGAAGGGGCCAAGTTCAACATCGGCATTGTTTACTGCACGCAATCGCCCAGTACTGTGAACAAGGACTTATTGGCGCAGACCGAAAACTTTTTCATCGGCCATCTGTCTTGCACTTCCGAGGCAGCTTATTTAAGTGATGTGCAGGTAGCTTTTCAGAGTTGTGAGCAGCACATCTTGCACAACCGAACGCAAGGTTACATGCTGATGCTGACGTACTCACACCGCTATGTGGTTCCCGTCCAGGCACACTTTTACTCAGGCGAGGTTCGTATTCGTACTGACGATTCCGGGAAACGAGTGCTGTTAACTGAGGGTGCCTGATGAAGTCAGCCAAGCCTGATATTGATCCTTGAAATACTTCGACGCTGAGGCTCACAAATTGATCCTTGAAATACTTCGACGCTGAGGCTCACAAACTCGTCAGCAACAAGTCGCGGTATTCGTCGGCCGAGGCGATGCGTGGGTTGGTCTTGTGGCAGTGGTCGGCCAGCGCGCCGGCAATGACCGCATCAAACTGCGTTTCGGCCACACCCATGGCTTTCAGCCCTGTGGGCAGGCCCAGACGGGCGTTCATGTCGCGGATGGCATCGGGAATGTCCGAGCCGCTTTGCAGCCCCATGGCCTGGGCCATGCGGTTCAGGCGGTTTTCTTTTTGCACCGATTCGGCGACGGCGTTAAAGCGCACCACAGCGGGCAAAAACATGGCGTTCAAGGTGCCATGGTGCAGGCGGGGGTTGACACCGCCCAGGCTGTGGCTGAGCGAGTGCACGCAACCGAGGCCTTTCTGGAACGCCATCGCGCCTTGCATGCTGGCGCTCATCATGTTCAGGCGGGCTTCGCGGTCTTGCCCGTTCACAGTGGCGCGTTCGATGTTGGCCCAACCGCGTGCCAAACCGTCGAGCGCGATGCCGTCAGCGGGCGGGTTGAAGGGCGCAGCCATGAAAGTTTCCATGCAATGCGCCACTGCGTCCATGCCGGTCGCCGCCGTGAGCATTGGGGGTAGGCCAAAGGTCAGTTCGGGGTCGCAAATGGCGGCTTTGGGCACGATGAACCACGAATGGAAGCCCAGTTTGCGCCCATCGTCCAGGATCAAAATCGCACCCCGGGCCACTTCGCTGCCGGTGCCACTGGTGGTGGGGACGGCAATGATCGGGGCCACCCGGTCCGTGATCTTGAGCGAACCCCCTTCGATGGTGGCGTAATTCTTCAGTGGACCTTCGTGGCTGACCGCAATGCTCACGCCCTTGGCGCAGTCGATCGCCGATCCGCCGCCCACCGCGATCAACCCGTCACAGCCGTGCTCTTTGTACATTGCCGCTGCCGCGCGAACCGCCGCCTCGGTCGGGTTGGAAGGGGTCTGGTCAAATACTGTGCAGGGCAAGCCGGGCAGGGCATCCAGTGCTTTTTGCAACACACCAGCGGCCTTGACGCCCGCATCGGTCACGATCAGGGGTTTGCGGATGCCCACGCGCTCACATTCGGCCTGCAGCAGTTTGACTGCGCCAAAATCGATCTGTATCTGGGTGACGTAATTGATGAAAGACATGCGGCAAAACTCCAATCAGGTGGGCTCAACAGGGATCAGGTGACAGACCCGAGCAGCGGGGCGTTGTACGATTCAAGGTCTATTTTGAGGTAAGAATCGCCTTTGGCCTTGTCACCCTTGTTTGGGTACAGGGCGTGCGCCAGCGTAGCCATACCGACCACCCCAACAGCCACCTCATGAGCAGCCACCACACCAACCCCCGGTCCTTGCTGAATGCCGCCACACGCAGTTTGATCGAGCGCGTGCACCGCGCAGGCCGCCCACCCACGGCGGTCATGACCCCTGTACAAGCCCGCGAGTTTTACGACATCGGTGGCCCCATGCTCGACCTGCAACCCCCGCCGCATGTGGACCGGGTGGAAAACCTGTTCATGCCTGCCCGCGATGGCCATCCCATGCCCGCCCGCTTGTATGCCCCCCAACAAAAACCGGGCGACTCCGCCTTGCCTGTGCTGCTCTACCTCCATGGTGGTGGGTTCACTGTGGGCAGCCTGACCACGCACGATGTGCTGTGCCGCCAACTGAGCCGCCTGGGGCATTGCGCCGTGGTCTCACTGGACTACCGCCTGGCGCCGGAGCACCGCTTTCCCACGGCCGTTCACGATGGCTGGGATGCGCTGAACTGGCTGCACCAGCACGGGCAAAGTCTGGGGCTGGACGGCACCCGGCTGGCGGTGGGGGGCGACAGCGCAGGGGGAACGCTGAGCGCCGTTTGCGCTTTGATGGCCCGTGATGCGGGCTTGAAACTGCGCCTGCAATTGCTGTTCTACCCGGGCACGACCGCCCACCAGGACACCGCTTCGCACCACACATTCGCCGAAGGCTTCATGCTTGACCAGGCGACAGTGGACTGGTTTTTTGCCCAATACATTGACCCGACTGACCGCGAGGACTGGCGTTTTGCCCCCTTGAACGCCCCGGACCACTCGGGTCTGGCGCCGGCCTGGGTTGGTCTGGCCGAATGCGATCCCCTGGTGGACGAGGGCGTGCAATACGCCGACACCCTGCGCATGGCCGGTGTGCCAGTGGATCTGGAAATTTACAAAGGCGTTGTCCACGGTTTCATCACCATGGGCCGCGCCATCCCCGACGCTCTGAAAGCGCACGCCGATGCGGGCAGGGCCTTGAAAACCGCTTTTGAAAGTTGAACCATGAAACCCCAGGATTTCCGTTTTTCTCACCGCATGCGCGTTCGCTGGGTCGAGGTCGACATGCAGAAAATTGTATTCAACGGCCATTACCTTGTGTACTTCGACACCGCCGTGACCGAGTATTGGCGCAAGCTGGCCATGCCTTATGCCGACACCATGCACCAGCTGGGCGGCGATCTGTTTGTCAAAAAGGCCAGCATCGAGTACCACGCCAGCGCTGAAATGGACGACTTTCTGACGGTGTGCATGCGCTGTGACCGCATTGGCAATTCGTCCATGACCTTCGTGGGGGCGATTTTTCGGGGGGATGAACTGCTGATCACCAGCGAGCTGGTTTATGTGTATGCCGATCCTGTGGCCAAAAAGAGCCAGCCCATCGCACCCCCCTTGCGCGACATGATGGAAGGCTTTGAGCGCGGCGAGGACATGGTGCAGGTTCACGTCGGTTCGTGGCACGACTTCAAACACCTGGCCAGCCCACTGCGCACCGAGGTGTTTGTGCATGAGCAAAAAGTGCCGGCCGAGATGGAATGGGACCACGAGGACGACACGGCCTTGCACGCCGTGGCCCTGAACCGCATGGGCATGCCTCTGGCCACTGGCCGCTTGTTGCAGCACGCGCCCGGCGTGGCCCGCATTGGCCGCATGGCCGTGAAAAAGCCCATGCGCGGCAGCGATCTGGGCCACCGGGTGCTGCATGCCCTGATGGATGCTGCCAAAAATCGGGGCGATGCCCAGGTGGTTTTGCACGCCCAGTGCAGCGCCGAAGGCTTTTACAAACGCGCTGGCTTCGTGCCGCACGGCGCGATTTTTGAAGAAGCAGGCATTGCGCACATCGAGATGGTGCGCAAGCTCTGAGCGTCAAATATCTTCAAGCAAAACGTATGGCAACGCCAGCAGGTCCAGCGCAGGGCCTTGTGCATCGCCAGCACGCCAACCGGTTGGCATGCTCTGCAAGGTGCCACTGACCAACGCATCAAACCCTTGGCCATCGGGCCGGGTGGCGCAGAGCACCACAGTGCCGCATGGCTGTTCGGGCTCGGTCGGGGTGAAGACATCTTGCCCGGTGCTCAGTGCCACCGGGCTGTGCACCAGCGCCGTGCGCCGCTTGAGCGTGCCGCGAAACTGGCTGCGTGCCACGACTTCTTGTCCGGGGTAGCAGCCTTTTTTGAAGTTCACGCCGCCGACCGATTCGTAATTGAGCATTTGGGGCACAAATGCCTCGAACACAGGCTGACTGACCAGCGTCACACCGCTCATGACTTCGGCCCATTGCCACAAGTCACTGGTCAGTTCAGCGCCTGCGGGCAGTGCGTGCCCCTGCGGGGCCACCCAGAGGGCGCGAGGCACCTGGACTTCACCGGCAACCGCTGGATAAAGCGCCACCGCATGGGCGCCATCGGCCGCCACGGTCTGCCACGCAGCGAGCTGCCCCACCACGGCAACAGCACGGTCACCCAGAAGGCCGCGCAGTTGCCATTGGTCAGAGGCGTCGGTCATTTTGACTTTGGCCCGCAGCACGAACATGGACAGGCGCTTGAGGGTTTGCGCCAGCAAATCGAGGTTCAAAACCAGCAAAACCGTGTCTGGCGAAGTTTTAATGACCACAAAACTGGCCTGCATGCGGCCTTTGGCCGAGCAAAATGCCGCCAGCCGTGCCTGGCCCACGGGCAAGAGCAGCACGTCGTTGCTGAGCTGGTTGTGCAAAAAGTGGGCAGCGTCTTCGCCTTGGGCCTGGATCACGCCCAGGTGGGGCAGGGGGCTGATGCCGTTCAAAACGTGGCTCATTGGAATGCGGGTGTCTGCAAGGGTGTTCATGGGGTGACTCGGTCTTCTGACAAGGCGTGAATTATCATCCCCACCACGTTTTCAACACTCGAACAAGGACATGGCCGTGCTCAAAGGCTTGATGAAGTTACTGACAAGCCTGCTGGTTCTGGCCCTGGCCACCGGTGCAGGCGCGTTCTGGTGGCTGCAGCAGCCCATGGACACGCGCCAGGCCACACTGGATTTGTCCATCGAGCCGGGCACATCGCCCAAGGCCATGGCGCAGGCGGTGGTGGATGCCGGCGCGCAGACCTCCCCCACATTGCTTTACGCCTGGTTTCGCGCATCGGGCCAATCGCGCCAGATGCGGGCGGGCAGTTACGAAATTCCGCCCGGCACGACGCCACAGCGCCTTTTGAACATGCTGGTGCGTGGCGAAGAAAGCCTGCGCAGCGTGACGATCGTGGAAGGCTGGAACTGGCGGCAAGTGCGTCAGGCCCTGGCCAAGGCCGACAAGCTCAAACCCGACAGCCGCGCTTTGCCCGATGACGTGCTGATGGCTCAACTGGGCCGTCCCGGCGTGGCCCCGGAAGGGCGCTTTTACGCAGACACCTACGCTTATGCCAAGGGCTCGAGCGATCTGGCGGTCTTGCAGCGGGCCATGAAGTCCATGGACAACCATTTGCTTCAGGCCTGGGACGCACGCCAGGCCGATGTGTCGGTCAAGTCACCTGAAGAAGCCTTGATTCTGGCCAGCATCGTCGAAAAGGAAACCGGCAAGGGCTCGGACCGGCCCATGATTTCGGGCGTTTTTCACAACCGGTTGCGCATTGGCATGATGCTGCAGACCGACCCGACCGTGATTTATGGCCTGGGCGAAACCTTTGACGGCAACCTGCGCCGCATTCATCTGCGCACCGACACGCCCTGGAACACTTACACCCGCGGTGGTTTGCCGCCCACACCGATTGCCATGCCTGGCAAAGCGGCGCTGCTTGCAGCTGTGCAACCGGCCAAGACGCAAGCTTTGTATTTTGTGGCCAAAGGCGATGGCAACAGCCACTTCAGCGCCACGCTGGACGAGCACAACCGGGCAGTCAACCGTTACCAACGCAGCATTCAGGCCCCCAAAGACTGAGGCCGGCCCTTGAGCCTGCGACAATCGGTTTTTACCCATTTCACACAGCCCATGACACGCGGTTTGTTCATCAGTTTTGAAGGCATCGACGGTGCGGGCAAGTCCACGCACATCGAGCGCGTGGCCCATTTGTTCCAACAAGCGGGCAGGGAGGTGGTGCTGAGCCGTGAGCCGGGCGGCACGCCCTTGTCTGAAAAGCTGCGCGAACTGGTGCTGCACGAGCCCATGGACCCGCTGACCGAGGCGCTGTTGATGTTTGCAGCCCGTCGCGAGCACCTGGTGCAGGTGATCGAGCCTGCACTGGCCCGGGGTGATGTGGTCTTGTGTGACCGCTTCACCGATGCCACATTTGCCTACCAGGGCGGTGGTAGGGGCTTTGACTGGCAGGTGCTGGCCCAACTGGAGCGCATGGTGCAAGCCCTGCCGGATGGCGCCTTGCGCCAGCCCGAACTCACCCTCTGGTTTGATCTGGACCCGCACGTCGCTGCGCAGCGCCTCGCATCGGCCCGCGTGCCCGACAAATTCGAATCGCAACCGGCCGACTTTTTTGCCGCAGTGCGCGCCGGCTACGCCAGGCGCCAAAACGACATGCCCCATCGTTTCGCACGCATTGACGCCGCCCAGGCGATGCAAGCCGTGGGTGCGGATGTGAGCCGTGTGGTGGCCGACTGGCTGAAACGGAACACCCCATGAGCGCCGTGATGAATGCCCCCTGGATTGCCCGCCAAACCCGTGATTTGCTGGCCCAACGCGGGCATGCCTGGTTGCTGCAAGGCCCTTCTGGCCTGGGCCAATACGAATTGGCTCTGGCGCTGGCCTCGGCCTGGCTGTGTGAAAAACCCACCGCGCAAGGCGGCTGCGGCGACTGCCCCAGCTGCCATGCGATTGCCGTGCGCACCCATGCCGACCTGGCCGTGTTGATGCCCGAGACCGTGATGATCGACCTGGGCTGGCCCTTGTCTGAAAAAGCCCAGGATGACATCGACAAGAAAACCCGCAAGCCCAGCAAAGAGATCCGGGTGGACGCCATGCGCGATGCGGTGGAATTTTCCCAGCGCACCAATGCGCGCGGACGGGGCAAGGCGGTGCTGGTGTTTCCGGCCGAACGCATGAACACCATCACGGCCAACGCCTTGCTCAAAACCCTGGAAGAGCCCCCTGGCGATGTGCGCTTTGTGCTGGCCACCGAGGCCAGCCACATGTTGCTGCCCACCATCCGCAGCCGTTGTCTTGCCCACACCATGAAGTGGCCCGAGGCCGATGAAGCGCTGGCATGGCTGACCGGACAGGGCTTGCAAGCCCCCGAGGCGTCGGCCTTGCTGCGCAGTGCCGGGGGCAGGCCCACCGATGTGCTGCGCCAGGCCGAAGCCGGGTTGTTGCCAGCCTGGTGGGCTGCCTTGCCCAAAGCCATGCGCCAAGGCGATGCCCGGCATCTGGCCGATCTGAGCCCGGCCCAGGCCATTGATGCCTTGCAAAAGCTTTGCCACGATTTGCTTTTGCGCCAGTTGGGCGCAGCACCCCGCTTTTTTGAGGGGGCCCAATTGCCCGAAAGCAAGGCCTCGACCGTGGTGCTGACCGACTGGTTCAAGCGCCTGATGCAATCGGCCCGCACCGCCGAGCACCCCTTCAATGCCGGTCTGATGCTGGAAGCACTGACCTCCGATGCCCAACAAACCCTGCTGTCCAAGGGCTGAGCCATGTACACCGACTCCCATTGCCACCTGAATTTCCCCGAGCTGATGGACCAGCTGGACACGATCCAGCAGGCCATGCAAGCCGCGCACGTCACCCGTGCCCTGT
>CAIZSE010000044.1 GCA_903935585.1 uncultured Burkholderiales bacterium | reverse complement strand
CTGGCCAGAATCATCGGCCGGTGCCTGGATCACAGCCACTTCTTTGGGACTGGTCTGGGCCTATCTGGTGCGATTTTGCGCTGTGGCGCTGCAGTCGGTGCAAAGCGGTTATGCCCGCATTCCGGTCAGTCTGGACGATTCCGCGCGCATGCTGGGTGTCACCGGTTGGGGCCTGATGCGCCGTGTGCACGCCCCCTTGCTCCAACGAACCACCCTGGCCGCCATGCTGCTGGTGTTTGTCGATGTGATGAAAGAGTTGCCCGCCACGATGGTGCTGCGCCCTTTCAACAGCGACACACTGGCGGTGGTGGCCTACCAACTGGCGCGCGACGAGCGACTGGGGGAGGCGGCGTTGCCATCACTGGCCTTGGTGCTGGTGGGGTTGATCCCGGTGATTTTGCTCAGCCGGACTTTGCGTCAACCGGCAACCTGAAACCCCGCCTGGTGGCAGGTGGAAGGGGGCAGGGGGCAGACAAGATAGCGGGTGCGGATTCAGTCTGGCTTTTTCTCGTACAGGGATTGCTCTTCGATGATCTGCCGAACGATGGCCTGTGCATGGTCTTCGGTGAGGCTGAATTCCCGGCGCAAGTGTTCGATGGTTCGCCGTTCCTGGGTGCGCATGTGCCCGTCTTTGAGGACTTCTTCCACCTCGGTGGTGAATTCAATTTCCTGAGTCCGCACGCGCGTGGCAAACGCCGAAGCCACGATGCCGGTCAGCAAGGCCACCGTGAAAACCCCCGACAGTGCGGTGACGGCCCCGATCACTTTCCCCCAGGCCGAGATGGGCGTGACATCGCCATAGCCCACAGTGGTGATGGTGATGATGGACCACCACATGGCATCCGGGATGGTGCCGAATTTGTCGGGCTGCAAAGCGTGTTCGGCGAAATACATCAGGCATGAGGTGATGAGGATCGACAAAGCCAGCAGGTAAAGCGCCGAGATGAAAGCGTCTCTTTCTGCGTAGATGGAGGCAATCAGGTCCTCCAGCGCCGTGGAGTAATGCGACAACTTCAAAATGCGCATGACTCGGATGACACGCAAAAAGCGCAAATCCAGTCCGGGCACCAAGGACTGCAAAAAGAAGGGCAAGATCGCCAGCAAGTCGACCAAGCCGTGAAAGCTCAACACATAGCCCAGGCGGCGGCGATTCTCGCTGGCCTGTGCGGGTCTTTTCATTTCTGCAGCCGTCCAGATCCGCAGCAGGTATTCCACACCGAAAAACAAAACCGAAAACGCGTCAAACAGTGCCAAAGCCTGGCCGTATTGCTGCTCGATCGAAGGCACCGATTCCAGAACCACGGCCACGATGTTGAACAAGACCACCAAGGTCAGCACCCATGAAAAAACCCAGGCGGTTTTCTTGTCTTTGTGGCTTTTGAGTTCGAGGATCAGGAACAGCCGGTGTCTCAGTGGATGGTGTGCATTCATGGCCACATCTTAGACAGGAATGGTGGGACAGCTTTTACATTTTCCCGGTCTTGAGGTAGCGGCTGTGCCAGCTCAGCGACTCGTCCAGCAGGTGCGGCGTGTGTTTGCCGGCACCGCGTTGCCAGGCTCGGTCCATGTAGTCCAGCAATGGCGGGCGAAACGAAGGGTGGGCGCAGCGCGCCACGATTTGCCTGGCCCGTTGCGTGGGCGCCAGGCCGCGCAGGTCGGCCAGGCCCTGCTCGGTCACGATGACCTGCACATCGTGCTCGGTGTGGTCGTGGTGCGACACCATGGGCACGATGCAGGAGATCGTGCCGCCCTTGGCCACCGAGGGGCTCAT
>CAIZSE010000043.1 GCA_903935585.1 uncultured Burkholderiales bacterium | reverse complement strand
CGTTCAGGGCCACCCGGGCGGTCATGATCACGATGCCGGCGTCTGGCCGGGCCTGCCGCACCCGACGGCACAGGCTCAAGCCGTTTTCGCCAGGCAGATTCAGGTCAATCAGGTAAAGGTCAAAGGCAATGCGGGCACTCAGGTCATCGAGGCCCGATGCGCTGTTGGCTGCGTGCACCTGAAAACCGTGCGCGGCGAGGTGCACTTCGATCTCTTCACGCAACAGGCGGTCGTCCTCCACCAGCGCCAAAACCAGGGGCCAATGGCTGTCATTCGATTCAGGGTTCAGCTTGTCAATCAACGGGGGAACCTCACTTCAAAGATGACTTCCTGCTCGGCTTTTTGGTAACGAACGCTGGCCCCCATTTTTTCGGCGGCCGAGTGCACCAGGCTCAAGCCAATGCCCATGCCGGGCCGGTTCTGGAAGCTGGGGTGCCGGTAATACCGCTCAAACAAACGCGCTTCATCGGGATGGCTGTCGTCGGCAACGCGGTTGCAGATGCGAAAACAGGTCACGGTTTCAGACTCATCATGGATGCTGATTCTGATCTTTCCGTCTGCAGCATATTTGACGGCGTTGCTCACCAGGTTTTCGATAATCAGCGCCAAAAAATGCGGGTCGGCGCGCAAAACAACGCCTTCCTGAATGTCCAGTTCAAAACGCTCAGGCTCCTGGTACTCCTGCATCACCACATTCATCAGTTCAAGGGCTGACACCGTTTCTTCTGTGCCATGCACATCGGTGCGCTCGATTTTGTTGGAGAGGGCCACATGCTCGATCATGGCATCCATGCGGCTGACCGACGCATCAATGTGCTGAACCCTTTCAAACGATTCACCCTGAGCTAGAGCGGTCCTTTTGAGGGATGCCAACGCAAACTTGATGGTGCTCAAAGGCGTTTTCAACTCATGCGTCAGCATGTCAATCAGCTCCCTTCTCTCCTGAAGGTTTGCCTGGTGGGCGCGGGACTCGGCGGCTTGAATCTGCAAGGCCTGTCGCTCTCCTCTTTCTTGTCGATTCCGCTTGGATTTTTCGATCGCGACCAGCCAGAAAACCACCAAGCCAATCGGTATCCCATTGAGTCGCAAATCACCGCTGTTTTGGATTAAATTCAACTGGTCTCGCCAATCCGGCTCGCCAAAACTGTAGGGAATTCCCAAAAATATCAGCAACAAGAATGTCACCCACCCCGCCGTAAAAATCCATCGCCCAGGCGTCGGGACCCGTGCCGTTTGGACACCCCAAATGTGAATGAACGGGCTGAGAAAACCCAGGCCGTAGTTGATCATTGCGGCATGGCTCTCGTTGCCGGTCAATACCAGCACGACGTTGGCGCAGCAAACAAGTAACAAAGCATAAACAAGCTTGTTATAAGCCTCAAAGGGCTTGTAGGCAGAAACATAAACCCATGCCAAAAGGATCGTCATGGTCAGCCTGAACACGAGCGCCAAGGTGCCCAGGCCAGTGAATAGCGCTTGTGTCTGGTCACTCCAAAATTGCGGCAAAACGCCTGCGAATGTACAAATCGACAGCACCACCGAAACCTGAAAGATACAAAAGGCCAGCAACAGACGGGAACGCTCCAGTGCAAAGAATGTCACCGACAGGATCAACAATGCGATCGACAGGCTCAATGCCGTGCTGGTGCTCTTGATGGCTGCAATCGATGACTGCTGCATGTCATCGGCCGTCATGACTGTGGTTTGCACAATTCGTGCAGCTTCAGTCTGTACCTTCAGATAGGTAAAATTCGAACTGCTGTCTGCTGGATTGAGCGCAAAACAATGCTGCGAATCAATGCAGACTTTTTTCGTGGGCGGTTGTAACTCGCCCCCTTGCTGCGCAGTCCAGCGCCCCTCTTGCTGCTGATAAAACGTCAACCTGTCCAGCGAGTACAACCCCACCTTGAGCACCAAGGCCGGCGCGGGCACGGCTTGATCCGTCGATGAAGTCGCTGGTGGGGTTTTCAGCCGCATTCGAATCCATGTGTCGCCCCCCACAAAACCCAACCGCAACTGGCCCTCATAAGGTTTGAATGCCTGCGATTGAATGCTCTGCACCGTTTGCGATTGCAGGTCATCGTGGAAATACGCTGTGTCGAGTGCATAGCGCGACTGCCCCGCTTGCAGGGACAGCTGGCAAAACAACAGCAACATCAAAAAAATCAAACGCTTCATGGATGCAACGGATCATAGAAGCTTGCCATCAGAAAATTTGCACTTCTGAAAATTGATGCACAAATGACGCTCCAAAGTGAGAGCAACTGTGAGCTTTTGCCGCCACCCAGACAACAGGCGGCCCGCTGGCTGTGAGCGTCTGTGAGTTTTCGTGATTTTTGGTGTGCGATGACATCGGGCCGGCTGTTAGATTTCAGCCCATCTTGTGCATTCATCTTTCTGGGGTTCCACCATGCCTTCACTGAAACAGCTTGAGCAGCAAAAAGCCGAGCTTGATTTAAAAATCAGCCAGTCGCTTGAAATGGCAAAAAAAATGGAGCTTGACCTGGAGCAAGCCCGCGTGCGACATCAGGCCATTGAACGTGGCACTTCAGAAATCAAGAGCGTGATGGAAAAGTACAACTTGAGCCAGGAAGATATTTTTCCTGGTGCCCCATCAAAAGCGACGGCGGCCCATAAATCAGAGTCCAAGACCCTGTCCGAAATGCGCCAATATTTCAACCGCCGTTGAGGGGGGCTTCGCTGAAAACACGCATCCCTGGCGCGGTCAGAACCGGGCGCCAGCAACCAGACTGATGAAGTCGCGGTCTGTCAGCAGGTTGTATTTGCCGCCGCTGTAGACGCTGTACTGGATGTCGGCGAAATAACTTTTACCGATCTCGGCACGCAGCGCTGGCCGAATCAGGGTACGGCCTTTGGAATACGCGCCGTCATATGAATAGCCCTTGATGTCCTTGGACACCGTCAGGGATGGGGTCAAGCCGATGCCGGACACGGCATGGGCGTAAGTGGCCGAAACCACCATTTTCAAACCCCAGGCACTCGGTGAAATGTAGCCATCGCTGGTGCATGTTTTGCCAGGCACAGCATCCACGCAAGCAGGCACACCCGCATAAGCTGCGCCGTTGTAGGCCAAGGGGCG
>CAIZSE010000042.1 GCA_903935585.1 uncultured Burkholderiales bacterium | reverse complement strand
GAGATGCGCGGCACCATGGAAACGCAGTTGGCCCAGCTGCAGCAAAGCAACTCGGCCAAACTGGACGAAATGCGGCAGACCGTGGACGAAAAACTGCAGGCCACGTTGCAAGCCCGTTTGGGCGAGAGCTTCAAACAAGTGGCCGAGCGCCTGGAGCAGGTGCACAAAGGCCTGGGCGAAATGCACCAACTGGCGCAGGGTGTGGGCGACCTCAAGCACCTGCTGACCAACGTCAAAACCCGGGGCATGTTCGGCGAGGCCCAACTGGCCTCCTTGCTGGAACAGGTGCTGGCCCCCGAGCAATATGCCGTGCAGGTGGCCACACGACCCGGCGACAAGAACCGGGTGGACTTTGCGATCCGTTTGCCGGGCCGCTCAGACAATGGCGATCCGGTCTGGCTGCCGATCGATGCCAAGTTCCCGAATGAAGACTACGAACGCCTGCTCGAAGCGCAAGGCCGAGCCGACCCTGTGCAGGCCGAGTTGTGTGCCAAGGCCCTGGAGGCCCGCATCAGGCTCGAAGCCAAATCGATGGCCGAGAAGTACCTGGAGCCACCCCACACGACCGACTTTGCCATCATGTTCTTGCCAACTGAAGGGCTTTACGCCGAGGTGCTGCGCCGCCCTGGCCTGATGGAAACCTTGCAACGCGATCACCGCGTGACCCTGGCCGGCCCGACCAATCTGATGGCCATGCTCAATGCCCTGCAAATGGGTTTCAGGACACTGGCACTCGAAAAACGGTCCAGTGAAGTCTGGCAGGTGCTGGGTGCGGTCAAGACCGAATTCGGCAAGTTTGGCGAGGTGCTGGCCAAGGTCAAATCCCAGACCCAGACCGTGCTCAACACCTTGGAGCAGGCCCAGACCCGCAGCAACGTGATGCATCGGGCTTTGCGACAGGTTGACGCTTTGCCGGAACCAGAGGCACAAGCCCTGTTACCCGGCAGTGAAAATTGAAGCCGATCTTGAGGCTTGCAGGCGTGGCATGAAGCACCCGCTGCCCCGGCTGATTGCAGGACAGGTTTTTTTGCACGCTTGCATGGCGGGCATGCGCATGGCCATACCTTTGCTGGCTCTAAAGCAAGGTTTCAGCGCCATGGCCGTGGGGGCATTGCTGGCCTTGTTCGCGGTGACCCAAGTGTTTTTGGCCCTGCCTGCAGGGCGCTACGCCGATCGAAAGGGGCTCAAGAAGCCTTTGTTGATCAGTGTGATCGTGTCTTCGGTGGGGGCTGGCTTATCGGTGCTGTGGCCCATATTTCCGGTCATGTGCATCAGCGCCCTGGCCACTGGTGGGGCAACGGGCATGGCGGTGATTTCATTGCAGCGGCACGTTGGCCGAATGGCCAAAGACCCGGCAGAACTCAAGGAGGCCTTCAGCTGGCTTTCCATTGGCCCGGCGATTTCCAACTTTTTGGGACCTGTGCTGGCGGGTTTGCTGATTGACTATGCCGGGCCTGAGCCTGCCCACCTCAGCGGCTTTCGTTGGGCCTTTTTCGCGATGGCGGTTTTGCCATTGAGCACCTGGTTCTGGGTGCGCAAGGTGCCTGAGTTGCACACCACCAAGCCCACTGAAGGCGGCGCTCCACTTCGGGCCATGGATCTGCTGGCCGAACCCATGATGCGGCGATTGCTGGGGGTCAACTGGTTGCTGTCTTCGTGCTGGGATGTGCACACCTTTGTGGTGCCGGTGCTGGGGCATGAGCGGGGTTTCAGCGCCTCGGTGGTGGGCACCATCCTCGGCGCATTTGCCATCGCTGCGGCCTTCATCCGGGTGTGTTTGCCCTGGGTTTCGCGCCATGTGCAAGAGCATCAAATCATCACCGGCGCCATGGCCTGCACAGCGCTTTTGTTCGGCTTGTACCCCTTCATGCTCACGCCTTTGAGCATGGGTTTGTGTTCTGTTTTGTTGGGTTTGGTGCTGGGCGCCGTGCAGCCCATGATCATGAGCACCTTGCACCAGATCACCCCCAAGCACCGTCAAGGCGAAGCCTTGGGTTTGCGGCTGATGAGCATCAATGCCTCCAGCGTGCTCATGCCCGTGTTCTTTGGGGCTGCCGGTGCCGTGGCCGGCGTGGCCCCGGTGTTCTGGGTGGTGGGGACTGCGGTGGGCCTGGGCTCACGTGCAGCGTGGCGCTTGCGGCCGGGTTAAACCACGTTCAACTGGTAAAAATCGCAAATGACTTGCCATGCGGCCTCAGGTGTGTCCACGTAGCTGAAAAGTTTCAGGTCATCTGGCGAAATCATGCCTTCTTCGACCAGCACATCCATGTTGATCAGACGCTTCCAGTAATCGGTTCCGAACAGCAAAATCGGCACGGGTCGGGACTTGCGTGTTTGCACCAGTGTCATCACCTCGAACAATTCGTCCAGCGTGCCAAAGCCACCCGGAAAAGCCACCAAGGCCTTGGCGCGCATCATGAAATGCATCTTGCGCAACGCAAAATAGTGGAACTTGAAACTTAACTCGGGCGTGACGTAAGGGTTGGGTCTTTGCTCATGGGGCAACACGATGTTGAGCGCCACAGAAGGTGCGCCTGCCTCTTGCGCGCCCCGGTTGGCGGCTTCCATGATGCCTGGGCCGCCGCCTGTGCAAATGAAAAGCTTTTCATCATCAGGCAGGCATGAGCAAGTCTGCGCCACCAGGCGGGCGAAGACTCTGGCATTTTCGTAATGCTTTGCATTGCGCACCCCGGTTTCGGCTTGGGTCACGTCTTGCTTTAGGCCGCTTTGTGTGGCTGCATGAAGTTGGGCCTGTGCGGTGGCCATGTCCGGGAAACGGGCACTGCCAAACACCACCACGGTGTGTTCAATCTTGGCCTCTGTCTGTGCCAGGTCGGGTTTGAGCATCTCCAGCTGGAAACGGATGCCCCGGGTTTCGCGTCGCAATAAAAATTCGGGGTCGGCAAAGGCCAGTCGGCTGGCTTGGGGTTCCAGCAAGCCAGCATCGTGGAATTCGGTCTGTGTTTCAGCCCAAGCGGGGGGCAGGGACGGCGCATGAAGGTCTTGAATCGATTGCATGCTGCCATTGTGCCTTTGCACCGTGGTTTTTAAACCCGATCGGCTCATGAATTACCCATGAAAAAAGCCCCTTGCGGGGCTTTTGCAGGTGGCAGTTCCGAAGATCAGACACGCTTGCGGTATTCGCCTGTGCGGGTGTCGATCTCGATCTTGTCACCTTGTGCCACAAACAGGGGGACAGGCACTTCAAGGCCCGTCGCGATTTTGGCGGGCTTGAGCACTTTGCCGGAGGTGTCGCCTTTCACGGCGGGCTCTGTCCAGGTGATCTCGCGCACCACGCTGGTGGGCAATTCAACAGAAATGGCTTTCTCGTTGTAGAACACCACTTCGAGTTCCATGCCGTCTTCGAGGTAGTTCAGGGCATCGCCCATGTTGGTGGCTTCGACTTCGTACTGGTTGAAATCGGTGTCCATGCACACATACATCGGGTCGGCGAAATAAGTGTAAGTGCAATCTTTCTTGTCAAGAATGACCTGGTCCATCTTGTCGTCTGCGCGGAAAACGACTTCTGTGCCGAAGTTGGCGATCAGGCTTTTGAGCTTCATGCGGACGGTGGATGTGCCACGGCCGCCACGCTGGTATTCGGTGCGCAGGACGACCATGGGGTCTTTGCCATGCATGATGACGTTGCCAACGCGGATTTCTTGAGCGGTTTTCATAGGATTTGAGTCTGAAATGAACAGGAGTGGCCTGAAGCCTTAGCCCGCTATTCTAACCTCTGGGGCCGGGTTTTTATGCTTTGAAAGGCCCCGGTCCATCAATCCTGTGCGGTCAGCCCATGCGCCAGGCCGCCCAGCACAATGCCCCCCAAAGCCCAGAGGATGTCGGTGTTGCCGGTGCCAAGAGCTGCAATGGCCGGGCCAGGGCACACGCCGCTCAGCCCCCAGCCGATGCCAAAAATGGCCGAACCGATCACGGTCTGACGGTTCCATTGGGCGGGTTGGGTCAAAAATTGCCCCCCCAGCAAGGGGTGGGCAAACCAGCGCGGAAAGCCCTTGTAGGCCACAACGGCCATGCCAGCAGCCCCACCCATGACCAGCATCAGGCCCCAATCCTGAAAGCGCAGGAAGCCGATGACGACGTCGGGTTGAACCATGGTGGCCAGCGACAGGCCAAAGCCAAACAGCGCCCCAGCGAGCAAAGTGATCAGGGCCTTGGGCAGGGTCAGGGTGTGCGGGTTCAAAGTTTGTGCGTTCATGCCAGGCTCCATGCCATCAGGTTGGCTGTCAAAAAGGCGGTGGCCATGAAAGTCAGCACCGCGCCCAAAGAGGGCAGTTGCAAAGCGCCCAGGCCGCAGATGCCGTGGCCCGAAGTGCAGCCGTTGCTCAGGCGGGCACCGTAGCCGACCAGAAAGCCCCCCACCAGCAATTGCCACGCAGGCACGCTGGTGTGTTGTGCCTCGCCACCAGCCAGCGCAAAGCGCCAAACCAGTGCGCCCAGCACCACACCCAAGGCGTAGACCAGCCGCCAGTTGCGGGTATTGATGAAGCGTGCTTGCTGAAAAAACGACCGTTTGGACAAGAACGACCAGCTGCTCGAAAAGACGGAGCTCATACCGCCGACCCAGCCGTTGAACAAATAAAGCAGCGCCACGCCCGCGCCAATGGTCAGGCCGCCCAGCAGGTAGTGCTGCCAGCCGAGGGGAAAAAGTGTGTTGAAAAATGACATGGTTAAAGATTATCCCCGCACCGGGAGTCAAATGCCTCAAGTCGAATGCATTGCAAAAGTCATGAGTTGTTGCATCAAGCCGTCTTGTGTCAATAAACGTGCTTTAGCAGCTTGGGCGCAATGGCGCCAGGCTTGCAGGTCTTTTGGGGTCAGGTCGGGCAACTGTCCTTCTTCTACCCCATTCCAAACCCGGTGAAAGTGCCGCAGGCTTTGCGGTGCTTGCAGCCAATCCAGAAAGGCTGTCAGCTTGGCGTGGTGTGCATTGTCGTCTTGGGGGTAGATGTGCCAAATAAAGGCTTGGGCTGCCCAGAGAGCCCGTACCAGCGAGTCTTCCCCGCGCACAAAGTTGAGGTCACAGGCCCACAGCATGTCGTCAAAGCCGTTCTGGTTGGTGTAGGGCAGGGCGCTCCAGCTTGGCTGATCACGCATGTTGGCCAAAGCTTTGTGCACGGCGGCCAGCGGGCGACCTGGGGTGACCAGCAGGTGGTGCGGCGTGCCGACCAGTTGTGTCAACAATTGGTGCAGAGCCGTGGGTTCGTAGCAAAAAAGGCTGACCAGCAGGCCGCCAGACGCCAGTTTGGGGGCGTGCTTTTGACGCCAGGCGCTGCGATCAAAAGCTTGCTGTCGGGTCAGCAGATCAGACTCGCGCAGCAGGCCTCCAGTGTCCGGCGTGAAGCCGGGGTAGAAAAAGTGCTTGGTCCAGCCCTTGGCCGGGCCGCTCATCACGGGCGAGGGCAGGCCGTGCATACGCGGCACCCAGTTTTCGGCACTCAGGTATTCGAGGTTGATCCAGGTGGGCCGGTGTGTGTGCGTGGCCACGCCATGTGCCACAAAGGTTTCGGGCAAGGTGCAGCCAAAGGCTTCGATCCAGACGTCCGCAGGGGGCAAGCTGGCCAGCTTGACGATGTCACTGGCGTCAGCCCAGGGCAGCACCTGGACGCCTTGCTGACGGGCGAGAGATTCCTGCGGGACCATCCAGCGCAAGGCAGAGTCGTCGTCGACCCATAGGCGCACCGATTGCCCTGCCTCGGCCAATTGCCGGGCCAGTCGCCAGCACACGCCCAGGTCGCCGTGGTTGTCGATGACAGCGCAAAAAATGTCCCAAAGTCTTGGCGAATTCATGGGGTGATTGTCGCTTGCCTCTCGGTTTTCAGCTTCACTCAACGGCACAATACGCGCCATGATTGCCGAACACGATGAATCCTTGCTGGCCCAGGTGGCTGCGCTTCCGGCTTTGCCCGGGGTTTATCGCTACTTTGATGCGCAGGGCAATGTGTTGTATGTCGGCAAGGCCAAGCAGCTTAAAAAGCGGGTGTCGAGCTATTTTCAGAAAGACCACGGTGGCACGCGCATTGGCCACATGGTCAGCAAAATTGCCCGCCTGGAAACCACGGTGGTGCGATCCGAAGCCGAAGCCTTGCTGCTTGAAAACAACCTGATCAAGTCACTGAGCCCGCGTTTCAACATCCTGTTTCGGGACGACAAAACTTACCCGTATTTGAAGTTGACGGGCAACGGCACCCTGTTTTTAAAGGCGGTGGACGGCGCACCCGAGCCTCAGAGCTTTCCTCGGGTGGCCTATTACCGGGGATCGGTTGAAAAGAAACACCGCTACTTCGGACCCTTTCCCAGTGCCTGGGCGGTCAAGGAATCGATTCAGTTGCTGCAAAAGGTGTTTCGGCTGCGCACGTGCGAAGACACGGTGTTTGCCAACCGCACCCGACCGTGTTTGCTCTACCAGATCAAGCGCTGCTCGGGGCCGTGTGTCAACTTGATCAGCCCCGAGGGCTATGCAGACGATGTGAAGCACGCCGAGCGCTTTTTGAAGGGCGAGACACAGGCGCTGCTGCAAGAGATGGAAGCGCGGATGATGCAGCACGCCGAAAGGCTGGAGTTTGAGCAGGCCGCTGAGGTGCGCAACCAGATGTCGGCCTTGTCCAGGGTGTTGCACCAGCAGTCGGTGGACACCGGCACCGACACCGATGTGGACATCCTGGCCGTGCGGGTGCAGGGCGGACGTGCCTGCGTCAATCTGGCCATGGTGCGCGGCGGGCGGCACTTGGGCGACAGGGCTTACTTTCCAGCGCATGTGGAAGACGCGCACGCACTGCAAGTGCTTGAAGATGATGATCAGGCGCCGCGACCCGTCGAGGTGCAGGTTCTTGAGGCCTTCTTGGCACAGCATTACATTGGCATTCCGGTGCCGCCGGCGCTGATCACCAGCGTGATGGTGGACAAGGCCTTGGTGACTGCACTGTCGCAGCAAGCGGGCTACAAAATTGCCGCAGTGCACAACCCGAGGGAACACCGCCGGGTCTGGCTGGAGATGAGCGAAAAAAATGCCGATATCCAGCTGGCCCGATTGCTGGCTGAAGAGGGCTCGCAACAGGCCCGAACCCGGGCACTGGCCGAAGCGCTCGATTTGGCCCCGGACGATCTGGATGCTTTGCACATCGAATGCTTCGACATTTCGCACACAGCAGGCGAAAACACGCAGGCTTCGTGTGTGGTGTTTCGCCAGCACAAGATGCAAAGCAGCGAATACCGTCGTTACAACATCGAGGACATCACGCCGGGCGACGATTACGCGGCCATGCGCCAGGTGCTGATGCGCCGTTACGGCAAGCTGGCCGAGGTTCTGCGCACGCAGGACGGTAGCGCACAAGGCACAGCCCGCTTGCCCGATCTGGTGCTGATTGACGGGGGGAAGGGGCAGGTGTCGACGGCCCGCGAGGTGTTTACCCAATTGGGCTTGGACCTGTCGCGCATCGTGGGCGTGGAAAAGGGTGAAGGCCGCAAGGTGGGACTGGAAGATCTGGTATTCGCCGATGGCCGTGAAAAGGTCTATCTGGGCAAGGACTCGGCGGCCCTGATGCTGGTGGCTCAGATCCGCGACGAGGCGCACCGCTTTGCCATCACCGGCATGCGGGCGCAGCGCGCCAAGGTGCGCATGGGCGGCAGCAAGATCGAAGAAATTCCGGGCATCGGACCGCGCAAACGGGCCAAACTGCTGCAACGTTTTGGCGGTGTGCGTGGCGTGGAAAGCGCCAGCGTCGAGGACTTGCTGGGCGTTGAGGGCATTTCGCGTGAGCTGGCCGAGAGCATTTACAACGCCTTGCATTGAGTCCATTGCTGGGTTGACAGCTAACTGTTGGCTTGGCGTGCCACAATCAAGGCCATGTTTTTCACGATCCCTACCCTCATGACCTGGACGCGCATTGTCGCGATTCCTTTGATCATTGGCGTGTATTACCTGCAAAGTCTGACAGTTGAGACGCAAAACCTGATCGCCACGGTCATGTTTGTGTTGTTTGCCATCACCGATTGGCTCGATGGTTTTTTGGCCCGCAAGTTGAACCAAACCTCGGCTTTTGGCGCTTTTTTGGACCCGGTAGCCGACAAGTTTCTGGTCTGTGCGGCGCTGCTCATTCTGGTGCACATGAACCGGGTGCATGTGTTGGTGGCTTTGATCATCATTGGTCGAGAAATTGCCATCTCATCCCTGCGCGAGTGGATGGCCCAGATCGGGGCCAGCAAGAGTGTGGCGGTTCACATGGTGGGCAAGCTCAAGACCACCGTGCAAATGGTGGCCATCCCCTTTTTGCTTTACGACGGCATGCTGTTTAATGTCATCGACACACGCATCTGGGGCGCTGTCCTGATCCTGATTGCCTCCGTGCTGACGATCTGGTCGATGGTTTATTACATGCAAAAGGCCCTGCCCGAGATCCGAGCCCGGGTGAAATGACCCGGATCCCTCGGTCTGGCGCCTGGGTCATGGCGGTGCCTGTGGTGTTTGTGCTGATATGGAGCACGGGGTTCATCGTGGCGCGATACGGCATGCCACATTCACCGCCTTTTTCTTTCCTTTTGATGCGCTATCTGCTCTCGATGGCGTGCTTTTTGCTGTGGATTTTCTGGGCCAAGGTGCCTTGGCCAAAGAACCCAAACCAGTGGCGCCACCTGATGGTCACGGGCATTTTCATGCACGCAGGGTATCTCGGAGGCGTTTGGGTGGCCGTTAAAGCGGGCATGGGCTCGGGCCTGACATCGCTGATCGTGGGTTTCCAACCTGTGCTCACGGCCATCTGGCTGTCGTACAGCTTGCGTGGTTCCGATCAGCCCGGCGTGTCGCGGCGCCAATGGTTGGGCTTGTGGCTTGGTTTTGCCGGATTGCTGATGGTGGTTTGGCGCAAGTTGACGCTGGGATCGCCCATGGACCATGTCACGCCTTTCAACATGGTCTTTGCCTTGGGGGGCATGCTCAGCATCACCATTGGCACCCTGTACCAAAAGCGTTTTGTCACGCCTTGCGATGTGCGTTCGGCCAATTTGGTGCAACTGATGGCCGCCTTCGTGGTCACTTTGCCACTGGCTTTGGCCGAATCGGAGGGGATGCACTGGAACGCAGAGTTGACCGGCGCCATGGCTTGGTCGGTATTTGGCCTGACCGTGGGGGGCAGTTCCTTGTTGTACATGTTGATACAGCGAGGCGCGGCAGCTTCTGTCACCAGCCTCATGTACATGGTGCCACCCACAACGGCCATCTTGGCCTGGCTGCTATTCGATGAAACCATCACAGCCGCCACCTTGGTGGGCACGGCTTTGACCGCTTTGGGCGTCAGCCTGGTTGTTCGGCCGTCACGTTTGTGAAAGCCCCCGGAGGCCATTGTTGTTAAGCTGTCCAGCCGTGAGGGCCAAGCCCGTTTTTTACCTTTGAAGCAGAAAGACATACCCATGACCAAGCACCGCATTGCCGTGATTCCGGGAGATGGCATTGGCAAGGAAGTCATGCCCGAAGGGCTGCGCGTCATGGATGCTGCAGCCCGAAAGTTCGGCATCGACTTGCAGTTTGACCACTTTGATTTTTCCAGCTGGGACTATTGTGAAAAGCACGGTCAGATGTTGCCCGACAACTGGAAAGACCAGATCGGCGGCCATGATGCGCTGTACTTTGGTGCAGTAGGCTGGCCTGAAAAAATTGCCGACCACGTGTCTTTGTGGGGCTCTTTGCTGTTGTTCCGCCGTGAGTTTGACCAGTACATCAACCTGCGGCCCGCTCGCTTGATGCCGGGCATCATTGCCCCTGTGGTGCGCCGTGATGGCAGCGCTCGCCAGCCTGGCGAGATCGACATGTACATCGTGCGTGAAAACACCGAAGGCGAATACTCCAGTGTGGGTGGCCGCATGTTTCCCGGCACCGAGCGTGAGATCGTGATGCAAGAATCCATCATGACCCGAATCGGTGTGGACCGCGTCTTGAAGTTCGCCTTTGAGTTGGCCCAAACCCGACCTAAAATGCACCTGACCAGCGCTACCAAGTCCAATGGCATCGCCATCACCATGCCCTACTGGGACGAGCGGGTGGTCGAGATGGCCAAAGCCTATCCGGGCATCCATGTCGACAAGTTCCACATCGACATCCTCACCGCCCACTTTGTCCAGCGCCCCGATTTTTTCGATGTGGTGGTGGCCAGCAATTTGTTTGGCGACATCCTCAGCGATTTGGGGCCTGCATGCACCGGCACGATTGGCATTGCCCCCAGCGCCAACCTGAACCCCGACCGGAAGTTCCCCTCGCTGTTTGAACCGGTACACGGCTCAGCGCCAGACATTGCCGGCAAGGGCATCGCCAACCCGATCGGCCAGATCTGGTGCGGCGCCATGATGTTGGAATTTTTAGGTCATAAAGATGCACACGATGCGATTTTGGGCGCCATAGAAAAGGTGCTGGCCGCAGGTGCCGATGCGCCGCGAACACCCGATCTGGGAGGCACTGCGAGAACGTCAGATGTGGGTCAAGCCATTGCTGCTGCCTTGTAGAGGCGCCTTGGAGACATCAAACGCTTGAGATGCTTTCTGGTGGAAAAAAGAAGATTCTGCACTGGTGGTCTTACTTTTTCGAGGCTAGAATTCATCACTTGTTACCGCTGAGTTTTCGCTGCAGACAGATTTTAAATGTCTGAAGCTTGTGAACTTTGCCAAACCCTGTGCAGTCCGCAGTTGAAACTGAATCACAGTCTTTGGCGCCATTCAAGTCCATTGCCGGTTGAGCCGGTTAGTAACTCCAAGAGGCTTCTTGTGAACAAGACAGAACTGATCGAACACATTGCAAAACAAGCAGACTTGTCCAAGGCCGCCGCTGGCCGTGCACTGGAAGCCACTATGGGCGCCGTGCGAACCACTTTGAAAAAAGGTGGCACGGTTTCTTTGGTCGGTTTTGGCACCTTTGCCGTGACCAAACGTGCGGCTCGAGTCGGCCGCAACCCTCGGACTGGCGCTGCGATTAAAATCAAGTCAGCCAAAGTTCCAAAGTTCCGTCCAGGCAAGGCCTTGAAGGATGCATTGAACTGACAACACTTTTCAGTGGGGCGCTTAGCTCAGTTGGTAGAGCGGCTCCTTTACACGGAGTAGGTCGGCGGTTCGAGACCGTCAGCGCCCACCACCCCACAAAGTAAAGGCGAACCCCGTGTTCGCCTTTTTTCTTGACAATACGAGACTTCAAACATGTTTGATTCCATTCGCAACAACTCGAAAATTTTGATGGGGTTGCTGTTCTTGCTGGTTATTCCTTCTTTTGTACTTTTCGGCATGGAGGGGTACAGCCGGTTTGAGGACAAGGGTGCCGTGGTGGCAAAAGTGGATGGACAAAAGATCAACCAGTCTGAGTGGGATGCTGCGCATCAGGCCGAGGTTGAGCGCATTCGCGCCTCCATGCCCAATCTTGATCCCAAATTACTTGACTCTGCTGAGGCCCGTTACGCCACATTGGACCGGTTGGTCAATGACCGTGTGATAGCGCGCGCCTCTGAAAAGCAATTGCTCGTCACCAGTGACCAGCGTCTGGCGCGCTATCTGCAGCAAGACCCGTCCATCGCAGGTTTGCGCGGCGCAGACGGCAAACTGGACATGGAACGCTATCGGCAATTGGCTGCAAGCCAGGGTATGACGCCCGAGATGCTCGAAGCCCGGGTGCGCCGTGATCTCTCCAACCAGCAAGTTCTTTCGGGCTTGCAGGGTTCCGTGTTTGCCACACAGCGGCAAACTGACATGGCGCTGGATGCGTATTTGCAGCGTCGTGAAATCCAGGTCAAGCGGTGGAATTCTGCAGATTTTGCCACCAAGGTGGAAGTGTCTGATGCAGACCTGCAGCGCTTTTACCAAGACAATCCGGAGCGTTTTCGCTCTGTAGAAAATGTGGACATTGAGTATCTGGTTCTGGATGTTGGCGCTTTGCAAGCCAAGATCGAATTGCCCGAGCAAGATCTGAAAACCTATTACGAACAGAACCTGCAGCGATTGGCAGGCCAGGAGCAGCGGCGTGCCAGCCACATGCTGATTAACGCGGCCAAAGACCTGCCAGTGGCAGACAAGCAAAAGGCGCGCGCCAAAGCAGAGGGCCTGCTGGCCGCCGTGCGCAAGGCACCCAAGACTTTTGCCGAGCTCGCTCGTAAAAACTCGGATGACAGCGGTTCTGCTGTGCGTGGCGGTGATCTTGACTTTTTTGCGCGAGGTGCGATGGTCAAGCCCTTTGAAGATGCGGCCTTTGCCCTTGAAAAGGGCCAGATCAGTGGCATTGTCGAATCTGATTTCGGTTTTCACATCATTCAACTGACCGACATCAAACTGCCGCAGGTGCCTTCCTTTGAGTCCATGCGCCCTCAACTGGCATCGGATTTGCGCAAGCAACAAGCGCAGCGTCAGTTTGCCGAGTTGGCAGAAACTTTCAGCAACAGTGTTTATGAACAGTCTGACAGCTTGGCCCCTGTGGCTGAAAAGCTGAAACTCACCGTACAAAAAGCCCAGGGCGTGACCCGAACTCCCACAGCGGGTGGCAATGCTGTGTTGACTAACCCCAAATTGCTGGAGGCTGTATTTTCTGATGACGCGATTGCCAAACGCCGCAACACGGCGGCTGTCGAGGTGGCGTCCAACACCTTGGTTTCCGCCCGCATCGTGAATCACCATCCTGCGACGGTTCTCCCTTTTCAAGAAGTCAAAGCCGATGTCCGTAGGTTGTTGACTCAATCCAAATCATCAGAATTGGCCAAAGTCGAAGGACAAGCCCGGCTGGCCTCCTGGAAGGCCGATCCCGGACAAGCCCCTTTGGGTAATGCTTTGACGGTCTCGCGAGATCAAGCTCCAACGCAGCCACAGGCTGTGATTGATGCCGCTTTGCGTGCCGATCCGGCAAAATTGCCCGCCTTGGTGGGTGTGGATTTGGGTTTACAAGGTTACGCTGTTGTGCGGGTTAACAAAATTGTGACCCGCCCAGAGGCCACGGCTCAGCAGGCCGAGCAAAGTCGGCAGCAATTTGCCCGCTTGTGGGGGCAGGCTGAATCTCAAGCTTATTTGGACAGTTTGAAGTCGACTTTCAAAGTCCAAATATTGGCCGAAAAGCCCCAGAAGTTGAGCTTGAAACCGGCTGAGAAGCCCTGAGCTTCAGGCTATAATTAGTCTCTACGGTGGCTGTAGCTCAGTTGGTAGAGTCCAGGATTGTGATTCCTGTTGTCGTGGGTTCGAGCCCCATCAGCCACCCCAAATAAATCAAGTACTTAGCCCAGCCCTCACCGGTTGGGCTTTTTGCTTTTTGAGGCACCCTCTCGGGGCCTCGGGCGCCCGAAACTCTCGCCAGTGTCGATAACTCTTAGATGGCGCTATGCGGAGTGAGCAGGTCAAGGTAATTGTCGACAAACAAGCAAGCACCTTTTTGGGTGTGCCATCCATTTTTTTTTGTGGCTGAATTTGGGCGAAGTTACTTTGCCAAGGGCAC
The DNA here is from genome assembly GCA_903935585.1 of uncultured Burkholderiales bacterium. Lineage (GTDB taxonomy): Bacteria > Pseudomonadota > Gammaproteobacteria > Burkholderiales > Burkholderiaceae_C > Limnohabitans_A. Next base: position 15,938 of record CAIZSE010000042.1, on the reverse strand, counting down.
GATGGTGTCAAAAAATTCGCGAACCATGCGCATCTCTCGTCGCTGCGCAAGGCACAGCACGTGGGCGTGGGTATTTATATCAGCATCGCTGATGCGCACCATGTGCATGCCTGGACCTGGAACATATTCCACCTCTGACACTGCACCGATGCCGATGTCCTTGGAAACTGTCTCGCGAATGATCTCTCTGCTGCTGATTTCCATGACAACATCAGGTTGCACGCCAGCTTGTGCGAGAGCAAGTTCAAGGGCTTTGCGAGTGGTCGAGCCATGCTCGCGCAGGATCAGTCGCTCGCCTTGCAAGTCAGCGATACGTATCGACCGCCGTTTCGCGAAACGATGATTTGCAGATGTGAAAATGACGATGGGATGCATGCTGAACGGGACAGATAAAAACCGCGCATCACTGACCAGTTGAGCGATGACGCCGACATCTGCGCGGTAGTCTAGAAGGCGGTCAAGCACGTCCTGCGAATTACCTGTACTCACCGACACTTTGACTCCAGGGTAATAGCGATTGAATTCAACCAACATTTTCGTGACATGGAATGGGCCAACAGCAGCCACACGCAAGTGGCCTGAACGGAGCTGACCCGCATCTCCCAGCAGCTGGATGGCATCGGCTTCGAGGCTGAACATCTGCTGTGCCAACTGCATCAATTGCTCGCCAAGGACAGTGGGCTGTACTTTCCGCCCATGGCGATGAAAGAGCTCAACGTTGTAGAGGTCCTCCAAAAGCCCAACCTGTGTGGTGATGGTGGGCTGACTGAGATGCAAATACTCAGCTGCACGGGTGAAACTCCCTGTAAGGGCCACGGCATGGAAGGAGCGAAGTTGGGTCAGGCGCAAGGTATTTCCTAAGTGTATTCCCGGACAAACTATTGATTGAGTATATGAAATACCAGAAAAATTTGAATTGGTTAAATACTTTTTTGTGACTAAGAATGACTTCTCACTTTAAAACTCGGCCTCCGAAAGCGGGCCTACAACAGGAGACAACTCGATGATTACTCGCCGAACCTTGCTGGTCGCTTCAGCCATTGCCTCACCAATGGCTTCTTTTACGGGGGGTGCCAGTGCTCAGTCCGTGTTAACCGTCGGACTGATTCCTTCCGAAGATTCACGGGCCATGATCGCGAATAGCCAAGCCATGATGGATATGCTCTCCAAGGCACTGGGCATGCCTGTCAAGCCGTTTGTGGCCGCTGACTATAACGGCGTCATCGAAGCCCTTCGATCCAAGCGACTTGATGTGGCTTACCTGGGGCCTTTCTCTTATGTGCTTGGTACGACTGTCGCAGACATTGAGGCCTTCGCAGTGGCAGAAACCAAGAAGGCCGGCCGTACTTTCTATCGAAGCCAAGTCATTGCTCACAAGAGTTCTGGAATCAAGACAGTGAATGACCTCAAAGGGAGGACCTTCGCTTTTGTGGATCCCAGTTCCACCTCAGGCCACCTGTTCCCTAAAGCTGGCCTGATGAAGGCGGGCCTGAACACCGATAAGGATTTTGGTCGCGTCATATTTTCGGGCTCACACGATTCCAACGCGATTGCTGTACAGAATAAAAAAATAGATGCCGCCGCAATTGCCGACCGCATTCTTGATTCTGCTATCTCAAAAGGGTTGGCCAAGCGTGAAGATATTCAGATAGTTTGGGAATCGGACCCCATTCCTGAGTCACCCACGGTATGGCGCAGGGACTTGCCTGCTGATCTAAAGAGAAGGATTCAGGCGGCTTTCCTGGAGGTCAAGGACATCCCGTGGTCTGACCAAGGGGTGCTGAACGGATTTAAGCCGACAAATGATGAGGCCTATAACGTCATTCGCGACACGGCCAAGTTGCTTAATCTCGATCTGAAGAAGATGAAATGATCGAAATCAGGAACCTATCGAAACGCTACGGCAACTTCGAGGCGCTCCATCACATTGATCTCTCTGTGCGCAAGGGAGAATTTTTGGTGATTCTCGGCGCCTCGGGTGCTGGCAAGTCCACTCTGCTGCGCTGCATCAACCATCTGACTGCACCGACAACGGGCGAGATAAGCGTGGATGGCGTGGTCTCGCAAGGCGATCGCATCGGTCTTAGAAATGTGCGCCGTGATGTGGCCATGATCTTCCAGCATTACAACGTGGTGCCACGACTGACAGTGCTCAAGAACGTATTAACGGGACGGCTTTCGGCGATGCCAGCCATCATGTCGTGGTTTCAGTTGTTTCCGATTGCAGACATTGATATTGCCCGCGATTCACTTCGCAGAGTGGGGTTGGACGAGAAGGCCGATCTTCGAACCGATACCCTTTCTGGTGGACAGAAGCAACGCGTGGGCATCGCTCGTGCACTGGCCCAGAGGCCAAAGGTTATTTTGGCTGACGAGCCTGTGGCCAGTCTTGATCCAAAAACATCCCGCAGTGTGCTTGGTTGCCTGCGCGAGGCCAGCCGTGAAAGCGGCATCACCGTGATCTGCAACCTGCACCAAGTTGACTATGCCATGGAGTTCGGCGAGCGGATAGTCGGCATCGCTGGCGGTCGCATCGTCTTTGACGGCTTACCCAGCGAACTTGATCAAGAGGCGCTACAAAGAATTTACCCGGAGGGCGCGGAAATGACCGAGTCTGCATCGACATCAGTTTCCATGACGACTATGCCGCCCGCTGATAAGCACTCGACTCAAGACCCTACAAAGACTGGAAAATCATGATCGATATTGGTCGCTACAAATTTTTGGTAGGTGCCAGCGTAGGCAACCCTGGACGATGGAAATTCATGCTGGCCGCAACTGTCGGCTTGGTCGTGATCTGGTGGGCTGCCATCGGCAGTGAGGTGAGTGTGACCGAGTTGTACAAAGGTGGCCCGTGGATCGCTGATTTTCTGGGGCGAATGTTTCCACCTAATTTGGAGTTTGCACAAAAACTGATCAAGCCCGCTATTGAGACGATACAGATAGCCATCTGGGGCACGTTGCTGGCGATTGTGCTGGCTGTTCCGGCGTGCTTTCTCGCGGCACGGAACATCTCGCCAAATCTGGCGGTATTTCACGTCATGCGGCAGTTGCTCAACATCATGCGAGGCATCAACGAGATCATTCTCGCGTTGATCTTTGTGGCCGCAGTGGGACTTGGGCCATTTCCCGGTGTGCTTGCCTTGGCACTCCACGGTGCAGGCATGCTGGGCAAGTTTTTTGCTGAGTCGATTGAAGACATCGACCAAGGCCCTATCGAGGCGCTGCGTGCAACAGGCGCTGGACCCGTCCAGACGATCATCTTCGGTGTCATTCCACAAGTCATCACGGCGTGGATTGCCGTCATCCTCTACCGTTTTGAAACCAATCTGCGTCAAGCTACGGTGCTTGGCATGGTTGGTGCGGGTGGCATCGGCTTTGAGCTTGTAGGCAGCATGAAGCTGTTTCAGTATCAGGACACAGCGACCTGCATTCTGGTCATCGTGTTAATGGTCATGGCTGCCGACTATATTTCCAGCAAGCTGCGCGCCGCGATTCAACAAGGGACCCATTAATGGAAAAGGGAATTGCCCAAATGAGTGCCAATGGGCGAAATTACAAAACTTCAGCATATCCAGTCGTGGCGGTCTGTGTTGAAGGCTGTGAGCCCGACTGCATTACACAGTCTGGTCAGGCCGGCGTTGCGCCGGCTTTTGCCAATCCCAACAACGTTTCCCTTGTGACCGGCGCGCCGCCTTCTGATCATGGCATCTGCGATAACTATTTCCTTGATCGCAGTGGACTCACTGTGCCGCTTCGCTCGCATGGCGGTATTTCCGAGCAAAAACTTCCATTGCTGTTCAACTCCCGCTTGGAGGACTTGTCAACGGGGTGGGGCATTCGCAATTTCGACGCCTTTGATTTGGCAGTCAACTGCACCACTTTTTCTGCTGCAGAGAGGTTGAAATGACTGCAAATTATTTCAATCCCGTTCAGATCGTTTACGGGGCAGGATCGTTGGCGCGTCTGCCAGAACTGCTTGCGGGTCGAAAGGCTGCATTGGTAACATTTCCTGAGGCGCGCGCGATCGGACTGCTGGCTCGGCTTGAGTCTGTGCTGGGTGACAGCCTGGCTTGTGTCATCGACCATGTGCGGCCCAACCCTGATGTTGCAGAGTTGGCCCAAACCTGGGAGACTTTCTGGCGCGACCAGGCAAACACCGAAGTCATCATTGCAGTAGGTGGTGGCAGCACCATCGATACAGCCAAAGCACTGATGGTGGGCAATGACCGAGGGCGGTTTGATCAGATGGTCGCCGGACTCGCGTCTCAGGACCCCTTCTCGCCGACGCGTTTCAAAAAACTTATTGCTGTTCCAACTACAGCAGGAACCGGTAGCGAGGTCACACCATGGGCCACCATTTGGGACCGCGAACAGCAAAAAAAATATTCACTTCACCTGAGAGAAACCTGGCCTGACTTCGCCATTATCGACCCCGAACTGATGCTTTCGCTACCCGCTGCAGTAACGCTCCAAAGCGGGCTGGATGCACTTTCGCATGCACTGGAGTCTATCTGGAACAGCAACGCAAACCCTGTCTCCGACACCTTCGCCATTGCGGCGGTTCGTGAAATCCTGGAGGTGTTACCTGCGCTGATGCTTGATCCAGAAAATTTAGCTCTGCGCGGGCGTATGGCGCTGTCTGCACTGAAGGCCGGCATGGCTTTTTCCAATACCAAAACGGCTTTGGCGCATTCCATTTCGTACGAGATGACTTTGCGACATGGTCTGCCCCACGGGATTGCGTGCTCTTTTACATTGCCTATGGTGCTGGAATTCGCCATCGGTTACAGCCCAGAGCGCGACCACGTGCTGTCGCAGGCCCTTGGCTTGCCGCTTTCCGAAGCGCCGCGACACCTGGCTAATTTCATTGAGGCGCTTGGGGTCAAAACACGATTTTCTGAATACGGTGTTGACCAGGCGGAAGCTCAGGAAATGCTGCAGCGAGCGCAGTTGGGTGCAAGAGGAAAGAATTTCGTTGGCAAGATCAGTCTGGAGAAAATGAACGGGTTTGAAATTCATTAACAATGCCCATTTCCCATTTCCCATTTCCCATCCGAAGTTCTTCGGCGAGGTATTCAAGGAACGGGCGTTTGCGTGGTTTTTGTCGCATGAAGGCGCGGCACAGGAATTGGTGGCCGCTGAGGGTGGCGTTGGAACAGGAACACTGAAGGCCCATTCAACGTTAAACGGGCCTTTCCATTTATGAATTATTTTGTGTGACAAGTTGACTTGTCCCCTGTTGATCACCGGATCCCCCCTGTTTATCCACAGGCTTATCCCGTGACGCCGACTCTTGGCGGGGCTAACATGGTCGTTTGATTTTCCGGTACCCAATGTCTGCTGTTTTCTCCCCCCATTTGAGCGAATTCCCCTCAAGCCTGTCCTCTGACAGCCAAATCGCCAAGTTGCGCGTTCCGCCCAATTCGATCGAGGCCGAGTCGAGCGTATTGGGCGGGCTGTTGCTTGACAACGGGGCTTGGGACCGGGTGGGTGATTTGTTGGTGGACACCGATTTTTACCGACATGAACACCAGTTGATCTATGCCGCAATGGGTGCCTTGATCAACGCTTCCAAGCCGGCGGATGTGATCACAGTCAGCGAGTATTTGCAAAATCAGGGGAAGACCGCAGAGATGGGTGGCTTGGGTTACCTCAACTCCTTGGCCCAATATGTGCCCAGTGCCAGCAATATCCGCCGCTATGCGGAAATTGTTCGAGAGCGGTCCATCTTGCGCAAACTGGTTTCTGCCAGTGATGAGATCGCCACCAATGCTTTCAACCCGCAGGGCAAGGCGATCGACCGCATCCTGGACGAGGCAGAGCAAAAGATTTTCAACATCGGCGAAGAAGGCTCCCGCATGAAGCAGGGCTTTCAGTCAATGGACACACTTGTCGTTGAACTGCTTGACCGTGTTCAGGAAATGGCGAACAACCCCAACGACATCACTGGGGTGCCTACAGGTTTCTACGACCTTGACCGCATGACTTCCGGCTTGCAGCCGGGTGATCTGGTGGTTTTGGCGGCTCGCCCCTCTATGGGCAAAACCGCTTTTGCCATCAATATTGCGGAGCATGTGGCCTTGAACGAGGGTTTGCCTGTGGCGGTTTTTTCCATGGAAATGGGGGCATCGCAGCTCGCAGTGCGTGTGGTGGGCTCGATCGGGCGAATTGATCAAGGGCACTTGAGAACGGGCAAGCTCAGTGACGACGAGTGGCCGCGCCTGACCGAAGCCATCGAAAAGCTGCGTACTGTGTCTTTGCACATCGATGAAACACCGGGGCTGACGCCCTCAGAGTTGCGTGCCAACGCCAGGCGCCTGGCGCGTCAGTGCGGCAAGCTCGGATTGATTGTGGTCGACTATTTGCAACTCATGAGCGGCTCAGGCGGCTCAGGTGGCGATAACCGGGCCACAGAATTGGGCGAAATTTCTCGGGGTCTGAAAATGCTGGCCAAAGAACTGCAGTGCCCGGTCATTGCGCTGTCGCAGTTGAACCGAAGTGTAGAGCAGCGCACCGACAAGCGCCCCATGATGAGTGATTTGCGTGAGTCTGGCGCCATTGAGCAGGACGCCGACATCATCATGTTCATTTACCGTGATGACTATTACAACAAGGATTCCAAAGATCCTGGCGTGGCAGAAATCATCATCGGCAAGCAGCGGAACGGCCCAACCGGGACGACCCGGCTGACCTTCCTGAAGAACCTCACACGTTTCGAAAGCCTGGCTTCGGGTCTGAGTGACGACTACTGAGACCCGAAGGGTTTTCCGCCGCTTTGATCAGAGGGCATCGCTGGCAAAGTCGGCCAGCCTGGAGCGCTCTCCTCGAGCCAGTGTGATGTGACCACCATGGGCCCAGCCCTTGAAGCGGTCCACGGCATAGGTCAGACCTGAGGAGCCTTCAGTCAAATAAGGCGTGTCAATCTGGGCCAGGTTACCCATGCAGATGATCTTTGTGCCAGGGCCTGCCCTTGTGATCAGGGTTTTCATTTGCTTGGGCGTCAAGTTCTGCGCTTCATCGATGATGACGTACTTGTTCATGAAGGTGCGACCGCGCATGAAGTTCATGCTCTTGATCTTGATGCGGCTTTTGATCAATTCATTGGTCGCAGCCCGACCCCATTCCCCGGAATTACCACCATCACCCTTGGCCAGAAATTCCAGGTTGTCGTCCAATGCGCCCATCCAGGGACCCATTTTTTCCTCCTCGGTCCCAGGTAAAAATCCGATGTCTTCACCCACGCTCACCGTAGCCCGGGTCATGATGATTTCGGTGTAACGCCGGTCATCGAGGACTTGTGTCAAACCCGCTGCCAGTGCCATCAGGGTCTTGCCTGTTCCTGCCGTTCCAGCCAAAGTCACAAAGTCGATGTCCGGATCGGTCAGCAAATTCATCGCAAAATTTTGTTCCCGATTGCGAGTCGTGACGCCCCAAATGGCATTTTTTTGGTGGTTGAAGTCTTTCAGTGTGCGCAGCACGGCAGTTTTTCCGCGGATCTCGGTCACCCGCGCGTACAAGCTGGGCTCGCCAGGTGCCTCAAAATAAACGAACTGGTTCATGAAGAGGCTGGGCACAATCGGGCCGGAGATCCGGTAAAAAGTTTGCGTGCCTTGTTGCCAACTTTCGACGGTCTTGCCATTCCTGATCCAGAAATCGGGTGGCAAGGCCAGCGAACCGGGGTACAGCAGGTCGCCATCTTCAAGGGTTTTGTCGTTTTGATAGTCCTCGGCGTGCAGGCCCAAAGCACGCGCCTTGACCCGCATGTTGATGTCTTTGGAGACCAGAACAACTTCACGTGGCGCATGCAATTGGCCCAGTGCTTTGACAACACCCAGGATCTGGTTGTCCGCCTTGCCTTGTGGCAGAGCCAATGGCAGGCTCAAGTCGAGCGCCTGGGTCTGGAAAAAGAGTTGCCCTATTGCGTCGGTGTGGCCTGTCGCTCCCAATGGGCAGCCTTTGCCCAGGTCGGCACCTTGCGCGGAAGCCAAGGTGTCCAGCGAACGGCTCGCCTGCCGGGCATTGCGCGCCACTTCGGTCATGCCTTTTTTATGACCATCCAGTTCTTCCAGAACGATCATCGGCAAGAAAACATCGTGCTCTTCAAAGCGGAAAAGGCTCATGGGGTCGTGCATGAGCACATTGGTATCGAGCACAAAGAGTTTGCTCGGTCCCGTCCTGCGTTTGGGCCGACTCACTGGCGCTGAACCTTGTTTTGTGGGCGCGGGCTCACGCGCTGATGGTTCAGTAACACCCAAAGTAACCGCCGAATCAATACGTGATGGCTGTGCCTTGCGGGGACGGACGACACGTTTGGACTCTGCGGCGACAGCTTGCTCGGCAGGCTGGAGAAATTTCTTGGTTTCGATCTGTACCAATGCGGTTGGGCTTTCAATCTCAGCCGACAGTTCCTCGAATGCTTTGTGGGTCAATCGGCTGGCGCGTTGTGTGGGTGCAGGTGGCAGTGGCATGAGCGAAGGGCCTCTTGAGGGTGAAAAAATCTGGCGCGGAAAAATAAAAAGCCGCCTGGAGGCCAAGGCGGCTTTTATTGCAGAGAAGGGGGCTGAATTTCAGCGGCATGAAATCATTATGCACGAGCCAAAAGACAAAACATCCCGTATCGGATCAAGCGACTGAGGCAGCTTTTTTCAGGTCTTTCACAGCCTTGAGAACTTCTTCCACGTGACCTGGTACCTTGAGACCGCGCCACTCTTGTTTGAGTGTGCCGTCAGAACCGATCAGGAAGGTGCTGCGCTCAATGCCTTTGACCTTTTTGCCGTACATGATTTTGTTTTTGACAACACCAAACATATGGCACATTTTTTCTTCAGTATCAGCAATCAGCTCGAATTGCAATTCAAGTTTGGCTTTGAAATCATCGTGAGATTTCATGTTGTCTCGGGAAACACCCAAGACCAATGCACCGGCTTTGACGAAATCCTTGTATTTGTCGCGAAATTGCATGGCTTCGGTGGTGCAGCCGGGCGTGTTGTCTTTGGGGTAGAAAAACAAGACCACAGGTTGTCCGACGTGGGAGATATTAGAAACTTTCAGGCCGCTCGTGGCGTTCGCTTCGAATTCTGGGAGGGGTTTGTTAAGAACGATCGCCATAAAACTTTGATCTCGCTTGACAGGTTGAGCGCGTACCGCCTTGAAGGCACCAAGTGCGCTAAAGGCCGGGGGCCTTGGCAACCTGGGATTTTACTCTGAATGAGACAGTTCAATACGAACAGGTCTCAGAAACAAGAACAAGGCTGAAATGCATGCTTTAGGGTTCCAGTAGCAATGCGGCGATGACTTTTCTGCCTTCGCTGGCCAAAATGTTGTAGGTGCGGCAGGCGGCGGCTGTGTCCATGGTTTCCAGACCGATGCCGCGTTCAACCAGCGATCTCAGCCAGGCAGGCTGAGGAAAAACCAAGCGCTGGCCGCTGCCAAAAATGACCAATTCGGCGCCGCTTTTTGACAACATCTCGAAATCTGTCGATTGCAAGTCCGAAAAACGGGCAACTTCCCATTTGCCTGGTGTTGAGCCAGGCAGGCTGCTGACCGTCAAAGAGTGAAAAAATTTCTGGCCATTGACCTCGATCCATCCTTGGCCATAAGCATTGATGGTGAGGCCGTTGGATTTGTCGGGTTGTAGTTTCATGGCTTGATCTGAAAGGGGCTTGGCGACTTGGGTTCGGCATTAGAGGCTTTGCTCTTGAAATGATGGCCGAAACGATCACGAAATGTGGTCAAATTATAGGTTTTCTCCCTCGCAACCGCCTTTGGAGGCACTTTGAAGCCCATTCAAAAATCTGCCAAGCTCGCCAATGTTTGTTATGACATTCGTGGCCCCATCATGGACCGCGCCCGTCAGATGGAAGAGGACGGTCAAAAGATCATCAAATTGAACATCGGAAACCTGGCAGTTTTCGGTTTTGATGCGCCTGAAGAAATTCAGCAGGACATGATTCGAAACCTGCCCAATTCAGCCGGTTACTCTGACAGCAAAGGCATTTTTGCGGCGCGCAAAGCCGTGATGCACGAAACTCAAAAGCAGGGCATTCTGGGCGTCACGCTTGACGACATATACCTTGGAAACGGCGCCAGCGAATTGATTGTCATGGCCACCAATGGCTTGCTGGACAACGGCGATGAGGTGCTTGTGCCAGCGCCTGATTACCCGCTGTGGACTGCAGCTGCCAGTTTGTCGGGCGGCACCCCCGTGCATTACAGGTGTGAGGAGTCGAATGGGTGGATGCCCGATTTGGCAGACATTCGGGCGAAAGTCACGCCACGGACCAAGGGCATCGTGGTGATCAACCCCAACAACCCCACGGGGGCCTTGTACAGCGATGATTTACTCAAAGGCATCGTGTCGATTGCGCGTGAGCATGGCTTGGTGATATTTGCCGACGAGGTCTATGACAAGGTTTTGTACGACGGCGTCAAACACACGCCCATGGCCAGTCTGTCTCAGGATGTGCTGACCTTGACATTCAACTCCCTGTCCAAGAGTTACCGTTCTTGCGGTTACCGGGCCGGTTGGATGGTCATCTCGGGTGACAAAAAAAATGCCCGCGATTACATCGAGGGCCTGAACATGCTCTCCAACATGCGCTTGTGTGCCAACGTGCCTGGCCAGTGGGCCATTCAGACCGCTTTGGGAGGACACCAGAGCATCAACGAATTGGTGGGTGAGGGCGGACGTCTGCGCAAGCAGCGCGATTTGGCCTACGACCTGATCACGGCCATTCCAGGCGTGACGTGTGTCAAGCCGCATGCTGCCCTGTACATGTTCCCCAAGCTGGATGCCCGGATTTACCCGGTTAAAGATGACCAGGAGTTTTTCTTGCAATTGCTGGAGGAAACCAAAGTCATGCTGGTCCAGGGTACGGGTTTCAATTGGCCTCACGCCGATCATTTCCGGATTGTGTTTTTGCCCCATGAAGACGACTTGCGCGAAGCGATTGCGCGCATGGCGCGTTTTCTTGAGGGTGCCCGCAAACGTTTCGGCACCGAGGCCTTGGTGGCCTGAATTGAAGAATTGATGCCCGAGTTTTTCGGGTGGACTGCAGTAAAGAAGTTAAAAAAATGAAACCGATCAAAGTAGGCCTGTTGGGCATTGGCACAGTGGGCAGCGGCACTTTCAACGTGCTCAAGCGCAATCAGGAAGAAATCCAGCGCCGCGCTGGACGCGGCATTGAAATTGCCATGGTGGCCGACCTGGATGTGGGGCGTGCCAAAGAAGTGGTGGGCGAGGGCGTCCAGGTGGTGGCCGACGCCCGTGCTGTGATTGCCAACCCCGAAATCGACATCGTGATCGAGCTGATCGGTGGTTACGGCATTGCCAAAGCCCTGGTGCTGGAAGCCATTGCTGCTGGCAAACACGTGGTCACAGCCAACAAGGCCTTGCTGGCTGTGCATGGCACGGAAATTTTTGCGGCAGCGCAGGCCAAAGGCGTCATGGTGGCTTTTGAGGCCGCCGTGGCTGGTGGCATTCCGATCATCAAGGCGCTGCGTGAGGGCCTGACTGCCAACAGCATTCAGTGGGTGGCCGGCATCATCAATGGCACCACCAACTTCATCCTGTCCGAGATGCGTGACAAAGGCCTGGATTTCGGGGTGGTGCTCAAGGAAGCCCAGCGCTTGGGTTATGCCGAGGCCGATCCGACCTTTGACATTGAGGGTGTGGATGCCGCCCACAAGGTCACCCTGATGAGCGCCATTGCATTTGGCATTCCGGTGCAGTTTGACAAGGCCTACGTGGAAGGCATCACGAAACTGGGCGCTGCCGACATCAAATACGCCGAGCAACTGGGCTACCGCATCAAGTTGCTGGGCATCACCAAGCGCACAGCCCAAGGCATTGAGCTGCGTGTTCACCCGAGCCTGGTGCCCACCCAGCGCCTGATTGCCAATGTTGAGGGCGCCATGAACGCCGTGATGGTGCAAGGCGATGCTGTAGGCACAACCCTTTATTACGGCAAAGGTGCGGGCGCTGAGCCAACGGCCAGCGCTGTGATCGCCGATTTGGTGGACATCACCCGTTTGCACACCGCAGACCCGCTCAACCGGGTGCCGCATTTGGCATTTCAGCCGGGGGCCATGAGCAATTTGTCGGTGCTGCCGATGTCTGAAGTGGTGACCAGCTATTACCTGCGTTTGCGGGTGGCCGATCAAGCAGGTGTTTTGGCCAAGTTGACCGGTTTGCTGGCGCAAGCCGACATCAGCATCGATGCGGTTTTGCAGCGTGAGGCTGACCAGGTGAGCCTGGCGGGCGAAAACCAGACCGATGTGATCATCCTGACCCACGACACCCGTGAAGGGACTTTGAACGATGTTCTGGCCCAAATGCAGGCTTTGCCGACCGTGATGGCTCCGATCGTGCGCATTCGCAAGGAAGAGTTGAACTGATGCGTTACCTATCGACGCGCGGTCATGCCGACCGCAAACAATTTTGCGAAATATTGCTCGAAGGCTTGGCGCCTGATGGCGGTCTGTATCTGCCTGAAAACTATCCTCAACTGGACAGTGCAGGGCTCAAGCGGCTGCGCGAAACTTGGCAAAGCCAGGGTTATGCAGGTTTGGCTTTCGAGATTCTGTCCTTGTACATCGACGACATTCCACTCGATGACCTGCAGGCCTTGTGCCGCAAGACCTACACGGCAGAAGTTTTTGGCACGAAAGAAATTGTGCCGCTCAAACCATTGCAAGCGGCGGGCCAGAGCCAGCCTGACCTGTATCTGGAAGCCTTGTCCAACGGCCCCACCTTGGCGTTCAAGGACATGGCCATGCAGCTGCTGGGCAATTTGTTTGAGTACGAGTTGGCACGGCGCGGCGAAGAGCTCAACATTTTGGGCGCAACATCCGGCGACACAGGCAGCGCTGCCGAATACGCCATGCGTGGCAAAAAGGGCGTGAGGGTCTTCATGACCAGCCCGAATGGCCGCATGAGCCCGTTTCAGCAAGCCCAGATGTTCAGCTTGCTGGACAAGAACATTTACAACATCGCCATCGATGGCGTGTTCGATGATTGCCAGGACATCGTCAAGGCCGTGTCCAACGACCTGGCTTTCAAGCGTCGCTACAAGATCGGCACAGTCAATTCAATCAACTGGGCTCGCTTGCTGGCTCAGGTCGTGTACTACTTTGCCGGCTACTTCCAGGCGACACAAAACAACGACCAGAAAGTCAGCTTCACAGTGCCCAGTGGCAACTTTGGCAATGTGTGTGCGGGTCATGTGGCCCGCATGATGGGCTTGCCTATCGACCGTCTGGTGGTCGCCACCAACGAAAACGACGTGCTTGATGAGTTCTTCCACACAGGCATCTACCGTGTGCGTGGCGCCGCCAATACCCATGAGACTTCCAGTCCCTCGATGGACATCTCCAAAGCCAGTAATTTCGAGCGTTTTGTTTTTGATCTGCTCGAACGCGATGGCACCCAAACCAAAGCCATTTTTGGTGAAGCTTTGAGCCGCGAAGGGTTTTTTGATTTGTCTGGCGATCCTCGCTTTGCCAAGGCCGCCAATGCTTATGGCTTTGAGAGCGGTCGCAGTACCCATGTCGACCGACTGAAGACGATTCAGCAGGTATTTTCAAGCTACGGCATGGTGATTGACCCCCACACGGCTGATGGCGTGAAAGTGGCCAAAGAACATCTGAAGGCCCAAGTGCCCATGATCGTTCTCGAGACGGCACTGCCCATCAAGTTCGCATCGACCATCGTGGAGGCCTTGGGCCGCCAGCCGGAGCGACCTGCTCAGTTTGCAGGCATCGAGTCTTTGCCCAAACGGGTTCAGGTCATGCAAGCGGATGTCGACCTGATCAAGGCCTTCATCACACAACACTGCCAGTAAGCCCAATGAGTCCTACCCCACGCGCCCCTTTGATGTCGCTCGATGACGCGTTGAAAACCTTGTTGGCCCATATCAAACCGTTGACGACTTTGGAGTCCGTGGCCACCCTCGATGCCGATGGCCGCATCCTGGCGCAAGACGTGGTGTCCGGTTTGCAAGTGCCCGCCTTTGACAACTCGTCCATGGACGGCTATGCGGTTCGCAGTGCCGATGTGGCGCAAGCTGGCGTCGAATTGGCGGTGACGCAACGCATTGCCGCAGGTCACTTGGGGGCGCCACTTTTGCCAGGGCAGGCCGCCCGTATTTTCACGGGTGCACCCGTTCCAGTCGGTGCAGATGCCATCGTGGCTCAAGAGCAAACCGAACTTGTTGTCACAGACCATCCCGGTCGGGTTCGGTTTTTGACCCCGGCTGAGCCTGGGCAGTGGGTACGCCGCAGTGGGGAAGACGTTCTTTTGGGCGATACCGTCTTGAAGCGCGGTCAAAAACTCGGACCTGCAGAGCTCGGGCTGGCCGCCAGTCTGGGCTTGGCGCATCTCCAAGTCATGTCACGGCCCAAGGTGGCTTTGTTCTCAACGGGCGACGAACTGGTCATGCCCGGTGACGTCGCACCTGCAGACATGCCGCCTGGTGCCATTTACAACTCCAACCGGTTTTTCTTGCGGGCTTTGCTGCACCGCTTGGGCTGCGAGGTCAGTGATCTGGGCATTGTTTCTGATCGCCGCGAAGCCACGGTAGCGGCCTTGAAATCTGCGGCAGAACACCACGATCTGATTGTCACCAGTGGTGGTGTTTCTGTGGGCGAAGAGGATCACGTGAAGCCTGCCGTGCAATCCTTGGGGTCGCTGGCGCTTTGGCAGATTGCCATGAAGCCTGGCAAACCCTTTGCTTACGGGCATGTGCGGCGTGAGACTGCAAGCGGTGTGGCCCACTTTGTGGGCTTGCCTGGCAACCCCGTGTCGAGCTTCATGACGTTTTTGCTGCTGGTCAAACCCTTGCTTCTGGCGCTGCAGGGCGCCGAGCAAATGGCCCCTGTCTCTTTGAAATTGCCGGCACATTTTGATTGGCCAAAGGCCGACAAACGGCGTGAATTTTTGCGCGTCCGTCGCAATGCGCAAGGCGGTTTGGATCTCTTTCCGAACCAAAGTTCAGGTGTTCTGACATCCTTGGTTTGGGGCGATGGCGTGGTGGATAACCCCGGAGGTCAGACCATTGTCCATGGCGACGTGGTCAGCTTCTGGCCATTTTCGGAGTGGTTGTCATGAAGATCCAGGTGCGTTACTTTGCGTCTTTGCGCGAAACCATCGGATTCGCTGCTGAAGCGGTCGATACCGCCTGCGAAGACGTTGCCAGTCTTCGCCTTGAGTTGATCGCCCGTGGTGGCGCCTATGCAGAATGCCTTGCCATCGAACGGCCTGTGCGAGTTGCCGTCAATCAGGTCATGGCCCATGATGCGACGCCTCTGTCCGCCCATTGTGAGGTGGCCTTTTTTCCACCTGTCACCGGAGGCTAGGTTCCATGTTGCCCCGCGTTGCCATCCAAACCGAAGACTTTGATGTTTCTCAAGAACTGACGGCCTTGAGGGCCCATGATTTGCGCGTGGGCGCTGTGTGCAGTTTTGTGGGCACGGTGCGCGATACCCGTGCCTTGACCGGCGTGGCGCAGGATGAAGTTCAGGCCATGGAGCTGGAGCATTACCCGGGCATGACGGAAAAATCCATAGAAGCCATGATCGACGAGGCGCACAAGCGCTTTGATTTTCATGCCGCTCGGGTGGTGCACCGCGTAGGCCGCTTGCTGCCAGCCGACCAAATCGTTTTTGTGGCGGTCACTTCTGCACATCGGGGCGAAAGTTTCAAGGCGTGCGAATTCCTCATGGACTACCTGAAAACCCAAGCACCGTTCTGGAAAAAAGAGCAAACCCCCCAAGGCGCGCAATGGGTCGACGCCCGTGTAGCCGACGATGCGGCTTTGGCCAGGTGGGGCATTGACGTCAACAACGCCTGAGCTGGTCTCAGTGCTTGTAAGTTTGTTGCTCAGCAACTGTGCCGCGCGCGTTGTCTGAATGGGGCTCAGTGGTTTGAGCTGAACAAT
>CAIZSE010000041.1 GCA_903935585.1 uncultured Burkholderiales bacterium | reverse complement strand
GGTGCTGATGCCGTTGGCAAAACCTTCCGGCCCCACGTCATAAAGCTTGTTGATCGCCTTGGTTTGCGTGGGCGTGAGCTGCGGGTGTTGCTCGCGCAGTTCGGACCAGAAGCGGGTTTTGCGCATGGCCGCTTGCATGTGTTCCCAGGCGGCATCGGCTGCTTTGTGCACACAGCCCACGAACCACTGCACCCAAGGCGTCACGTCCATGTTGGCCTGTCCGGTGGCCGCTTGCAGCTGGGCGTAGTAGCCCGCCCGGTCCAGCCAGATTTGCTGCGACAGGCTCCACAGGCGTTTGTCGGTTTTCAGGTCTTGCGCCAACGCCATTTCGACCAGCGCCCGACCCACGCGGCCGTTACCGTCTTCAAAGGGGTGAATGGCTTCGAGCCACAGGTGTGCCAGCGCCGCGCGCACCAGGCCGTCGGTTTTCCCATGGCTGATGTTGAACCATTCCACCAGACGCGCCATCTGCGCATGCACGTCAGCCGAATCGGGTGCCTGGTAGTGCACGATGTCGTTCTTGCCCATGCAGGGCGTGACGATCTGCATCGGTTCGGCATGGTCGCGGTAAGCGCCTGTGCGGATTTTCTGAATACCACTGCGCCCGGTCGGAAACAAAGCCGCTTGCCAGCCGTGCAGCGTGTCGTGGCTCAAAGGCTGATGGCTTTGTTCGATGGCCGCTTGCAGCACGTCGAGCGTGGCTTCGGTGCGTGGATCCCGCTCCAGCGCTTTGGCGTCAACCATCCCAAGCCTTCGGGCAGCAGAGGCCCGAACCGAATTGACTTGCAGAACTTCACCCTCGATCTGCGCCGTGGCGATGGCTTCGTCGGCCCAGCCTTGCAACTGCAAGTCACCCAGGTCCATCAGTTGCAGATGGCTGGCAAGCCCCATGGCCCGCCCTTGCGCATAGCGTGCAGCAGCCAACGCCGGCTGCAGCGCGGCCAGATCGACCTGAAATTCAGGCCAGCAAGGGGATTGCCAGAGGTACATGAAGCGTATTTTAGGGTTTTACGCTTCAAATGTGAAGCGCAAATGGCTTTTTTACGCTTCATACGCAAAGCAAACCAATGCGTCGTTGTCGCCCGCTCGTACCCCCAACAAGCATGCGGGTTAAGATATGCGCACACTTTCATACACATGGAGATCGCTATGCCAGCCAGCCACACAGCCCTGCGCGTGCGCACCAGCGCATCCGGCAAGCGCGCCATCAACCTCAGCCTGAGCAACGATGTGCTGGAGGCCGCAAAGCACCTCGCCATCAACATTTCTCAGGTCTGCGACAGCCATCTGCGTGAAGTTGTGCGCCGCGAACAGGAGCGCAAATGGCGCGAGGACCACGCCGATTTCATCGCGGCTTACAACGCCACCATCGAGGCTGAAGGCCTGCCACTGGATGAGTGGAGAAGTTTCTGATGGCGCGCTTTGACGTTTATGCCAACCCTGGCAGCCATGCGGCCACCACCCCCTACCTGCTGGATGTGCAGAGCGACTTGCTCAATGGCCTGGACAGCAGGATGGTGATTCCCTTGCGCAGCCTCAAGCACTTCCCCAAGGTCAAGCTGTCGACGCAACTGACACCGATTTTCACCATCGAAGGTGAAGAGTACCTATTGGAAACCCCCAAAATGGGCGCCGTCCCACAGCGTGTGCTGAAGTCGCGCGTGACCTCGCTCGTCCAAGCCCGAGACCAGATCACCGGCGCTATGGATTTTTTGTTCCAAGGCTACTGATCAGCCCATTTGGCCTCTCGGATTTTCAGCGCGTGGCCACGCCCTTCGGTAGCAGGGGCGGCCTCCCACAGAGCCAAGGGTGTGCCGGCTTCAGCGCTCCAGCGGCACGATTTCCTGCTCAATCGCCCC
>CAIZSE010000040.1 GCA_903935585.1 uncultured Burkholderiales bacterium | reverse complement strand
TCTTGCGACAACTCCAGCGTGGACAGCTGCAGCAGTCGGATCGATTGTTGCAACTGGGGCGTGAGCGCCAGGTGCTGGGACATGCGAAGCGACAGACCGGGCTTCATGCCTGCGCTTTCATGTTGAGGGCGTTTGATTTGTTCATCACATCCTGAAGTGTTCGCCCAGGTAAACCCGGCGCACATCGGCGTTGGCCACAATCTCTTCAGGCGTGCCTTCGGCCAGCACACGGCCTTCGCTGATGATGTAGGCGTGGTCGCAAATGCCCAGCGTCTCGCGCACGTTGTGGTCGGTGATCAGCACGCCAATGCCGCGTTGCTTGAGAAAGGCGATGATGCGCTGGATCTCGATGACGGCAATCGGGTCGATGCCCGCGAAGGGCTCGTCGAGCAAGATGAAACGCGGGTTGGTGGCCAGAGCGCGGGCAATCTCCACCCGACGGCGTTCACCACCGGACAGGGACATGGCCGGTGAGTCGCGCAAATGGCCCACCCGCAAATCGTTCAGCAATTCGTCCAGGCGTTTTTCCAGGGCGGCGCTTTTCAGGGGCGCACCTTGCGCATCGGTCTGCAACTCCAGAATGGCCCGCACGTTCTCGGCGACGGACAACTTGCGAAAAATCGAGGCCTCCTGGGGCAGATAAGACAAGCCCATGCGCGAACGTTTGTGGATCGGCAGGCGTGTCACATCCTGTCCATCGATCAGGATCTGTCCGCCATCACCGCGTACCAGGCCCACGATCATGTAAAAAGAGGTGGTCTTGCCAGCGCCGTTGGGGCCCAGCAGGCCCACCACTTCGCCTTTGGCGACTTGCACAGACACATCGTGAACCACCTTGCGGCTGCCATAGGCCTTTTTCAGGTGACGCGCTTCCAGCCGGCTGGTGACAAGCGGCTCACTCATGGCTTTTTGCTCTCAAGGGCATTGGGGCTGAGCCGCAAGGCCGGTACTGCTGGCGCTGGCGCCGGAACCGCATTGGGTGCGGCAGTTGTTTTTCGGGGGGTCAGCACGGCGCGGACACGCTGATCGCGGCCGTTGGTCGCTTGGGCGCCTTTGGGCAGGCCATCCACGGTCATCACTTCGGTGGTGTTGTTGAAGACGATTTTTTGGCCATTGAGTTGATCGGCCACCTCGGTGCCCCGCAAAATCCGGACTTCAGCCCGATGTATCAGCGTCACGACGTCAGCCTGGCTGTCATAAATCGCCATTTCGCCTTCACCTTCGGTGAATTCGTCCAGACCTTCCCGTTTTTGGCGAAAAAACACGCGCTCATTGGGGGCGGCCCAAATTTGCGCAATTTGTTGGCCTTGTTTGTTTTGCTGCACTTCCATGCGCGCGCCACGCAGCACCATGGTTCCTTTGAGTGCGACCACCTGGCCCGTGAAATGGGTGAGCAGTTTGCTCTCGTCGTGCCGCATGGCATCCGCCTCAATCAGCATGGGCTTGTCACGGTCGGCTTTTTCGGCCCAAGCCGGTAGGCTGAGGCAGCACAGCCCCGAAGCAAGGAGGCCGATGGTACGGAGGATTTTCATTGAGGGCATGAATCTTGCTGGTAATGAATTTTGATTGTAGGCTCAAGCGCACCCGAAACCGGACGACTGCAGCGATTCGGGCATAAAAAAGCCCGCCATTTTGATGTGGCGGGCTTGTAGCGAGGCATCTCGCCAGGCTTGAAAGGCGCTCAACGGCCTTGGCGAACCTGCGCAATCAAGGATTCAGCCACTTTCAGGGCGCGGTCCATGCTGCCCGCCAGCGTTCCATCGATGTAGTAGCGTCCGGCAACGCCCAGCGAGGGCACGCCCTCTACCTTGAAATCATTTTGCAGCTGAACCGCTCGCTTGAGTTTGGTGGCCACACCAAATGATTTGTAGGTTTCGTTGAATTTGGCTTTGTCCACGCCTTGCTTTTCGGCCCAGGCCAGCACGCTGGCATCGGTGTTCAGAAGCAGTTTTTCCACATGTATCGCACTGAACACCTTGGGGTGCAAGCTGTCCATCAAATTCATGGCTTCAATTGTGAAAAACAGGCGCTGCTGGGGCGCAAAGTCATCGCGGAACGACACCGGGATGCGCCGAACCACGACGTCTTTCGGGGCATTTTTGACCCATTGGGCAAAATTCGATTCAAAAGCGTAACAGTGTGGGCAGCTGTACCAGAAGAACTCGATGACCTCGACCTTGCCCCCATTCGTTTCGGTGGCGACCGGGCGATCCAGGGTCTGGAAGTCCTTGCCCGATTTGAACAAGGCCGCTTGGGACCAAGCCGCAGGCGCGCTCAGCCAAGCGCTGGCAGTCACCAAGATGGAAGAAAAGAGTCGGCGTTTCATGGACATGCTCCTGATAGGTGGGTGGGGTTCAACGCTGAACACGCACCAAGGTGTTTTCAATGCTGCTGCTTTCCAAGCGAGTGCGGATGCGTTCAGCAGCGGCTTTGTCGGCGAAGGGCCCTAAGCGTACGCGGTAAACCGTGCGCCCGGCTTGATCACGCTCAGAGATTTTGGCGTCCAGACCCATCAGGGTGAGTTTGGCTTTTTGGGCATCGGCATCGCCGCTGGTCCGGTAGGCACCCACCTGGATGACGTAATCAAACGGATCGGCGGTAGGGCTGGAGGGGGCGGGGGTGGAAAGCCCGGATTTGGATTTGGCCAAATCGCCCAGGGGATCGGCTGTGACAGCAGGACGCGGCTCTGTTTTGGGTGCTTCGGCGGCACTCTTGCTGGCTGAGCCGGGCAATGTTTTGTCGCTGGCAGCTTCCGGGGCTGGAACAGCGGGTGCAGCCGGCGTTTCTGCTGGCGCTTTGGGCTGGAACACACCGTTCGGATTCCAGTCCTTGTTTTTCTCGCTCTCCTGCGCGTCTTGGTCGTTGGTGCGGGGCTGGTTCTTGTTGGAAAAAGGCGTGGGCACCTTGGTGACATAGACGGCCACGCCCAAAGCCACGCCCAGGCCCAGCACCAGCCCAATGACAAGGCCCAAAAAAGTACCGCCGCGTTGGGGGTGGAGTCTCATGCCGGTTCCATTCACATTTTTTGGGGTGCAGACACGCCCAGCACCTTCAGGCCGTTGCGCAAAACCTGCGCGGTGGCAGCGACCAAGGCCAAGCGGGCGTTTTTAACAGGGATGTCGTCGACCAGAATGCGCTCGGCATCGTAGTAGCTGTGGTACTGCGAGGCCAGGTCGCGCAAATAGAAGGTGACGTCGTGCGGGGCAAAGTCGGCGGCCGCCGATGTCAGCATCTCGGGGTATTTGGCCAGGGCCAGCATCAGTGCATGGGCCTGAGGGCTTTGCAGCGGTGACAGATTTACTTTGGCCAGCGTGCTCTGGTCACCACCGTCTTTGTCTTTCCAGGCGGCCAGCACGGAGCAGATACGGGCATGCGCGTATTGCACGTAATACACCGGGTTGTCGTTGTTTTGTGCCAGTGCCAGGTCGATGTCGAAGATGTACTCGGTGTCGGGCTTGCGTGACAGCAAAAAGAAGCGAACGGCATCCTTGCTGGTCCACTCGATCAGGTCGCGCAGCGTCACGTAGCTGCCGGCTCGCTTGGAGATCTTGACCTCTTCGCCACCGCGCATCACGCGCACCATGGTGTGCAGCACATAGTCGGGGTAGCCTTCAGGAATGCCGACATGGGCCGCCTGCAAGCCCGCACGCACACGGGCGATGGTGCCGTGGTGGTCCGTACCCTGAATGTTCACCACCCGCGTAAAGCCGCGCTCCCATTTGGTGATGTGATACGCCACATCGGGCACAAAGTAGGTGTAGCTGCCGTCGCCTTTGCGCATGACACGGTCTTTGTCGTCGCCGTAGTCGGTGGACTTGAGCCAAAGGGCGCCATCGTGCTCGTAGGTTTTGCCCACATCGCGCAGTTTTTGCACAACCGCATCGACCTTGCCGCTGGTGTAGAGGCTTGATTCCAGGTAGTAATTGTCAAACTGGACATCAAAGGCCTTCAAATCAAGGTCTTGTTCGTGGCGCAGATAGGCCACCGCAAACAGGCGCATGCCGTCCAGGTCATTCACATCCCCGCTGCCAGTGAATTCGCGGTCGTCGGATCGGACGGTCTTTTTGGCCAAAAAGTCGTTGGCAATGTCCTGGATGTAGTCGCCGTTGTAGGCCGGGGCGTTCTCACCACTGGGCCATTCGGCGTCGCCGGGCTTGAAGCCCTTGGCGCGCAACTGGGTCGAGCTGGCCAGGGTGCCGATCTGCACCCCCGCATCGTTGTAATAAAACTCGCGATAGACCTGCTGCCCTTGTGTGGCCAGCAAGTTGCAGATCGCGTCGCCCAAAGCCGCCTGGCGGCCATGGCCCACATGAAGTGGACCGGTCGGGTTCGCCGAGACGAACTCCACCAGAACCTTTTCGGCTTGAGCTGGCTGGTGTCCAAAACAATCGGCCGCTTGCAGCACTTCGTGCACCACAGCCTGTTTGGCCGCGTCCTTGAGGCGGATGTTGATGAAGCCCGGCCCGGCGATCTCGATCGCATCGACCCAACGCTCAAAAGCGGGCGTCAGCAACAGGGCGGTGCGCAGGGTCTCGGCCAGCTGCCGGGGGTTTTGCTTGAGGGCTTTGGCCAGTTGCATGGCCGCCGTGCAAGCCAGGTCGCCATGGGCGGCCACTTTGGGGGATTCGAAGGCCGCGCGCGCACCGGCGCCGGTGTGAAGTTTCTCAAGCTCGGCGGCCAGGGCGGTGAGCAAATGTTGTTTGGCAAAAAGCATAAGGTCTGATTTTACGGTCTGGGCCTGAAATGCCCGATTGCAGCGTTCCACTCGCCGGATCTGTCAGGGTCAATGCCCCGGTTTGTGCCAGTAGCCGGGTTGTGCGTAGTGGTGTTTCAGGTAGTCAATCCAGAGCCTGACCCTCAGCGGCAAGTGCTTGCGCTGCGGAAACACCACATAAATCCCGTTGGGTGGTGCGGCAAAGTCTTCCAGCACCGCCACCAACTGGCCCGACTGGATTTCGCTTTCCACCTCCCAGGTGCTTCGCCAAGCGATGCCGTAACCGGCCAGGCACCAACTGTGCAGCACCTGCCCATCTGAACAATCGAGGGGGCCGCCGGGTCGCAGGTGCACCACCTCGTGGCCGCTGTCGGTGGGGCTTCTAAAGGCCCAGCCTCGGGTTTGCGAGGCGTCGCTCGACAAAGTCAGGCAGTCGTGTTGCAGCAAGTCGGACGGTTGCAGGGGTGTGCCTCTCCGGGCCAAATAAGCCGGGGTGGCAACGCACAGGCGCCGGTTGTCGGCCATGCGCACACTCACCAGTGACGAGTCGGGCAGGTCGCCGACACGCACCGCGCAGTCAAAGCCTTCGGCAGCCAGATCCACCACGCGGTCGCTCAGGTTCAGGGATATCGACACATCGGGGTGCAACTCTCTGAAGCGCGGCACCAAAGGTGCCACATGGCGACGACCGAAACCGGCGGGCGCCGTGATGCGCAAATGCCCACTGGCCTTGACGCCACCCGCCGACACACTGGCTTCGGCGTTGGCCACGTCAGATAGCAAGCGCTGACAATCTTCCAGAAAAGCGCTGCCTTCGTGGGTCAAGGTGATGCGGCGCGTGGTGCGCACCATCAGTTTCACGCCCAAATTTTCTTCGAGGGCATCGAGTCGCCGACCGATGATGGCCGGGGCCACGCCCTCGGCGCGGGCTGCAGCAGTCAAGCTGCCCTTGGTGGCAACCGACACAAAGGTTTCAAAGGCTTTGAGCTTGTCCATGGCCTTGATTGTGCGGCATCAAGTTCGCCAGCCTTTGGGCAAGCCGGCTTCGGGCGTCATGCCATAAAGAGGTTCGCCCGGCAGGCCGTCTTGCAGTGGCAAACGGGCTGCCATCAGCTTTTCGAGATCGATGCCCGTCGACACGCCCATGGCCTCCAGCATGAAGACCAGGTCTTCGGTGACCACATTGCCCGATGCGCCGGGTGCGTAGGGGCAGCCACCCAGACCGCCCAAAGAGCTGTCAAACGTGCGCACACCCGCCTCATAGGCGGCCAGACAATTGGCCAGGCCCAGGCCGCGGGTGTTGTGCATGTGGGCTGATCCCGTGCGCTCGCCAATTTCACGGAAAAGCTGCTGGAATAGCCGGCTTACCTGCGCCGGGTTGCCCATGCCCGTGGTGTCCGACAGGCCGATTTCGTCGACGCCCACTTGTGCCAGTTGCACCGCCAGGCGCAACACATCGGCTTCGGGGACATGGCCTTGCAAGGTGCAGCCAAAAGCAGTGGACATGCCCACTTCGACCGGCACGCCGGGCGCATGCTGATCGCGCCAATGCAGCACCGCCTGAACTTCTTGCACCATGGCCTCGGGTGTTTTGCGCACGTTGGCCATCGAATGCGCCGGGCTGGCCGACACGGGCAATGTGAGCTTTTGTGCCCCGGCCTGCAGCGCGGCCTGTGCGCCGCGCAAGTTGGGTACCAAGGCCATCACCCGAAGGCTTGAGTGCCGTAGCGCATGCTGGACCACCAGCGCGGCATCGGCCATTTGCGGCAGCAGTTTCGCGGGCACGAACGAGGCCACTTCGATCTCGCGCAGGCCCGCATCGGCCAGCGCATCGATCCAGCGCAGCTTGTGGGCGGTGGGCATGGTGGCCTTGACCGATTGCAGGCCATCGCGAGGGCCGACTTCGCTGATCAGGACTTCCGGGGTGTGGGGGCGTGTCATGGCTGAATTAAACCGCAGCGCGTTGCAGTGGGCCAAAAGCGCTGCATTTTTTCAAGACGCCCCCCGTGATGTTTTGGGGACACATGCAGGTTTTCTGTCGCCGCATTTGTGTTTAAAAGTCAGGAGTCTCCGAGGTTTTTGCGGGTTTATCACCGTCTAAATTTAGAATAGAGTAGATATCCCCTTTGGACCGTTGGCGATCTCTCGCTCTGAATGTTGTCCATCCCCGATTTTTTGACTTGACCCCAGAGGTTTTCATGACTGCACGCACCGCGATCCACAACCTGCAAGTGGCCAACCCCTTGCTGAGTTTCATCAACGACAAGATGCTGCCCGCCACCGGCGTGCACCAAGACGTGTTCTGGAAAGGCTTCAACGACATCGTGGCCGATCTGGCCCCGAAAAACATCGCCTTGCTGGCCGAGCGGGACCGCCTCCAGAGCGCCATGGACCAGTGGCACACCGCCAACCCCGGCCCGGTCGCTGAAGGCAAGGCCATGAAGGCTTACCGCAAATACCTGTCGCAAATCGGCTACCTGGTGCCCGAGCCCAAAAACGCCCAGGCCACCACGGCCAATGTGGACGCCGAGCTGGCCAAGCTGGCTGGCCCGCAGTTGGTGGTGCCGATTTTGAATGCCCGCTATGCCCTCAACGCCGCCAACGCCCGTTGGGGCAGCTTGTACGACGCCTTGTACGGCACCGACGCCATCAGCGAAGCCGATGGTTGCGAAAAAGGCTCGGGCTACAACCCCAAGCGCGGCGCCAAAGTCATTGATTACTGCCGCAATGTGCTCGACCGCTGTGCACCCCTCAAGTCTGGCTCGCATGTGGGCAGTAAGGGCTATGCCGTCAAGGCGGGCAAGCTGCTGGTGACCCTGGCCAACGGCAAGAGCACCACCCTGGCCGATGCCAAGCAGTTGGTCGGTTACACCGGCGACGCCAAGGCGCCTGCTTCGGTGCTGTTCGTGCACAACGGCATTCACCTCGACCTGCAAATCAACAAGAGCACACCCATCGGCAAGACCGATGCCGCCGGTGTATCGGACTTGATCGCTGAAAGCGCACTGTCCACCATTCTCGACCTCGAGGACTCGGTGGCCGCTGTCGATGCGGACGACAAGGTTCTGGCCTATGCCAACTGGCTGGGCATTCTGCAAGGCACCCTGAGCGAAGAGGTGCAAAAGGGCGGCAAGACATTCACCCGCACCATGAACCCGGACCGCGAATACACCCAAGCCAATGGCAAGGGTTCGGTGCGCTTGCACGGCCGCTCGCTGATGTTCGTGCGCAACGTCGGCCATTTGATGACCAACCCTGCCATCCTCTACAAGGCCGCCGATGGCAGCACCAAAGAGATTCCTGAAGGCATCCTCGACGCCATGGTCACCGTGACCTGCGCCCTGGCCGATCTGCAAAAGAAAAAGTCCAGCACCTTGCGCAACAGCCGCACGGGCAGCGTCTACATCGTCAAACCCAAAATGCACGGCCCGGCCGAAGTTGCTTTTGCCGACGAGTTGTTTGGCCGGGTTGAAAAGGTGATTGGCATGAAGCCGTTCACCGTCAAGCTGGGCATCATGGACGAAGAGCGCCGCACCAGCGCCAACCTGAAAGCCTGTATCGCTGCCGCCAAGAGCCGCGTGGCCTTCATCAACACCGGCTTTTTGGACCGCACGGGTGACGAAATGCACACCTGCATGCTGGCTGGCCCGGTCATGCGCAAGGGCGATATCAAGAGCAGCGTCTGGCTGAGTGCTTACGAAAAGAACAACGTCACGGTGGGTCTGCAATGCGGCCTGCGTGGCCGCGCCCAGATCGGCAAAGGCATGTGGGCCATGCCCGACCTGATGGCCGACATGCTCAAGCAAAAAATAGGTCACCCCCTGGCCGGCGCCAACACCGCCTGGGTGCCCAGCCCGACTGCCGCCACGCTGCACGCCATGCACTACCACCAAGTGGATGTGCCGGCCCTGCAAAAGCAAATGGAAAAAGCCATATCCAAGCAAGATGCCAAAGAACTGCGCGAAGAAACCCTGAGCAAGTTGCTGCAGTTCCCGGTCGTGGCCAAAGACGCTGCCAACTGGTCTGAAGAAGACAAGCAAAAGGAACTCGACAACAACGCCCAGGGCATTCTGGGTTATGTGGTGCGCTGGATTGACCAGGGCGTGGGTTGCTCCAAAGTGCCCGACATCCATGGCGTTGGCCTGATGGAAGACCGTGCCACGCTGCGCATCTCCAGCCAGCACATGGCCAACTGGCTGCACCACGGGGTGGTGACCGAAAAGCAGGTCAAGAAAACCATGGAGCGCATGGCGGCCGTGGTGGATGGACAAAACGCAGGCGATGCGGCGTACAAGCCCATGGCAGGCAACTTCGCCAAATCGGCAGCCTACAAGGCGGCCTGCGATCTGGTTTTCAAGGGCAAAGAACAGCCCAGCGGTTACACCGAGCTACTGTTGCATGCTTGGCGCCTGAAGGTCAAGGCTGCAGCCTAAGGCGCGCGTACCGGACAAGGTCCGACATTTGAAAACGGCTCCTTCGGGAGCCGTTTTTGTTGCGTGTCAGGTTTGGCACATCGGCAATGCCTGAAAATGGGCTTTTTGGAGGGCGCGATGCGCTGGATAGACCGGATTCCGATGTTGCTGCTGGTGGGCGTTGCCATTTACCTGGCGGGGGCCCCTTTTGTGCCGGAGCCGCACCTGCTGGAAAAGTGGCGCATGCTCACCGAAGGCACCTTGAGCAAGCCCATAGACATCTTTGACTTTTTCTTGCACAACACGCCGATGTTGGTGCTGGCTATCCGCCTGTGGCGTGACGCGCAACGTCGCCGTCAGCGCAAGGACTGAGCCACTATTGAGCCAAGATGGTGAGCCAAACCACATGAGCCTTCTACCGCCTGCGATTGACCCTTGCCGCTGCCCCTTGTGTGGGCAGCCCAATGCCTGTGCCATGGCGGGTGCCTCGGCGCCCGGGCCGTGTTGGTGTGTGCGCGTGCACTTCAGTGCCGACTTGCTGGCACAGGTGCCCGAAGCGGCGCGCAACAAGGCCTGCATTTGCGCTGCGTGTGTGGCCGTTTCTGAAGACGACAAACCCCAAGGGGAAGACCCATCCAAGGGCGAGCACGCATGAGTCTGGCCCAAGGCCCCCACAGTTTGCAGGCGCTGCAAGCGCGCTATGGCGTGCGGCACCGCTGGTTGTTGCTGCTGTCGGTGATGCTGGGCTCGATGGCGGCGGTGATGTCGTCCACCATCATGAACGTGGCCATCCCCGACATGAGTCAGCACTTTGCGCTGGGCCAAAGCCGGGTGCAGTGGGTCACGTCCGGCTTCATGGTGGCCATGACCGTGTCCATGCTCACCACCCCCTGGCTGCTGGCCCGTTATGGCTATCGCCGGGTTTATGAGGTGTGCATGTGGCTGCTTTTGGGGGGTGGTGTGGTGGGGGGCTTTGCCAATGATTTCCCACTGGTCATGGCTGCACGCGTCGCCGAAGGCCTGGCCGCAGGTGTGGTGCAGCCCATTCCCGCCATCATCATCTTGCGGGCGTTTGCTTCTGAAGAGCAGGGCCGCGCCAGCGGACTGTTCGGCATGGGCGTGGTGCTGGCTCCGGCCATCGGCCCCAGTATGGGTGGTGTGCTGGTCGACATGTTCGGCTGGCGCTCGATCTTTTTCATGGTGGTGCCACTGGCCATGGTGGCGCTGTGGCTGTCGCGACGCTACGTGCCCACATCGGCCCCGGGCGGCGTTCAGGCCGATGCCGACAGTCCGGGCCTAGACTGGATCGGGCTGGCGCTGGCCAGCGCTTCCACCTTGATGCTGCTCAACGGCCTGGTGCAGCTGCGCGGCGATGACGACTCGGTGGCCATGGTCCTGCTGGCGCTGGCGGGTGTGGGCATGGCGGCGTTTGTGGCCTGGCAGCGTCATTTGTTGCAGCCGGGCCGACGCGTACGTCGTGCGGCTTCGGGCCGCCAAGGCAAGCCGGTACGGCAGGCTCGGCGTGGCCCACTCATGAACCTGCAGGTGTTTGGCCACCGCCATTTCGCCATGGGGGCGCTGGTGTCTTTCACCTACGGCATTGCGCTGTTTGGCTCCACTTATTTGCTGCCGGTTTATATGCAGATGGGCCTGGGCCTGTCGCCGTCCTATATTGGTGCGGCCTTGCTGCCGGCCGGCATTTTGCTGGCTGTGACCATCGCCGCGGTGGGGCGTTTGTCAAACCGCATGCCGCCAGCGCATTGGGTGAGCTGGGGCCTGGCCTTGCTGGCGCTGTCCTTTGCGCTCATGCCTCTGGTGCAACCGGCAGCGGGCCTGGCCTTGCTCTGGATTTTGGTGATCCTCGGGCGAATAGGCCTGGGCTTCATCCTGCCTTCGCTCAACCTGGGTGCTTTGCGGGGCTTGCCCAAGGACCTGATCCCGCAGGCTTCCAGCGTGATCGGTTTTGTGCGCATGCTGGGCGGTGCGGCGGGCGTGAGCATTTGCGCCATCGTGCTGGAGTGGCGTTTGGCGGTCTACGCCCTGGCCTCAAGCAGTCCGGGCAGAGCCGATTTACGGGCCTTCAACGAGACCTTTGTTTTTCTGGCCGCCACAACCGCGCTGGCCTTGCTGGCGGCCTGGAAAATGGCCGAGCCCACAGCCGCCCCCGTCAAGGACTGAACCATGTGTCAATTGCTCGGCATGAACTGCAACACCCCCACCGATGTGACCTTCAGCTTCAGCGGCTTTGCACAGCGTGGCGGCATCACCGACCACCATGGCGATGGCTGGGGCATTGCCTTTTTTGAAGGGCTGGGTGTGCGCCATTTTGTGGACCACCAAAGCGCCAGCAGCTCGCCTGTGGCCGAGCTGATTCGCCGCTACCCGATCAAAAGCCGCAACGTGATCGCGCACATTCGCAAGGCCACGCAAGGCGAAGTGAGCCTGGAAAACTGCCACCCGTTTGTGCGCGAACTGTGGGGCCGGTATTGGGTGTTTGCACACAACGGCAACCTGGTGGATTACGCCCCCCGGTTGCATGGCAGCTTCAAGCCTGTGGGGCAAACCGACAGCGAGCGCGCCTTTTGCTGGCTGATGCAGGAGCTGGCCAAGTCGCATGCCAGCCTGCCCAGCGTGCAAGAGCTGACCATGACACTGCGTGAGTTGGTGCCGCAGATCGCCCGGTTTGGCACGTTCAATTTCTTGCTCTCCAACGGTCAGGCATTGTGGGCGCATGCCAGCACGAACCTGCACTACGTGCTGCGCCGGCACCCGTTCACGCAAGCGACATTGAGCGATGAAGACCTGAGCGTGAATTTTGCGGACCATGCCAGCGAGACCGATCGGGTGGCGGTGGTCGTGACCGCCCCGCTGACCACCGATGAAGCCTGGGTCGCTTTTGAGCCTGGGCGCTTGTACACCTTTGAAGACGGTGACTTGAAGGCCTAGCCCATGCGCCTTCGCGCCGGCAAAACCCCTTTGATGTTTAAAGCGCTGCTTCTATGGCATCCATGAACAGCGCCGCCACATCGCACCCTGTCTGGTCGGTGATCTCCTGAAAGCAGGTCGGGCTGGTCACGTTGATTTCGGTCAGGCTGTCGCCAATGATGTCCAGGCCCACCAGCATCAGCCCGCGCGATGCCAAAATTGGTCCCAGGGTTTCGGCGATCTCGCGGTCACGCGCTGAAATCGCTTGCGCCACACCTTTGCCGCCGGCCGCCAGGTTGCCGCGCACTTCGCCGCCTTGCGGGATGCGGGCCAGACAAAAGGGCACGGGCTTGCCACCAATCAGCAGCACACGCTTGTCACCCTGGGCAATGCCGGGCAAGAACTTTTGCACCATGACGGTTTGCGCGCCGTCCCGGTTGAGTGTTTCAATGATCGCACCCAGGTTCAGTCCGTCAGCCCCCACCTTGAAAATCCCCATGCCGCCCATGCCGTCCAGGGGCTTGAGGATGATGTCGCCATGCGTGGCATGAAACGCCCGGATGTCGGCATCACTTCGCGTCACCAGGGTGGGCGCGATGAACTGCGCAAACTCCAGGATGGCCAGTTTTTCGGGGTGGTTGCGCAGCGCGGCGGGGCTGTTAAAGACCTTGGCGCCTTCTCGCTCGGCCTGGCTCAGCAGGTGCGTGGCGTAAAAGTATTCGCTGTCAAAGGGCGGGTCTGTGCGCATGATGACGGCGTCAAAGTCCTTCAGGTCCGCGCGGCGTGTGGCGGTCTGCTTGAACCAGGCATCGGCTTGCCCCGTCAGTGTGATGTCGCGCACCTGCGCTGAAACGGCTTCGCCTTGCTGCCAGCGCACATCGGTCATCTTGCAGGCGACCACCTGATGGCCGCGCTTTTGCGCCTCGCGCATCATCGAAAAGGTGGTGTCCTTGTAAATCTTGAAAGACTCGAGGGGGTCGGCAATAAAGAGAATATTCATGCGTTCATTGTAGGTGGGCGTTTAGAAATTGTCTGGCGAGTGACGACCTGCAGTCGGGCCCTCTGGCAGTGCACTTGAAGCTGCGTTGCCAAGCCCAGGTATTCACCATCCGCCGCCAGCGGAACGCCATCCACGCAATCAATGGCCAATGTCTGGAAGGGGCGGCATTGCAGGCGTGGATCGTTCAGATGTTTGCCGATCAACAAGCGCGGCAGCATGTTCAGAACGCCTGGCCGCCCCATGGGCCCGGCCAGCAGCGCATCCAGTTGCCCATCGTCTATCCGGGCGTGGGGCACTGCAGGCATGCCCGAACCAAAGCTGGGCGTGTTCAGGCTGGATGCAAACAGCGCGGGGCCCGAGGCCATGGGCTCACCGTCTGCGCTCACCGAGAGTTGCCAGGTTCTCAAATAAGCCAATTCTTTCAGTGTGGCCCAAAGGTAGCGCGGCAAACCCCTCAACCAGAGCGGTCCGTTCAGGGCGCGCAGACCCACCGAAGAGTCAAAGCCTGCCGTCAGGCTCGAAAAAAAGTGGGTGTCATGGCTTTGCCCCTGCAAGTCCGTCCAGCACGCCAAGCCGGTATCGACGGACCGGGCAGGGCCGTTCAGGGCATGCTGCAAAGCAGCGGGCCATGACAAGCCATACAGGCCCAACGCCCTGGCGCAGTCGTTGCCGCTGCCCATGGGCACCAGGGCCAGTGTCAGCTTGCGCGCCAGCAAGGCCGGTAGCCAACGGTTCAGGGTGCCATCACCACCGACAGCCACCACCAGACTGCCTTCGGGCAAGTTGTGCAGCAATGCCAGGCTTTCTTGTAGCTTATCCGGGGCCGCAAAGCTGCTATCGGGTGCGTGTGTTTGCAGCCAACTTTTAAATGGGGGAATGGCTCGTGCAGCACGCCCACCTTGCGCATGCGGGTTGAGCAAGATGAGTGTCATGGGGTCACTGAAACGCGACTTCGGCAAAGCTGCGCAGCTTGCGACTGTGCAACTGTTCGGGGCCTGCGTCGCGCAACAAGGTCACGGCCCGGATGCCGATTTGCAGATGCTGCTTGACCCTTTCTCGGTAAAACTGGTTGGCCATGCCGGGCAACTTGATCTCGCCGTGCAGCGGTTTGTCGCTGACGCACAGCAAGGTGCCGTAGGGCACCCTGAAGCGAAAACCGTTGGCCGCAATGGTGGCGCTTTCCATGTCCAGCGCCACGGCGCGGCTTTGGCTGAAACGCCGCTGCGGGGTGCTGGCCACATTGCTGGTGGGCAGCAGTTCCCAGTTGCGGTTGTCGGTGCTGGCCACGGTGCCGGTGCGCATGAGGCGTTTCAGCTCTGCGCCATGACACCCGGTGATCTCGGCCACGGCTTGCTCAAGCGCCAACTGAATCTCGGCCAGCGCAGGAATCGGCACCCACAGCGGCAGCTCTTCGTCCAGCACATGGTCTTCGCGCACATAGGCGTGGGCCAGCACATAGTCGCCCAACTGTTGCGTGGTGCGCAGACCCGCGCAGTGGCCCAGCATCAGCCAGGCATGCGGGCGCAACACCGCGATGTGGTCGGTGATGGTTTTGGCATTGGCAGGCCCCACACCAATGTTGACCATGGTGATGCCGCTGTGGCCTTTGCGCACCAAGTGGTAGCCCGGCATCTGCGGCAGGCGAGGCGGCGCCTGGCCTAGAGCATCTGCATCTTCGGGTGGCAGGCCAATTCGGCGAGTCACGACATTGCCGGGTTCAATGAACGCGATGTACACGCTGTCAGGGTTTTGCATCTCGGCATGACCCAGGGCGATGAACTCGTCGATGTAGAACTGGTAATTGGTGAACAGCACATAGTTTTGAAACCAGTGTGGCGAAGTGCCCGTGTAGTGGCGCAGACGCTGCAAGGAATAGTCCACCCGTGGCGCCGTAAAAAGCGACAAGGGGCGGGCTTCCGAGGCGGCGGGCTCGTGGGTGCCATTGGCAATCCCGTCGTCCATGGCGGTGAGGTCGGGCAGATCAAATACCTCGCGCATCAGGGCCTGCCGTTCAGGGCTCAGGCTGCCTTCCATGTACTCGTCTTCGGCAAAAGAAAAATGGATTGGAATGGGTTGGCTGCTGGTGCCCACCTGCAAGCTCACGCCGTGATTTTTAAGCAGAAGAGACAACTGCTTTTGAATGTAATAAGCGAACAGATCCGGCCGGGTCAGGGTGGTTTCAAAGCGGCCCGGTTCTGCCACAAAACCATAGCTCAAGGGGCTGTTAAGCCCGGCGGGCTTGCGGCTGGCGCTGCTGACCTGGACGCGAACAAAAGGGTAGAAAGCCCGCACCCGGGTGTCGGTCATATCCGCCCCCGCCACAAAGTCGCGCATGGCTTGGCGCAAGTGGTTCACGCCTTGCTGGTAAATGTGCTGGACTTGCGCCAAGGCGCTGTCGGCGTCGTGGTGTTCAGAAGGGGCGATGAAGGGCGGTAGGTTCTGCATGTGGAAATCTCGATCGGTGCACGCCAGTGTAGAGGGCAACGTCATCGGGATGTTGATTCAGGACCATCTGCCCATCATAAAAACTCACATATTGCGTCGGTACTGCCCGCCCACCTCAAACAGCGCATTCGTGATCTGACCCAGTGAGCAAACACGCACCGCATCCATCAGCACCTCGAACACGTTGCCGTTGTCAATCACGGCTTGCTGCAGTCGCTTGAGCATCTCAGGCGATTCGCTGGCGTGCAGGGCCTGGAAGTCGTGCAGGCGTTTGAGTTGCGATTGCTTTTCTTCTTCGGTCGAACGGGCCAGCTCCAGCGTGTCATTGACCGGGTCGCCATGCGGATTGCGGAAGGTGTTGACGCCGATGATGGGCAGCTCACCCGTGTGCTTGAGCATCTCGTAGTGCATGGATTCGTCCTGAATCTTGCCGCGTTGGTAGCCGGTTTCCATAGCGCCCAGCACGCCGCCACGTTCGGCGATTTTTTCAAACTCGGCCAGCACGGATTCCTCCACCAGTTCGGTCAGCTCGTCAATGATGAAAGCGCCCTGGTTGGGGTTTTCGTTCTTGGCCAGGCCCCACTCGCGGTTGATGATGAGCTGAATCGCCATGGCCCGGCGCACCGACTCTTCGGTGGGGGTGGTGATGGCTTCGTCAAACGCGTTGGTGTGCAGGCTGTTGCAGTTGTCGTAGATTGCGATCAGCGCCTGCAATGTGGTGCGGATGTCGTTGAACTGGATTTCTTGCGCGTGCAAGCTGCGGCCACTGGTCTGGATGTGGTACTTGAGCTTTTGCGAGCGCTCATTCGCACCATATTTTTCTTTCATGGCCACGGCCCAGATGCGGCGCGCCACGCGGCCGAGCACGGTGTATTCCGGGTCCATGCCGTTGGAAAAGAAGAAGCTCAGGTTGGGCGCGAAATCGTCGATGTGCATGCCACGCGCCAGATAGGCTTCGACAAACGTGAAGCCGTTGGACAGCGTGAAGGCCAGTTGGCTGATCGGGTTGGCCCCGGCTTCGGCAATGTGGTAACCCGAGATGGACACCGAGTAAAAGTTGCGCACATCGTGGTGCACAAAATACTGCGCGATGTCGCCCATCACTTTCAGGCTGAATTCGGTCGAGAAGATGCAGGTGTTCTGGCCCTGGTCTTCTTTCAGGATGTCGGCCTGCACCGTGCCGCGCACGTTGGCCAGCACCCATTCCTTGATCTTGGCGGCTTCGGTTTCGGTGGGTTCGCGGCCGTTGTCGGCCTTGAATTTGTCAATGTTCTGGTCGATGGCTGTGTTCATGAACATGGCCAGAATCGAGGGCGCCGGGCCGTTGATGGTCATCGACACGGATGTGGTGGGGTTGCACAGGTCAAAGCCCGAATACAGCACCTTCATGTCGTCCAGCGTGGCCACATTCACACCCGAGTTGCCCACTTTGCCGTAGATGTCAGGGCGCAGATCGGGGTCGTTGCCATACAGCGTGACCGAGTCGAAGGCGGTGGACAGGCGCTTGGCGGGCAGGCCTTCGCTGACCAGCTTGAAGCGGCGGTTGGTGCGAAACGGGTCGCCTTCGCCGGCAAACATGCGGGTGGGGTCTTCGCCTTCTCGCTTGAATGCAAAAGTGCCCGAGGTGTAGGGGTAGCTGCCAGGCACGTTGTCCAGCATCAACCACTTGAGCACCTCGCCATCGTCTTCGTATTTGGGCAGTGCCACTTTGCGGATGGTGGTGCCGCTGAGTGACTTGGTGGTCAGGGCCGTGCGGATTTCCTTGTCACGGATTTTGACCACGTACTCGTCGCCCGCGTAGGCCTTTTGCATGTCAGGCCACTGGCCCAACAGCTTGCGGGCGGTGGGGTCTTGGGTTTGTTCGCGTTGCACGGCCAGGTCGATGGCGGCTTCGGCGGCTTTGGCGCGACCGGACTTGCCCGTTTCGAGCATGCGGGCCGCAGCGCGCAGCTGCTGGATTTCACGGGCCAGGCGCGACTGGTCAATGGCGCGCTTTTTGTAACCGCGAACGGTGTCGCTGATCTCGGCCAAATACCGGGTGCGCGCTGAAGGCACGACAGGGTTCTGGTGGGTGCTGTGGCGCACGTCCACCACCGGCAGACGGCCCTCGGTGGTGTGCATGCCCAGCTCTGCCAGACGTTTTTTGAGGGCCTGGTACAGCGCGGTCACACCGTCGTCGTTGAAGCGCGCAGCCATGGTGCCAAAAACCGGCATCTGCTCGGTCGGCACCGTCCAGGCTTCCTTGTTGCGTTGCACCTGCTTGGCCACATCGCGCAGCGCGTCGCTTGAGCCTTTGCGGTCGAATTTGTTGATGGCCACGAACTCGGCAAAGTCCAGCATGTCGATCTTTTCGAGCTGGCTGGCCGCGCCGAACTCGGGCGTCATCACATACATGGGCACATCCACATGCGGCACGATGGCGGCGTCGCCCTGGCCGATGCCGGACGTTTCCACCACGATCAGGTCAAAACCAGCCACCTTGCAGGCCGCGATCACGTCGGGCAGGGCGGCCGAAATTTCAGAACCAAAGTCACGCGTGGCCAGCGAGCGCATGAACACGCGTGGGCCTTGCGACCAAGGCGAAATCGCGTTCATGCGGATGCGGTCGCCCAGCAAGGCCCCTCCGCTCTTGCGGCGTGATGGGTCAATCGATATCACGGCCACACGCAAGCTGTCGTTTTGGTCCAGCCGCAAACGGCGGATCAGCTCATCGGTGAGCGAGGACTTGCCTGCGCCGCCGGTGCCGGTGATGCCCAGTACGGGCACTTTCTTTTGGGCGGCTTGTTCGCGCACGGCTTTGACCACGCCGGCATCGGCCTTGTCATTTTCCAAAGCGGTGATCAGTTGTGCCAGCGCGCGCCAGTTCATTTCGCCGTGGCCCTGAATGGCGTCAACGGTCTTGGGAGCCAGTGGGCTCACGTCCTGATCGCAGCGCATGACCATTTCGCCAATCATCCCGGCGAGGCCCATTTTTTGGCCGTCTTCGGGGCTGAAAATGCGCACGCCGTGCTCGGCCAGCATGCGGATTTCGGAGGGCACGATCACGCCGCCGCCGCCGCCAAACACCTGAATGTGCTCACCACCCCGGGCTTTGAGCAGTTCCATCATGT
Source organism: uncultured Burkholderiales bacterium (assembly GCA_903935585.1). Classification (GTDB taxonomy): domain Bacteria; phylum Pseudomonadota; class Gammaproteobacteria; order Burkholderiales; family Burkholderiaceae_C; genus Limnohabitans_A. The sequence continues at coordinate 19,970 of CAIZSE010000040.1, read as the reverse complement.
AAGTGAAGTATTCGTTGTGCCCACCCTGGTAAGAGCTGATCGCAATGCCCTGGGCATCTTCCTGCAGGGCGGCGGTGACCACCTCGTCGACCGACCGGTTGTGGCCCAGGTGGATGACCTCCGAGCCCATGCTTTGCAGGATGCGGCGCATGATGTTGATGGCGGCGTCGTGGCCGTCAAACAGGGAGGCGGCGGTCACAAAACGCACCTTGTTGGTGGGTCGGTATTCGGCCAGGGCCTTGAACTCTGCGGACAAGTCGGTCATTCGGTGTCTCCGTTAGCGGTCTGTTTGCATTGACGTTGACGTAAACGTCAATCACAGACAGCATCTTAGCCGCTGCCGCCTTTCCTGTCACTGACAGGCTGACGCGCTTGCAAAAAGCTATCATTCTTGACCCATTCAGCCCGATCGCCCTCACTATGAATACACCCCCAAATCCCTCAGAATTCGATGTTCAGCCCGCTTCGGGCTATGCCGGTGACATCAGTCCCCAACTGGCCTGGGCCTGGGTGCAGTCGGGCGAGGCCGAACTGGTGGATGTGCGCACCGATGCCGAACGGGCCTGGGTGGGCTTTGTGCCGGGCGCCCATGCGCTGGCCTGGAAACAGTGGCCCGGCATGGCCATGAACCCTGAATTTGATGCAGGCATTCAAAGTGTGGCCGCGGGTGGCAAAAAGCTGGTGCTGTTGTGCCGCAGCGGGGTGCGGTCCATCGCCGCAGCGCAGCGTGCCACCGAGTTGGGCCTGCAGGCCTACAACATATTGGAAGGCTTTGAGGGCGATCCGGATGGCGATGCTCACCGAGGGTTGAAGGGGGGCTGGCGTTTTCGGGGTCTGCCTTGGCAGCAAAGCTGATGGGCCTTCTTGGCAACTGTGCTGCACCTGTGCCCTTTGCGACTTTGGGCAGGCAGCGCCGGGCGATAAACTGAAGCCATGAATACATCTGTTCAAAAGCTGCTCGACCGCATCGAAGCCAAACGAGACGAAGTCACCGCCCTCACGCAAGCGCTGGTTCGCATTCCCACCATCAACCCGCCGGGTGACGCTTACGAAGCCTGCGCCCATTTCATCGGCGAGCGACTGGCCAAAAAGGGGTTTGCGGTTGAGTATGTGCGTGCCATTGGTGCACCGGGCGACAGCGACAGCCATCCGCGCACCAATGTGGTGGCGCGCTGGCAAGGCAAGGCGCCCGGCGAGTGCGTGCATTTCAACAGCCACATCGACGTGGTCGAGGCGGGGTCGGGCTGGACGTATGAGCCGTTTGGCGGGCAGGTGGCCAACGGACGGGTCTATGGCCGTGGCAGCTGTGACATGAAGGGGGGGCTGGCCTCCAGCATCATCGCCTGCGAGGCCCTGATCGAATCGGGTTTGCCGATTCCCGGTGCACTGGAAATCAGCGGCACGGTCGACGAAGAGTCGGGTGGTTTTGCCGGGGTGGGCTACCTGTCCGAGCGCGGGTATTTCAGCAAACCGCGTGTGCACCATGTGATCATTCCCGAGCCGCTGGGCGTTGACCGCATCTGTCTGGGGCACCGGGGCGTGTGGTGGGGCGAGGTGGAGACCCGGGGGCGCATTGCGCACGGCTCCATGCCTTTTCTGGGCGACAGCGCCATCAACCACATGAGTGCCTTCATTCACTTGCTGGAGACGCAGTTGCAGCCGCGCCTGCAAGGCCGGCACACGGCCGAGCCGGTCGAGCCGCCGGGCGCACGCGTCAGCACGCTCAACATCAACAGCATCCACGGCGGCCAGGTCGAGCAGTACTACGCCAATGACGAACGGGGCTGGCCCACGGCGCAAACGCCTGCGCCTGTGGTGGCGCACAGTTGCCGCACCGTGCTGGACCGCCGTTTCATCGCTGAAGAAAACCTCGAAGCCGTCAAGCAGGAAATCATCGACATGCTCGACGAACTCAAGCGCACACGGCCAGGGTTTGATTACGGCGTACGCGAGATCATGAGTTTTGTGCCCACCGCCACGCCCAAAGACGCGCCGGTGGTGGACGCCACTGCGCGGGCCATTGCCCGGGTGTTGGGACGCGAGCCCAGCTACATTTCCAGCCCCGGCACCTACGACCAAAAACACATCGTGCGCACCGGCAAGTTGCAAGACTGCATTGCCTATGGTCCGGGCATCCTGGATCTGGCGCACCAGCCCGATGAATACGTGGGCATCCAAGAGTTGGTGGACTCGGCCAAGATCATGGCCCTGGCATCGCTGGACCTGACGGGTTGGTCGCGCATGGCAGCTGCCTGACGCGACACCTGGTAGGCCTGGCAGGCCCGAGCTTCAGACCCCTGGTGGACGGCGGGCCAACAGTTCCTGGTTGGCCATTTCGTAAGCGTGGGCCAGTTTCAGCAAGTCCCAGTCGCCTTGGGGCTTGCCGATCAAGGCCAGTCCCATGGGCAAGCCGTTGGCGCCAAAACCTGCAGGCACGCTGATCGAGGGCAGACCCGCGAAGGTGGCGTAAATCACCACCTCCATCCAGCGGTGGTAGGTGTCCATGGGTCGCCCTGCCAGGCTTTGCGGCCAGCGCATCGACACATCAAAAGGCCAGGACTGTGCCACCGGAATGGCCAACACATCGAACTTTTCAAACAGCGGCAGCATGCTTTGGTAAAAGTGTGTGCGGGTGGCACTGGCCGACATGAGCTGGGCGCCGGTCAAGGTGAGCGACTGGTCGTGCTCCCACAGCGCTTCGGGTTTGATGTGCTGGCGGTTGTCGGGGTTGATGAGGAAGGGCGCCACGCGTGGCCCGACCAGGGCTTGGCGCCAGACCAGCCAGGCTTGCCAGATTTGTTCAGGGGGCATGCCCAGGGTGGCTTCATCGACCTGGCAGCCCATGCCCGACAGGCTGGCCAGTGCCGATTGGCAGACGGCCAAAATGCCGTCCTCCATGGGCAAATAGCCCCGCAGGTCGCCCAGCCAGCCGATGCGCGTGCCCTGGGGGTTGTGGTCCAGCGAACCGGCAAACACGGCGGGGTCGTCGGTCAGGCTCAAGGGGCTTGATGGGTGGGCGCCTGCTTGCACCGACAGCAGCATGGCCAGATCGCGCACATGGCGGGCCATCGGGCCCTCGGTGGCCAGTTGTGCAATGAAAACGTCTTGTGCAGGCAGCATGGGCACACGGCCTTGTGAGGGACGCATGCCAAACACATGGTTCCAGCCTGCAGGGTTGCGCAGGCTGCCCATGAAGTCCGAGCCATCGGCCACGGGGAGCATGCGCTGGGCCAGAGCGACAGCGGCGCCGCCACTGCTGCCGCCGGCTGATTTGCTGGGGTTCCAGGCGTTGCGGGTGGGGCCAAACACGTCGTTGAAGGTGTGCGAGCCCAGGCCAAACTCGGGCGTGTTGGTTTTGCCGATGACGATGGCGCCCGAGGTCTTCATGCGCTGCGCCATGAGGCCGTCTTCGCTGGCCACAAAGTCTTTCATCAGGGGACTGCCCAAAGTGGTGCGCAGGCCTTGCACATTGGCCAGATCCTTGATGGCCTGGGGCATGCCGTGCATCCATCCCATGGATTGACCGCGGGCCAGCTGGGCATCGCGTTCGTCGGCTTGCGCCAGCAAAAGTGGCGGTTCAACGCGGCTGACGATGGCGTTGCTGTGCGGGTTGTGTTGGTCTATTTGCGCGAGCGTGGCGAGCATGACTTCACGGCACGACACTTGCATGGTGTGTATCGCATGCGACAAATCGCATGCGCCGTATTGGGTAAGGTCCTGATGACTTTTTTGCATAAATGGACTTATAGTGTGACGAGCAAGATTGCGTTGTCCCCCTATTGACTGGAGTGAATTCATGAAACGTCGTTCTATATTGGCTGTCGCGGCCTTGGCCGCAGCCTTGTGCGCCCCGCTGGCCGTCCAGGCGCAGGGCAAAACCCTCAAGGTGGTGCCGCATTCCAACGTCACCATCCTTGATCCGATCTGGACCACGGCCTTTGTCACGCGCAACCACGGGTACATGATTTATGACACCCTGTTCGGTACCGACCTGGCCGGCAAGGTCAAACCCCAGATGGTGGACAAGTGGAGCGTCAGCAAAGACAACCTGACATGGACCTTCACCCTGCGTGATGGCCTGGAGTTTCACGATGGCAAGAGCGTCACCAGTGAAGACGTGGTCGCTTCCATCAAGCGTTGGGCCAGCCGTGACAGTTTTGGCGGTGTACTCGCCAAGAGTGCAGACTCATATGCCACCCCCGATGCCAAGACCTTTGTGATCAAGCTCAAGCAGCCCTTTGGCGTGATGCTCGAGGCGCTGGGCAAGCCGTCCTCCAACGTGTTGTTTATCATGCCGGCCCGTATCGCGGCCACTCCCGGCAGCGAGCAGATCAAGGAAAACATCGGCTCGGGCCCCTACAAGTTCGTGTCCGCTGAATACAAGCCCGGCGAGCGCTTGGTGTATGCGAAAAACGAAAAATACAAACCCCGTGCCGAAGCACCCGATGGCACCACCGGTGGCAAGCAGGTCTATCTTGACCGCGTCGAGTGGGTCATCATCCGTGATCCGCAAACCCAGTTCAATGCCTTGGTGGCGGGCGAGGTCGACATCGTCGAGCAGCCTACTTTTGAGCAATACGCTTCGCTCAAAGCCCAAAAAGACATTCAGTTGGTGGACGCTCAGCCGGCCGGTTTGCAATACATCTTCCGTTTTAACCACCTGCATGCCCCGTTCAATGACGTGAAAATCCGCCAGGCTGCCATGGTGGCACTGGGCCAGGAGGCGCACCTCAAGACCCAGGTGGGTGCGCCCGGCATGTTCACTTTCTGCAAGAGCATGTACCCCTGCGGTACACCGTTCGCCAGCGACAAAACAGGCATTTATACCGGCATGGCCGACCCGAAAAAGGCCGCTCAAATGCTCAAGGATGCGGGCTATGACGGCACACCTGTGCTGCTGATGCGTCCGACCGATCTGGCCGCGATTGCCAAACTGCCTTTGGTGGCCAAGCAGCAGCTCGAAGCTGCTGGCTTCAAGGTCGACATGCAGCAAATGGACTGGGCCACCCTGGTGGCGCGCCGCGCCAAGAAGGATGCGCCTGCACAAGGTGGCTGGAACGCCTTCATGACCGCATGGACCGCTGGCGACATCCTCAACCCCTTGACCATGTCCATGATGAATGCGGCCGGTGACAAGGGCTGGTTTGGCTGGCAGGACGACAAGCAAATTGAGGACCTGAAGGTCAAGTTTGCACAGTCCACCACCGAAGCTCAGAAAAAGCAGATTGCCGAGCAAATCCAGTTGCGCGCCATGGAAACAGCCACTCACGTGCCATTGGGCCAGTACTTCAACCCCGCAGCCTTGCGCAAAAACATCTCCGGGCTGGTGCCTGGCGGCGCACAGGTCTACTGGAACATCAAGAAGAACTGATTCCCGGGGCTTGCCGCACTCGCTGAGTTCGGCAAGCCTTGTGCATCTTCGTTCAGTGTCTGGTCGGGGGTTTTGATCCCGGCCTGCAGGTCTTTTCCATCGACCCCCGGAATCACTCATGCTGCGTTTTTTGATGCAGCGCCTGCTGGCGCTGATCCCTGTTCTTTTCACGGTGGCCATCATCGTGTTCCTGATCCTCAGGCTCACGCCAGGCGATCCGGCTGCGGTCATTGCGGGCAACAACGCCACCAACGAAGACATCGACCGGATTCGTGAACAACTGGGGTTGACCAAACCCTTGTTCACGCAATTCACGATTTGGCTGAGTGGCGTGTTGCAGGGCGACCTGGGGTATTCGTTTTACCTGAACAAGCCGGTGATCGAGTTGATCGCTCAGCGCATCGAGCCGACCTTGTCTTTGGCCGCCGGAACCATGCTGCTGTCCGTGTCGGTCGCCGTGCCCTTGGGCACCTTGGCCGCGTGGCGCATGGGGGGCTGGCTCGATCGGATTCTCTCGGGCTTTGCCGTGGCTGGTTTTTCGGTCCCGGTCTTCGTGATCGGCTATGTGCTGATTTATGTGTTTGCCATCGAGTTGCAGTGGTTGCCGGTGCAAGGCTATCGGCGCTTGTTCGGTCCTTCTTCACAGGGCATCGGGGCTTGGGCGTATCAACTGGTCTTGCCCTGGGTCAGCCTGGCCACCATTTACGTGGCATTGATCGCCCGTGTCACCCGTGCCAGCGTGTCCGAGGCATTGACCGAAGACTACATCCGAACTGCGCGCGCCAAAGGCGTGACCGAGCAGGCCGTGTTGCTGCGCCATGCGCTGGCCAATGCGGCGGTGCCCATCGTCACGGTGATCGGCATTGGCATTGCACTGCTGATTGGCGGCGTCGTGGTGACCGAGACCGTTTACGCCATTCCGGGCTTGGGTTCTCTCACGGTGGATGCCGTGCTCAACCGCGACTTTCCGGTCATCCAGGGCGTGGTGCTGTTTTTCAGCGTGCTCTATGTGGTGATCAACTTGCTGGTCGATCTGAGCTACCTCTGGCTCGACCCCCGTATTCGTTACTGAGCCCAATCACCGCATGACAACGCTTTTTCGCAAACTGATGGCAAACACTTCGATCCGCTTTGGGTCGAGTGTGTTGGCCCTTTTGATTTTGATCGCAGCCATCGCCCCATGGCTGGGCACCGTGGACCCTGCCGCCATGGATTCGGCCAACATCAACACCCTGTCTGGCACGGTCGGGCAGTTTGCCTTGCTGGACGGCTCCAGCGTGGCGCACACCTTCTGGATGGGCGCCGACAACTTTGGCCGTGACATTTACAGCCGCGTGCTGTTTGGCACACGCGTGTCCTTGCTGGTGGGCTTGTTCTCGGCCACGGTGGCCTTGTCCATTGGCGGCTTTCTGGGCATGCTGGCGGGCTACTTTCGCCTCATGGACACGGTGCTCATGCGTTTCATGGATGGCTTGATGGCGATCCCTGCGATCTTGCTGGCCATTGCCCTGGTGGCCGCCCTGGGCGCGCAACTGTGGACGGTGGTGGTGGCCATTGCCGTGCCGGAAATTCCCCGCGTCACACGCCTGGTCCGGTCGTTGGTGCTCACGCTGCGCGAAGAACCTTTTGTGGAAGCGGCAAGGGCGCTGGCCACGCCGACGCCGGTGATTTTGTTGCGCCACATCCTGCCCAATGCCATGGCGCCATTGATCGTGCAGGGCACGTTCATCGCCGCCAGTGCGGTACTGACCGAAGCGATCTTGAGTTTTCTGGGCTTGGGTTTGCCCGCCGACATTCCGACCTGGGGCAACATCATGGCCGAGGGGCGTGTGCAATTCACACAGTTCCCGGGCAATGTGCTGTTTCCGGCCCTGTTTTTGGTGCCCACTGTGCTGGCCATCAACTTGCTGGGAGACGGCTTGCGCGATGTGCTCGATCCCAAGTTTGCCAAGAGGAGCGCATGATGGCCTCCACTGAACAACAGGCGGTGCTGTCGATCCGCCATCTTTCGGTGGCCTTGCCTTTCGGCGCTGACCGGGCCCATGCGGTTCAAGGGGTGTCGTTCGACATTCATGCCGGTAAAACCTTGTGCGTGGTGGGCGAGTCGGGTTCTGGCAAATCGGTCATGGCCACCACCGTGATGGGCTTGCTGGCCAAGGAGTTGCGGCCCGATGCCGGAGAGATCCTGTTGCAAGGCGAGTCGCTGCTCAACGCGTCGGCCTTGCGCATGCGCCAATTGCGCGGCCAGGCCATGGGCATGGTGTTTCAGGAGCCGATGACCGCACTCAACCCGGTCATGACTTGCGGGGATCAGGTGGACGAATTGCTGTCGACCCACACCGACTGGCCCTTTGACAAACGCCGAGCCGAAATTTTGCGGATTTTTGACCGGGTGCGATTGCCCGAACCCGAGCGCATGTTGCGCAGCTACCCGCACCAACTCAGCGGGGGCCAACGCCAACGCATCGTGATCGCCATGGCCGTGATCCTCAAGCCGGCGCTGATCATTTGCGACGAACCCACCACGGCGCTTGACGTCACCACACAAAAAGAAATATTGCGCCTGATCGCTGATTTGCAACGTGAGCAGGGCAGCGCGGTGTTGTTCATCACCCATGACATGGGCGTGGTGGCCGAGATTGCCGACGACGTGCTGGTCATGAACCAGGGCGAGGCGGTGGAGGGGGGCGTTTGCGAGCAGGTCTTGCGCCGCCCCAAGGCCGAGTACACGCGCCAGTTGTTGGCAGCGGTACCGGCCATGACACCGCCTGCGCCCAAACCCGCGTTCACCGGCCCGGTTTTGCTGTCGGGCCAAGGGGTTGGCAAAACCTACATGAGCCGAGACTGGATGGGCCGCAACCGTGCCACCGCAGCCTTGCAAAACGCCCATGTGGCGGTACATGCCGGCGAAACCGTGGGTGTGGTGGGCGAGTCCGGCTCGGGCAAGTCGACTTTTGCACGTTGCCTGATCCGACTGATCGACCCGACCGAGGGGCGCATTCTTTGGGGTGAGAACGATGTGGCCCAACTGCCCGAAAGCCAGTTGCGCCCCTTGCGCAGCCAGGTGCAGGTGGTGTTTCAAGACCCGAACCGTTCACTCAACCCGCGCCGCACGGTGGGGCAGTCCCTGGTTGAAGGTGCCATGAATTTCGGTCAGTCGCGGGCCGAGGCCGAGGCGCTTGCTGCCGAGTTGATGGGCCAGGTGCGTTTGCCTGTCGAAGCGCTCAAGCGCTACCCCAGCCAATTCAGCGGCGGTCAGCGGCAACGCCTGGCCATTGCCCGCGCGCTGGCCTGTCGCCCCAAGGTTTTGGTGGCCGATGAAGCCGTGAGCGCCCTGGACGTGAGCGTGCAGGCGCAGATCCTGAACCTGTTGCGTGAAATCCAGGGACGGCTTGGCTTGGGTTTGCTTTTCATCACGCACGACCTGCGGGTGGCCGCTCAATTGTGTGACCGCGTGATCGTGATGCACCAAGGCCACATTGTTGAAGAAGGCCCCACAGCCGAGGTTTACGCCAACCCCCAGCAAGACTACACCCGTCGCCTGCTCGATGCTGCGCCTGCAGCCTTGCCTGCGCTTGAATCCTGACGTTTTTATACAAGATCCATGACCCGCATTTTGATGGCTGGTTACCAGCACGAAACCAACACCTTTGCCCCCAGCCTGGCCCATTGGGCAGCCTTTGAAAGCGGCGAGGCCTTTCCGGCCTATGTGCGCGGACAGGCCATGCTGGACCAAATGACGGGTGTGAACATTCCAGCCGGCGGCTTCATCGATGCCGCCCGTCGCGAAGGCTGGCAATTGGTGCCTTCGGCGTGGGCTGGTGCCACACCGTCTTCGTATGTGACCCGGGATGCTTTTGAGCGCATTTGTGCCGCCATTCTCGAAGACGTGCGTTCGGCGATGGTGCAGGGCCTGGACGGCGTGTACCTCGATTTGCATGGCGCCGCGGTGGCAGAAAACGCCGACGACAGCGAAGGCGAGTTGATCGCACGCATCCGCGCGGTGGTGGGGCCCAAGCTGCCCATTGTGGCCAGCCTTGATTTGCACGCGAACGTGACCGAACGCATGCTTGCGTTGGCCGACGCTTTGGTGGCGTATCGCACCTACCCGCACATCGACATGGCCGAAACCGGCGAACGGGCAGCCATGCTGCTGCGCGAGCATTTGCGCGCCGGTGGCAAACGCCCGATGCAGTCGCGCCGCCTGCCTTTTTTGATTCCGCTCAATGCGCAAAGCACCTGGATGGCCCCGGCCAAAGCGCTGTACGACGAGATGATTTCGCTGGAGACCCAGACCGGCTGCACCTTGAGTTTTTGCATGGGCTTTCCGGCTTCCGACTTTGCCGAATGCGGCCCCGTGGTGTGGGGTCACGGGCCACAAGCGGACACGGCCGTGCAGCGTTTGTTTGAACGTGTGGCTGCCCCTGGCCAGTGGCGCCCTGATGTCTTGCCCGCCCGGGAAGCGGTGACCCAGGCCCTGGCCACGGCCGATGTATCTGCAGCGCCAGTGGTCATTGCGGATACACAAGACAACCCGGGCGCTGGTGGCGACAGCAACACCACCGGCATGCTGCACGCCTTGTTGCAACAAGGTGCCGGGCAACGCTGGCCTGGTCAGGTTGCTTTGGGTTTGTTGTACGACCCTGAGGCCGCCAGCAAGGCCCATGCGGCCGGTATCGGCGCTGTCTTGCAACTGGCTTTGGGCCGTGCCGTCCCCACTTTCACGGGTGAGCCCAGTGACCCGCCTTTGCAAGGTCGCTTCACGGTGCGAGCCTTGGGCCCCGATTACTGCGAGCTGAAAGGCCCGATGATGACCGGTATGAAAGCCCACATCGGCCCCTGCGCCTGCCTGGAGATCGATGGCATTTTGATCGCGGTGGCCAGCGGCAAAATGCAGATGCTTGACCGTGAATTGTTCCGTGCTGTGGGCATTCAGCCCGAACAAATGAAGTTGCTGGTGGTCAAGAGCTCCAACCACTTCCGTGCCGATTTCACGCCCATCGCCAGCCGTGTGCTGGTGGCCAAGGCCGCAGGCCCCATGGCCGCAGATCCAGGCGATTTGCCCTGGAAAAAACTCAGTCCCAACACCCGCACCCGGCCCTGAACTTCATCTTGGGGCCTGGCCTGATTATTTTTTTGGAAAGACAAGCGCATGAGCAAGACCACCCAAGACCTGACCCAGACCCCCGCCCATGAACTGCTGGCCTTGTACCGCAGTGGCCAGGCCTCGCCGGTCGATGTGACCCAGGCCGTTTTAAAGCGCATTGAACGGGTCAACCCCCAGATCAACGCCTTTTGTCTGGTCGACGAACAGGCCGCTTTGGCCAGTGCGCGCGCCAGCGAGGCACGCTGGCAGTCGCACCGGCAGCAAGGCACGCCTGTGGGCGCCCTGGAGGGCGTGCCCGCCTCCATCAAGGATTTGATCCTGACCCGAGGCTGGCCCACCCTTCGCGGCAGCCGCACCATCGACCCGAACCAGCCCTGGGAGGTCGATGCCCCTGCCACGGCGCGCCTGCGCGAGGCGGGCGCCGTGTTGCTGGGCAAAACCAACACCCCCGAATTTGGTTGCAAGGGCGAGACCAACTCGCCTGCCACCGGCATCACGCGCAACCCTTGGAACCTGAACCACACACCCGGTGGGTCTTCAGGGGGCACCGCTGCCGCTGTGGCCGCAGGCCTGGGGCCACTGAGTGTGGGCACCGATGGCGCGGGCAGCGTGCGCATACCCGCCGCCTTTTGCGGCAACGTGGGCCTCAAGCCCAGTTTTGGGCGCATACCCGCCTACCCCTTGTCGCCTTTCGGCTCGGTGGCGCACCTAGGCCCCCACACCATGAGCGTGCGCGATGCCGCCTTGATGACAAATGTGCTCAAGCAGCCCGATGCCCGCGACTGGACTTCGCTGCCACCGGACGCCACCGATTACACCGTGGGCCTGGAAGATGGCGTACGCGGCCTTCGAATCGCCTACTCCCCCACCTTGGGCTTTGCGCAAAACGTGCACCCCGAAATCGCAGCGGCCGTGGCCAATGCGGTCAAACAGCTTGAAGCCCTGGGCGCCCACGTCGAGCAGGTCGATCCGGGTTTTGAAGACCCGCTGGACATCACCACCGGCTTGTGGTTTTTGGGGGCCTACACCGTCTGGACGGGCCTGAGCGCCGAGCAGCAAGCCCTGGCCGACCCTGACTTTCGTGCCGAGGCGGCTCTGGGCGCGCAGCTCAGCGCCCTGCAGGTGCAGCAACTGAACCAGCGCCGGGGCGTTTTGGGTTCGCACATGCGCCAGTTCATGCAGCGCTTTGATTTGCTGGTCACTCCGGCTGTATCGATCCCGGCATTTGAAGCCCGGCCAGCCGGATCGGCGCCCATGAACCCCGAATCCATGCTGGGCTGGACACCCTTCAGCTACCCCTTCAACCTGACCCAGCAACCGGCCATCACGGTGCCTTGCGGGCTGACCCGGTCGGGTTTGCCGATGGGCTTGCAGATCGTGGGCCCCATGTTTGGCGATGCCCTGGTGCTGCGCGCCGCCAGAGCCTATGAGTCGGTCATGCCGGTGCTGCGGCCTGTCATTTAAAGCCGGCCGGTGGGTGTGAATTTTCCGGTTGAAATTCATTATCATCGGCCCATGACATTTTTAGCCATCGATGTGGGCAACACGCGCCTGAAATGGGCGCTGTACGACCAACCCAACCCCCAAGGGCAGTTGCTGTCCCATGGCGCTGAATTCCTGGAAAACATCGACCGCCTGTCTGAAGGCGCCTGGGCGCAACTGCCCAAGCCAGACCAGATGCTCGGCTGCGTGGTGGCAGGCGATGCCATCAAGCGGCGCGTACAAGAGCAAATGGACATTTGGGACTTCACACCCCAGTGGGTGGTACCCGGCGTCCAGGAGGCGGGCCTGATCAATGGTTATGACCACCCTTCACGTTTAGGTTCGGACCGCTGGGTGGCCATGATTGGCGCACGCCAACGCATGCTCGCTTGTGGCCCTGCCCGGCCTCTGGTGGTGGTCATGGTGGGTACGGCCGTGACGGTTGAGGCGATCGATGCCGAAGGCCGATTCCTGGGAGGCCTCATCTTGCCGGGCCACGGCATCATGTTGAAGGCGCTCGAATCCGGCACGGCCGGTTTGCATGTGCCGACCGGAGAGGTCACGCCTTTTCCGACCAACACCAGCGACGCCCTGACCAGTGGCGGGACCTACGCCATTGCCGGTGCCTGTGAGCGGACGGTGCAACACCTGCGTGAGCACACCGGGAAAGAGCCCATGTGCATCATGACCGGTGGTGCAGGCTGGAAAATGGCGCCCAGCATGTCGGTCCAGTTCGAGTTGGTGGACAACCTGATTTTTGACGGGCTCCTGGCGATGGCTGCTCAGCGATTCAACTGACCTGGTGAGCGTCGGGCTCGCTGGTTTTGCCTGCTTGCAGGCCTGGTCTCAGCGCGCAGGGGCGCTGTAAGCAGCGGTCAAACCTTGCAGATGGGTTTGCAAATCGGTGTTCGCCATGTAGGGGGTCAACAATGCCAGCACATGTTGCGCACCCCGGGTCAGTGCCAAGCCTGCACTGGCCGGCTCCAGGGCTTGCCTGGGGTTGCGCACGTATTCATAGCTGAGCCAATACGTCACCATCACGGACATGCTCGCCGAGAGGGTCTCGATGTTGTCCGGGTCAATTTTCATCAGGCCCGCAGCGGCCAAGCCCTCCAGCATCAATTTGAACGCATGGGTTTTGCGCTCCAGAATGTCGTGAAAATGCGTCTCCAGATGCCGGTTGCCTGACAGCAGGTTGTTCAGGTCGCGGTATAAAAAACGGTGGTTCCACACCTGCTCAAACAGCGAGTGCAGAAAAAACCAGGCGTCTTCGACGTCTTTCACATCGGGTGCTGCCTCCAGCAGCCCCAACATGGCCACTTCGTACTGGTCAAACAACTGGTTGACCAGGGTGTCTTTCGATGCGAAGTGGTAATACAGATTGCCAGGGCTGATGTTGAGCTCTGCCGAGATCAGCGTGGTCGAGACGTTGGGCTCGCCGAACCGGTTGAACAGCTCCAGCGAGACCTCGGCTATGCGCTGGGCTGTGCGGCGGGGTGCTTTTTTGGCCATGGCAGGGGGCGTAGTCTGTCCATCAGGCTGTTTTGGGGCGGGGTTTTGCGGGGCGCGCCGCTGGGGTCTGAGGGGTGGCCGTTTTGCTGGCTACCGGTGCTTTGGGTTTTGCGCGCGCCGAAGTGGCCGGCTTGACTGGCGTGGCCTTGGGGCGGGCTTCGAGTTTGGCCTCCAATTGGGCCACCCGGTCGGTCAACATCTGGATGTCCAGCAGCGAGGGCATGCCCAAACGGTGCAAGGCTTTGGCGACGCGGTCTTCAAACAAATGCTCCAGTTTGTCGACACGCCCGGAGGCCTGCTCGCCAAAGCCTGTGGCCATGTGGCTCAGGCGCTCGGTGGCCTCATGCAGGCGCTGTTGCGCTTCTGCCTGGCTTTTGCGCTGAAAGGCCAGGCCATCGTTGACCAGGGCTTCGATGGCTTTGCTGCCTTGCTCCTGGGCTTTGGCCATGGCCCCCAAACCAGCCAGCCAAACATGCTGGGCGGGCGGTGTGGGCTTGTCCGGTTGGGACATGGGTTTGGTTTTGCTGCGTGCTGAGTCGTTTGATTTGGTCATGGCTAACTTCCTGAACAAGCTGCCACTTTAACCCGAGGACCTGCGCAATGCTTCTAAAATCCTGAAATCAAGGCGCAACATCCCGTGGCGCCTAACCACCGTTTATCCCCATGACCCTCCTTGTCACCGGCGGCGCCGGCTTCATCGGCGCCAACTTTGTGCTGGACTGGCTCGCCGCCCATGACGAGCCTGTCATCAACCTCGACAAGCTCACCTACGCGGGCAACCCCGAAACCCTGGCCAGCCTGCAAGGCGATGCGCGGCACCAACTGGTGCAGGGCGACATTGGGGACGCTGCGCTGGTCAGCCGCTTGCTGGCCGAACACCAGCCGCGTGCTGTGGTGAACTTTGCCGCAGAAAGTCATGTGGACCGGTCCATCCACGGCCCCGGCGAGTTCATCGAAACCAACATCGTCGGCACCTTTCGTTTGCTGGAGTCGGTGCGGGGCTTTTGGTCAGCCCTGCCCGAGTCCGAAAAATCCGCTTTTCGTTTTTTGCATGTCTCGACCGACGAGGTGTATGGCTCATTGGGCAAGGGCGATCCGGCCTTTGCCGAAACCCACCGCTACGAGCCCAACAGCCCCTACAGCGCGAGCAAGGCGGCGTCCGACCATCTGGTGCGCGCCTGGCACCACACCTACGGCCTGCCGGTGCTCACCACCAACTGCAGCAACAACTATGGCCCCTACCATTTCCCCGAAAAACTCATCCCGCTGATGATCGTGAATGCGCTGGCAGGCAGGCCCCTGCCGGTGTATGGCGACGGCATGCAGATCCGCGATTGGCTTTACGTCAAAGACCATTGCAGCGCGATCCGCCGGGTGCTCGAAGCCGGGCGCTTGGGCGAGGTTTACAACGTGGGTGGCTGGAACGAAAAGCCCAACATCGAGATCGTGCAGACCATCTGCCAACTGCTCGACCACATGCGGCCCAAGGCCGATGGCAGCAGCTATGCCCAGCAGATCACCTATGTGACGGATCGACCCGGGCATGACCGCCGCTACGCGATCGATGCCCACAAGCTCGAAGCCGAGCTGGGCTGGAAGCCTGCAGAGACCTTTGAAAGCGGCATCCGCAAAACGGTTGAGTGGTACCTGGCCAACCCCGAGTGGGTGGCCCATGTGCAAAGTGGCGCCTACCGCGAGTGGGTGCAAAAGCAATACAAGGCCTCATGAAAATTCTTCTGCTGGGTAAAAACGGGCAAGTGGGCTGGGAACTGCAGCGCAGCTTGGCCCCGCTGGGCGAGGTGCTGGCGCTGGACCGGCACAGCACCGCGTGGTGTGGCGACCTGAGCCAGCCCGAGCGCCTGGCGCAAACCGTGCGTAGCTGGCGGCCCGACGTCATCGTCAACGCCGCCGCCCACACCGCTGTCGACAAGGCCGAGTCCGAGCCCGACCTGGCCCGTTGCCTCAACGCCACCGCCCCGGCCGCGCTGGCGCTGGCTGCCGCCGAGGTGGGGGCCTGGCTGTTGCACTACTCGACCGACTATGTCTTCAATGGCCAGGGCAACACGCCCTGGCAAGAGACGGATGCAACCGGGCCGCTCAGCGTTTACGGGCAAACCAAACTCGAAGGCGAGCAGGCCGTCGTTGCCAGTGGCTGCAAACACCTGATTTTTCGCACCAGCTGGGTGTATGGGGCGCGGGGTGGCAACTTTGCCCGCACCATGTTGCGCTTGGCGGGGGAGCGCGAACGCCTGACCGTGATCGACAACCAGCATGGCGCGCCCACGGGTGCCGATCTGATCGCCGATGTCACGGCACACGCCATTCGGCAGGTCATGCAGCCTCAGGCTGCGTCACTGGCGGGCATCTACCACCTGGTGGCCGGCGGCGAGACCACTTGGCACGGCTATGCCCGCCATGTCATCGCCCAAGCCCGGCTCATCCAGCCGCAGTTGGCCTTGAAAGTGACCGACATCGCGCCCGTACCGACCTCGGCTTTCCCAACACCGGCTCAGCGCCCGCTCAATTCCCGACTGAACACCCTCAAGCTGCAACAAGCCTTTGGTTTGGTGTTGCCGCCGTGGCAGCAAGGCGTTGACCGCATGTTGGCCGAGATACTCTGAACCGCCTTGGGCTTGCGGCACAATCCTCTGAACTGTTGAACACTTCCCGAACCCATCGTTTCAAACCATGACCGATCACACCGCTGTCAACCCCGTTGCGCCACAAGACCAGGCCCAGATCCTGGCGCAGGCCATGCCCTACATTCGCAAGTTCCACGGCAAAACACTGGTCATCAAATACGGCGGCAACGCCATGACCGACCCGGACTTGCAGCAGGCCTTTGCCGAAGACGTGGTGCTGCTCAAACTGGTGGGCATGAACCCGGTGGTGGTGCATGGGGGTGGCCCGCAAATTGAAGCAGCCTTGAAGCGCCTCGGTAAAACCGGCGAATTCATCCAGGGCATGCGGGTGACCGATGCCGAGACCATGGAAGTGGTCGAGTGGGTGCTGGGCGGTGAAGTGCAGCAAGACATCGTCGGCATGATCAACCGCGCAGGCGGCAAAGCCGTGGGCCTGACGGGGCGTGACGGCGGCCTGATTCGCGCCAAAAAACTGCGCATGGTGGACAGCCAGGACCCGAGCAAAGAGCACGACGTAGGCCAGGTCGGCGAGATCGAAAGCATCGACCCGTCTATTTTGAAATGCCTGCAAGACGATGCCTTCATTCCCGTGGTCAGCCCCATCGGCTTTGGTGAAAACAACGAAAGCTACAACATCAATGCCGATGTCGTGGCCGCCAAACTGGCCACTGTGCTGCAAGCCGAAAAGCTGCTGATGCTCACGAACATCCGTGGCGTGCTGGACAAAGAAGGTCAGTTGCTGACCGAGTTGACCCCGAGTCGCATCGACGAGCTGTGCGCTGACGGCACCATCAGTGGCGGCATGATCCCCAAGATCGCGGGCGCCCTCGATGCGGCCAAAAGCGGTGTGAACGCGGTGCACATCATTGATGGCCGTGTGCCCCATGCCATGTTGCTCGAAGTGTTGTCCGAGCAGGCTTTTGGCACCATGATCCGCAGCCGGTAAAAAACCAAGCAGCAGGCCCGGGCCGCTCGACAACAGGTGGAAAAGATGTCTGAACCAGAACAACAAAGCGAGCACTTCTCTGAAGACGAGATGGCCCCTGCGCGCAAGCGGCCACGTCCGGGTGAGCGCCGTTTGCAGATTTTGCAAACCCTGGCGGCCATGCTGGAGCAGCCGGGTGCCGAGCGTGTCACCACCGCCGGGCTGGCCGCCAAAATTGGCGTGAGCGAAGCGGCTTTGTACCGGCATTTCGCCAGCAAGGCGCAGATGTTTGAAGGCCTGATTGATTTTGTCGACCAATCGGTGATCGGTCTGATCCGTCAGGTCACCGACCGCGAGCCAGCCGGCCCGAACCAGGCAGGGCGCATTGTGGCTTTGCTTTTTCAGTTTGCCGAAAAGAACCCGGGCATGAGCCGCGTCATGATTGGCGATGCGCTGGTGTCAGAGCACGAGCGTTTGCAAGAGCGCATCAATTTGCTGTTTGACAAGATCGAGGCGCAGTTGCGTCAATCCCTCAAAGGCATTGAATCGGCGACCCCCACTGCAGATGCGCAGGTGACCGCATCCTTGCTGGTGGCCTTCATGCAAGGCCGCTTGCACCGCTTTGCCCGCACGGGCTTCAAGCGCTTGCCCTCAGAACATTTGCAGGCGGCGTTGGCGCGGCTGCTGTAAGCGGGCAGGGCGCCTGGCACTGCAGCCTTTCTGTGGCCTTTTTTGGCGGCTTACTTGCCGAACAACTTGCTCACATGCTGCCATGCCAGCAGCAGCCAACCTGATCGTTCCACTTCGGCCTGCGCCACGAGTGGGGCTTCGCCCATCCGTTTGCCATTGGCGGTGGCCATCACCTTGCCGATCACGGTGCCCTTGGGCACTGGGGCCTCCAGGCCTGGTTTGAGTTCCACTGAGGTTTGCACTGGCGTGCCACGTGGCACGGTCAGCATCCAAGGGGTGGCCAGACCGGCGGCCACGGTGTCGGCCTTGCCAAAGCTGACTTTGGCCGTGCCGACCACCGCGTTCGCAGCAAACGGGGTGACTTTCTCGAAGCTGCCAAAACCCCAGCCGAGCAGCGTGCGGGTCTGGTCAGCGCGTGCCTGGGCGCTGTGGGTGTTGAGGATGACCGAGATCAGACGCGTGTCGTTGCGCTTGGACGATGTGACCAAGCAGTAACCGGCTTCGGCCGTGTGGCCGGTTTTGAGGCCGTCCACGCTGGGGTCGGTGTAAAGCAGGGCATTGCGGTTGCCTTGCTTGATGCCGTTGTATTTGAAATCACGTTCGGCGTAGAGCGGGTAGTACTCGGAACCGTCGCGGATGATGGCACGCGCCAAGATGGCAAGGTCGCGCGCAGAAGACTTGTGCGCCGGATCAGGCAGGCCCGTGGGGTTCACAAAGTTAGTGTGTGTCATGCCCAGGCGCTGGGCCTCGGCATTCATCAGCTTGGCAAAACCTGCTTCGGAGCTGGCCATGTGCTCGGCAATCGCTTTAGAGGCGTCGTTGCCCGACTGGATGACGATGCCGCGCAGGATGTCGATCACCGTGGCCTGACTGTTAAGAGGCAGGTACATGCACGACTCGGCGCTCGTGCCCCGGCACCAGGCGTTTTCGCTCACGGTGACCAGATCAGTGGGCTTGAGCTTGCCCGAGCGAAGCGCCTGCTCGACGATGTAACTGGTCATCATCTTGGTCAGCGAGGCCGGGGGCAGGGCCTCGTCGGCGTTGGCCGAGGCCAGCACTTCGCCCGAGTCAAAGTCCATCAGCAACCAGGCTTTGGATTGCAGTGCGGGCGGGTTTGCCGCCAAGGCCACCTGTGCCGCAAGCGGTGGCAAAGCAAGGGCGGCCGCTGCCAGCTTTTTGGTGTTGGGTTTGGCTGCGCTTGATTTGGCGGCGGGTTTGGTTTTGTGGGGTTTGGCGGCCAAGCTGCTGGCGCTGGGAACCAGGATGCCGACGGCGATGGCGAGGATGACGGAGAGGATGGAAAAATTCTGGGTGTGCATGGTGTTCATCGGTAGAGCCCCGATTGTCGTGGATTGGAACCTGTCTTTTGCGCGGCAGTGTGTGGAATAACACTCGCCAAGATCTATTCCGCCAAAAAAGAACTGAATGATGTGGGTCGCTGCGCGTGTGACGGCGCAGGCCAGGGATTCGGGTGTGGGGTTGCGAGATAGGTTGTTGGCGCTGTGAGAGCTTGTGTCATTGGCGCTTGGTGCGGGAATGGCGGATTCAGGCTGAGAGCGGTCTTCCCAATACGGCAAGCGACGGTCAGCAGCCGACCTAAAGCAGAAGGTCGTTGATATATAGTCAATGACCGCTTTCATAGCCTATCAAACCTGCTGTACGAACTCAGGCACAGCGACAAAAATATCGGCTTCGAGTCCGAAGTCGGCCACGCTGAAGATCGATGCTTCAGGGGCCTTGTTGATCGCCACGATCACCTTCGAATCCTTGATGCCCGCCAGGTGCTGGATCGCACCCGAGATGCCGGCTGGGATGTACAGCTGCGGCGCCATGATCTTGCCGGTCTGGCCCACCTGCAGGTCGTTGGCCGCATAACCCGCATCGACCGCCGCGCGGCTCGCGCCAATGGCCGCGCACAGCTTGTCGGCCAGGGGCTGCAGGTCCAGGTCGGCAGGCGTCTCGACCAGGATGCCGCGATCGGCACCAATGGCCATGGCGGTGCGCAGAGTTTCCTGGCGCTGAGCCACGCCGCAAAACACCGCGATCACTTCGGTGGCCAGGCTTTTTTCTTTCAGGCGCACAGCTTCTTCGACCGCAATCTCGTCAAAGGGGTTCATGCTCATCTTGACGTTGGCAATGTCCACACCCGAGCCATCGGACTTCACGCGGACCTTGACGTTTTAGTCCACCACCCGCTTGACGGGAACGAGAATTTTCATGTTGCCACCCTGAAAAATTCAG
>CAIZSE010000039.1 GCA_903935585.1 uncultured Burkholderiales bacterium | reverse complement strand
TGATCTCAGGCCAACAGAGTTAACGCTGTAGCGATGGCCCGCAGGCAGTACGTGCAATTGCACCCCAAGCATTTCAATTTGCTCCAGGGTGTCCAATTCGTTCACATTCGATCGCATGTCTGATGGGTCAATCAAGGTCACAGTGCCTTTTCCGATCACCTCAAGGGCTTCCCCCTTCTCGATGACCAACGCGGTGTCTTCGTCGATGCCAACTCCCAGCAAATCAGGTCGAATCGCCAAAGTCGATAGCAGGCGAGCCAGACGTCTTCGCTCTGAAAAGTGCTGATCCACGACCGCCTGCGACAGCAAACCCAGACCAATATCGGTCTCCACGGCTTCCTTGCTGGGCCGAAGCACCGCCGGTCCTTGGGCGATCATGTGCCGGGACATGACCGCTGCACCTGCACTGGTACCGCCAATGCAGCAGCGGTTCAGATAAAAAGACTGATGCAGCGATTGGTACGCAGGGGTATCCCACAAGGCGTCCATCAATTTGGACTGGTCACCGCCGCTCATGAAAATGCCATCGGCTTGCAAGATTTCAGACTGCAATGGCTGCGCGTGGGCACTGTCGCGGTCATCGATTGCAAGCCGCTGCACATCTTCGACACCCAGCGATTTGAAGACCTGTTGATAACTGTTCCAGACACCCTGCGGGTCACCGCTGGCGGCGGTGATGACACGGATTCGGGCCTGACTGCCCCCACAGTAATCGACGAACTTGCGCAAAATGATGCGGTCCTGCAATCGGTCCTCTGCACCGCCAACGATCACCAAGCGAGATATCTTGCGGCTTCGGGCCAAGGCAGGCAAACCCATTGTGGCAACTGCCAAGCCGGTGCCAGACCCCACAGTTGCAGCCATGCCTTCTAAAAAATTTCTTCGGTTCATGGTTTAACTCTACGCCATGAGCCGAACTGGTGTGGTGAAGGGACTCCTTCAGCTGTTTGAAATGCCGCTTGTACGCTCTTACAGGTCTGCCGCGAAAGCCATGGCCATGGACATGACTCTCTGGATCAGCATAAAAAATGTGGCGTTGGGGTCAATTTTTTAGTGCGGCATTGACCACTTCGAGTTGCTGCAGCCCCAGCTGCCCGGCCATTGCGTCCAGACGCAATTGCGCCATCAAGGTGTCGATCTGCGCTTGCAGCCACGACCATTCGGCGGCACTGGCATCGTTTTGAGCGTTCAGCAAATCGAGCGTGGTGCGGTCCCCCACCTGACGGCCCAGCTGGGTCGATGCCAAGCGGGCCTGGCTGGCGGTTCGGGCCGCATCCAGCGCGGCCAAGCGGGCCTGACCACTGTGCACGGCCAACCAAGCGGCGCGTGTCATCTGGCTGACCTGCTGACGACTGCGCGCCAATTCGGCGAGGGCTTTGTCATGCAGGTGCATGGCCTCTTGCAACTTGGCGCTGCGCATGCCGCCGGAATAAAGCGGCATATTCAGCATCACGCCCAACATCTGCTGGCTTTGCGTGTTGCTGGCCACACCAAAATCACCCGAGCCGCTGAGCCGATCGCGCGAGGCTTGCGCCACCAAGTCAAGCGTGGGCGAGGCGGATGCACGGTGTTTGTCAATTTCATACTGCGCGGCTGTGGCCTGGGCTTGCTGCAGCTTGAGCATGGGGTTGTTTTGTTCGGCCCGTTGCAGCCAGATGGCGACAGGCTCTGCAGCCATGGCCACACCCGGGCGCCCGGGCGCTTGCAGCTGCAACATCTGAACCGGCAAACCGGTCACATCGGCCAACACTTGACGGGCCATGCCCAGATCGTTGCCAGCCGCAATGGCCTGAGCCCCCAAAGCCTGCGCGCGCGCCTGGGCTTCGTGGGTGTCCGTTACCGGGGTATCCCCCAAAGCAAATCGGTCTTTGGCTTCGGTCAGGGCTTTGTCGACCGCTTGCTGCTGTTGCAGCACCAGCGCCAGTCGGCGCTCGGCCTGCACCACGTCAAAGTAGCGCTGCGTGGTCAGCAGCATCCAGTCTTGCTGCGCCAGTTGCCATTCGTGCTCGCTGGCCTGCGCTGCCGTGCTGAGCTGGGCGCTTTGGGCGCGGCGCTCCGGGTTGTACAGCGCCTGTTTGGCATTGAGGGCCCAGCGGGTGGCATTGCCACCATGGATTGAAGTGCCGAAATTGGCTTTGTCCACCAGGCCAGATGCAAGTGCTGAAAATTGCGCCCCGTTCATCTGGCTTTGCGCATTGGACCAACCGCCAGTGGCGCTCAGGCCCAGGCTCGGTCGCCACAATGCAGCCCCCTGTTCATGCCGAGTGGCCCCTGCCGCTCGGCTGGCCTGGTTGACGGCCCCTTGCGGGTCATGCTGGCGAGCAGCCTCCCAGACTTGCAGCAGGTCAGTGGCACTGGCGGCCGTCGCGCAGATGGCCAGTACAGTGCCGGCAAGCAGCGTGCGTGAAATCATCATGTTCATCCAAGGCTGCTGTGGCTGGATCAGGCGCCGGGCTGCACGCCCAATTTGCGCAAGATGGACTCCATCAAGCACCAGTTGGTCAGCGCGCTTTGCAGCAGGTTGGCACCCACAAAAGCAGTGAACGCCAGCCACCACTGACTGACAAAAATGGGGCTGCCCTGGACGCCCAGCGCCAGCGACACAAGGATAAAGGTGCCTGCCACCAAACGAACGATTTGCCATGTTTTCATGCTATTTCTCCTAAGGGTTAATGAAATTTATTGCGCAGGCTCATGCTGGCGGCGGTAAGCCGCGTAGTAGAGCGTGGGGATCACGACCAGTGTGAGGATGGTCGAAACAAAGATGCCGAAGATCAGCGAAATGGCCAGGCCATTGAAGATCGGGTCGTCGAGGATGAAGAAGGCGCCCAGCATGGCCGCGCCACCGGTCAGCATGATGGGCTGGGCCCGTGTGATGGCCGACTGCACGATGGCTTGCTTGAACGGCATGCCGGCTTTGACCTGCAAGTTGATGAAGTCCACCAACAAGATGGAATTGCGCACGATGATGCCGGCCAATGCAATCATGCCGATCATGCTGGTTGCGGTGTACTGCGAGTGCAGCAAGGCGTGGCCAGGCATGACACCAATGATGGTCAAAGGTATCGGCGCCATGATGATCAGTGGCGTGAGGTAAGAACCAAACTGAGCCACCACCAGCAGGTAAATCAGCACCAGCCCCACCGCATAGGCAGTCCCCATATCGCGGAAAGTCTCGTAGGTGATCTGCCATTCACCATCCCACTTGATGGCGTAGCCACGCCAGGCGTCGGCGGGCTGGGCAATGAAGTACTCACCCAAGGCCTTGCCATCGGGTGTCTGGATTTTTCCGATGGCACTGCGCATCTGGAACATGCCGTACAGCGGGCTGTCAAGCTTGCCCGCCATGTCGGCAGTGACAAAGTTCACGGCCAGTAAATCCTTGTGGATCACGGGCTGCTCGCGCTCACTGTCGGTGATTGTGACCAGCTCGCGGATCGGCACCAACTTGCCTGAGGCGCCTCGCACCGTCAACTGCAACAAGGCCGACAAATCACCATGCCGCTCAGCGGGCAACTGGATCAAGGCGGCCGCAGGGTATTTGCTGCCATCGTGCAAATAGGTCGCGGCTTCACCGGCCAGCCCCGCACGCAAAGTGGTCACGATGGCCTGCTGGGAAATACCCAAGGCAGCCGCCTTGCGACGGTCCACCAGCAACAGCATGCGCGGTGCAGCCGCAATGCTGCTGTCATCGACGTCCACCACGCTGTCGGTCTTTTCAAAGACGGCGCGCACGGCCTTGGCCACGCTGCGCCTGCCTTCGGCATCAGGCCCATAAATTTCAGCCACGATGGGCGCCAGAACCGGTGGGCCTGGCGGCATCTCCACCACTTTGACGTTGGCACCCCAGCGCTGACCAATGGCCTGCAGCTCGGGGCGCAACCGTGTGGCAATGGCGTGGCTTTGCGCTTTGCGCTGGTCCTTTTCCACCAACTTGACCTGGATGTCACCCACCTCGCCGCCAG
>CAIZSE010000038.1 GCA_903935585.1 uncultured Burkholderiales bacterium | reverse complement strand
TGCCGGTGGGCACAAAGTAAGGGCACAGCACGCTGGCACTGACCTGGTCGCTGACCAATTGCAAGTCCTGGTAAAGGGTTTCAGTCAGCGCCACCACAGCATGCTTGCTGACGTTGTAGATGCCCATATTGGGCGGTGTCAACAAACCCGCCATGCTGGCGGTGTTGACGATGTGGCCCTGATAAGAAGGATCTGCTTTGGCAGCCTCCAGCATCATGGGCGTGAACAAGCGCACACCATGCACGACACCCCACAGGTTGACGCCGAGCACCCACTCCCAGTCGGCCACCGAGTTTTCCCAGACCAGTCCGCCTGCGCCCACGCCTGCGTTGTTGAACACCAGGTGCGGGGCGCCAAAACGCGCCTTCACATCGGCAGCCAGTTGTTCCATGGCCTGGGCGTTGGAGACATCCAGCTGGCGTGCCAGCACCTGAACGCCTTGGGCCTTCATTTCAATTTCAGCTTTGTTCAGTGCGTCTTGCTGCACGTCCAACAGCACCAGGTTCATGCCCAGCTTGGCGCCTATACGGGCACACTCCAGACCAAAGCCCGAGCCCGCTCCTGTCAGTACAGCGGTTTTGCCTTTGAAGTTGTTGATCATGGCGCAGCCTTTTTCAGTGTGAATCCAACGCGGGGAAAATGAACATGCACCGTGCCTGCCCGCTCGTCTGTGCGGCGCAGGGTGTAACGGGTGCGTGTGGCCGCGAGCAATTCGCCCTCGGTCGGCTCCTGGCCAAAGTGATCAGCAGCAATCACCACGCGTGAGCCCAACGGCATGCCGTGCTCGTCCTGAAACACATCGGTTTGCAGGGGAGCTGGTGTCGAACGGCTGACCACTTGCAAGGCATCGGTGGCGCTGAGTTTGTCGGAGGTACCGTGCCCGAGGGCTTTCATGCGCGCCATCCAGCCCAACACTTCGGGGGTGGCGTCCAGAATGCCGGCCAAAGCCGGCGTGCGGTCTTGTGTGAACCACAGCGGGTGGTAAGCCGCAAAGTCGGCCACGCAAGGCTGAGCACCCAACAAAAAATCTTGCCCATGGAGCATGTTGGCCAGTCGGCGCAAATAGCTTTTGTAGGTGGCCGCTGCATCGGCAGACGACATGCGAGGTGCGCCCCCACGCATGGCCCCCCGGTCGGCCACAAAGGCTTGCACCACTTCGGCGGGTGCACCCGCAAACACTTGGGCCGCCCCGTCCGGCTGAAAGTTGTAGGCCATGGCCGCTGTGAACAAGGCGCTGTCGGCCCATTGAGCAACAATGCGGGCCACGCCTTTGACAGCTTCCGGGTAAAGCGTTGTGTTGGGTTGGGGGGCGATGTGCTCCAGCACGTCACAAATGAGTGCCGTGTCGCAATAAATGTCTGCGCCGATCTGCAACACCGGTGTTCGGCGGTAACCACCCGTGAGCGCCGTCAGGTCGGGCTTGGGCATGATCATGGGAATGATCACGCTGCGCCAGGCCAGTTGCTTGAAGCCGAAAATCAGGCGAATTTTTTCGGCAAAAGGCGATGTCGGGTAATGGTGCAGGATCAGATCGGACATGCTGCGGCCCCTGCTCAGACCAGCTTGACCAGCTGCTTGCCGAAGTTCTTGCCTTTGAGCAGCCCCAAAAAGGCTTCAGGCGCAGCGGCCAGGCCTTGGGCGACCGACTCACGGGGACGCAGTTGGCCTGTGCCGACCAAGGTGCCCAGTTCCTGCAGTGCTTCGGGCCAGACTTCCATGTGTTCGCTGACGATGAAGCCTTCGATCTTCATGCGGTTGACCAAAATCAGGGCCGGGTTGGCCATGGGCAGCGGCGCACCGTCGTAGCCGGCGATCATGCCGCACACCGCAATGCGTGCAAAGGCATTGGTGCGCAGCATCACGGCATCCAGCACCATGCCGCCCACGTTTTCAAAATGGCCGTCGATGCCGTTCGGGCAGGCTTCGCGCAGCGCTTTGGACAGCGACAGGTAATCCTTGTGTTCCTTGTAGTCGATGCAGACGTCAAAGCCCAACTCTTTGACCACGTACTCGCACTTGTCCTTGCCGCCGGCAATGCCCACCACGCGGCAGCCACGGGCCTTGGCCAAAGCGCCATACGCGCTGCCCACAGCACCGCTGGCTGCGCTGACGGTCACGGTTTCACCCGCTTTGGGCGCGATGATCTTGACCAGGCCGTACCAGGCGGTCACGCCCGGCATGCCCACGGCACCCAGGTAGTGCGACAGCGCCACATGGGTGGTGTCCACCTTGCGCAAAGCCCCCAGCACATTGGCATCGACCACGCTGTATTCCTGCCAGCCGCCCATGCCGACCACCTGGTCACCGGCCTTGAACTTGGGGTGGCGGCTGTCCATCACCTCGCCCACGGTGCCACCGATCATGACTTGGCCCAAGGGCTGGGGCACGGCGTAGCTTTTGCTCTCGTTCATGCGTCCGCGCATGTAGGGGTCAAGGCTCATGAAGTGGTGCTTGACCATCACCTGACCGTCTTGCAGGTCGGGGATGGTCGCTTCGACCATTTTGAAGTTGGCCACGGTGGCCTCACCCTGTGGGCGGTTGTCGAGAACGATTTGGTGGTTGGTGGTCATGCTTGTCTCCAGGAATCAGTGGGTGAAAGAAATCAGTCGGTTGAGAGTGCCGCCGCAGGGCGACGGCTCACATATTTGAAAGTGCCGGTGGCATGCGCACACAGCTGGCCATCGGCATCGAACACATGGCCTTCGGTGAAGGCCATGCTGCGGGTGCGGTGCATCAGATGGCCCTTGGATACCAGCTTTTCGGTGCCCGATGCCTTGGCCGGGCGCATGAAGGTGGTTTTCATCTCGATGGTGACAACGCCCATGTCGGGCTCGACGCTGCGGGCGGCCGTGGCCATGACGACATCCAGCAGCGTCATGACCGCGCCACCGTGCGTGACGGCAAACGAATTGAGGTGTTCCGGGGCGGGCGCGTAATGCAATTCGGACTGACCGCCCTCGAACTTTTCAAGCGTGAAGCCCAAGTGGTCCACAAAGGGAATGACAGCGCCAAAAGGGATGCTCATGAGCCTGTCACCCGCCAATGATGGCGCTGACGCCACCGTCTACCGCCAGCCACTGACCGGTGATGTGCTTGCCCGCATCGGAGGCCAACAACACGGCCAGTCCCTTGAGGTCTTCGTCGTCGCCCAGACGTCGAAGAGGAACAGCCGCAGCCAGCTTGTCAGCCCCTATTTTTTCAAGTGTCCCGTAGGTCATTTTGCTGGGGAAAAAGCCCGGACAAATGGCATTGACGGTGATGCCATGCTCACCCCACTCCCCAGCCAAGGCGCGGGTGAAGTTGATCACCGCACCCTTGGAGGTGTTGTAGGCAATTGTTTTCATCTCGGAAGGGTTGCCCGCCAGGCCGGCAATCGATGCCACATTCAGGATGCGCCCCTTGCCACGCGGAATGAAACAGCGCTTGGCCACTTCTTGCGACAAGATGAAATAACCTCGCACGTTCAGATTCATGACCTTGTCCCAGGCTTCCACAGGGTGGTCCTCGGCAGGGGCGCCCCAAGTGGCACCGGCGTTGTTGACCAGGATGTCGATCGGGCCCATCCGCTCGGTGGTTTCAATGGCCAGGCGACGGATGTCTTCTTCCTTGCCGCAGTCGGCAGCGATCCAGCGGGCATCGATGCCCGCGGCCTGCAACTCGGCCGCAGCGACTTCCAGGTCGGCAGCCTTGCGCGAGCTGAGCATGATCTTGGCCCCGGCTTCTCCCAGCGCATGGGCCATTTGCAGGCCCAATCCGCGCGAGCCGCCCGTGACCAGGGCAACTTGCCCGGTGAGGTCAAACAGTTGTTGAACAGTGCGTGCCATGGGGGTGCTCCTTTATTTGACAGTGAAATCCATGCAGTGGCGTTCGTTGACAACCGCTTTCATGAAAGGTTTGATGGCCAGATGTTGCGGGTGATTCTGGTAGGCCGCTAGCACCTGTGCGTCATCCAGCAGCATGTGCAACACCAGATCGTTGGTGCAGTCCATGCCAGGCGTCGCGGTGGCCACTTCAAACGCACGAATACCCGGCACCACCTGGGCACATGACAGCAACAGGGTTTGGGCTTTTTGCAGATTGGTGGCCTTGTCGGCCCCTTCGGCATGGTCTTTCAAATTCCAGATGACGATGTGACGGATCATCAGAAGGCCTCCTCAGGCAAGTTGGCGCACGTCAAATCGCGGCTGCTGACCACGCTGAGCCAGGCGCCGATTTTGGGCAATTCGTAACGGAAGAAATAGCGGCAAGCAGCTCGGCGCCCCTGGGAGGCTGGGCTGTTGTCATCGCTCAGGCTGACGGCCACATCCAGCCAGATCCAGGCAATGACCGTGTGCCCAAAGGCCTGCAAATACGGCACAGCGTTGGCCAGGGCCTGAGCAGGTTCAGCACCGTACCAGGCTTGCCGGGTGGCTTGTTCGATTTGTTTCAGCGCATCTCGCAAGGCTGCAGCCTCTGGCGCCCAAACAGTGGGTGCCTTGGCGGCCGTGGCCAGCACGCGCTCGCCCAGAAGTTGCAGGCCACGGCCGTTTTCCATGAGGACCTTGCGGCCCAGCAGATCCATGGCCTGGATGCCGTGTGTGCCCTCGTGAATCATGTTCAGACGGTTGTCGCGCCAATATTGCTCGACCGGAAAATCGCGCGTATAGCCGTAGCCACCATGGATCTGGATGGCCAGGCTGTTGGCCTCGAGGCACCATTCGCTGGGAAAACTTTTGGCGATCGGCGTGAGCACTTCGAGCAGCAAGCGCGCCACATCGGCGTCTTCCGCGCTGCCGGTGTGTTGTTCGTCCACCAGACGGGCGCTGTACAAGGCCAAGGCCAAAGCCCCCTCGCTGTAAGCCTTTTGCGCCAACAGCATGCGCTTGATGTCGGCGTGTTCAATGATGCGCACCTGGGGCTGGCTTGCGTCCTTGCCCCCGGCTCCAGTGGGGCGGCCTTGCGGACGGTTCTTGGCGTAGTCGAGGCTGGCGTGGTAACCCGCCATGCCGAGCATGGTGGCGGCCATGCCCACGCCGATGCGGGCCTCGTTCATCATGTGGAACATGCATTTGAGGCCTTCACCGGGCTTGCCGACCAAATACCCCACGGCGCCACTTCCGGCACCGTCCAGGCCTGCGCCAGACTCGCCCCGCACTGGGTATTTGCCTTCGCCAAAGTTGAGCAGCGTGTTGGTGGTGCCGCGCCAGCCGCATTTGTGGTTCAAACCTGCCAGCGCCACATCGTTGCGTTCACCGGTCAGCTGACCGTCGATGCCCACCATTTTCTTGGGCACGATGAACAACGAAATGCCCCGCACGCCCGGCACCAGTTGGCCGTTCGCATCCGGGATCTTGGCCAGCACCAGATGGACGATGTTTTCGGAGAGCTCGTGCTCACCCGAAGAGATCCACATCTTGTTGCCGCGCAGCCGGTAACGGGCGCCCAGAGGTTCGGCTTCAAAGTCTGCGCCATCCGGCATGGCACGTGTCGTCACATCGCTGAGCGACGAACCCGCCTGAGGTTCGCTCAGGCACATGGTGCCCGAGAAGCGCCCCGAAAATTCGTGGGCAGCAAACACCTGTTTTTGCATGTCGTTGCCATGCACCATCAACAAATTGGCATTGCCGCTGGTGAGCATGCCCGAGCCGATGCTGACCGATGCCATCGCAAAAAAGGCGTTGGCTGCTGCTTCAACCGTGTAGGGCAGTTGCATGCCACCCATTTCATAGTCTTGCGCTGCGCTCAACATGCCCGATTCGGCATAGGCCTTGTACGCGTCATGCGTGGCCTGCGGCAAGATGACTTTTTCACCGTCGAAATGGGGTTCTTGCGTGTCCACCAGGCGGTTGAACGGCGCATATTTTTCACGCGCAATCCGTTCGCAGGTGTCGAGCACTGCATCAAAGGTTTCACGGCTGTGGTCGGCAAAACGCTCGCGGGTCTGCAGGCTTTCAACCTTCAGCCAGTCGTGCAGCAAAAAATCAACGGTTGGGCGCAAGCTCATGTCGCATCATCCCGATTCAGCAAATTCAGACAAAGAAAAAGGCGGTCGGCTGGAGGCCGACCGCCTTGTTATTGCTCAGGCATCCACACACCAAGGCATCACAGCACTTCAAAAATGCCACAAGCCCCCATGCCACCACCAATGCACATGGTCACCGCCACGCGCTTGGCACCACGGCGTTTGCCTTCGATCAGGGCGTGGCCTGTCAGGCGCTGGCCGCTCACGCCGTAGGGGTGTCCCACCGCAATCGCGCCACCGTTGACGTTCAAGCGATCAGCCGGGATGCCCAGCTTGTCACGGCAATAAAGCACCTGCACCGCAAACGCCTCGTTCAGCTCCCACAGGTCAATGTCATTGACGGTGAGGCCCAAACGTGCCAGCGCTTTGGGCACAGCGTATACAGGGCCAATGCCCATTTCATCGGGTTCGCATCCAGCCACCGCAAAGCCCAGGAAACGACCCAGGGGCTTCAGGCCCTTTTGTTCGGCGAGTTTTTCGTCCATCAGCACACAGGCACCGGCACCGTCCGAGAACTGGCTGGCGTTGCCTGCCGTGACCAGACCGCCGGGCAGCGCGGAGCGCAGGCCCTGGATGGCTTCCAGTGTGGTGCCTTCACGCATCCCTTCGTCCTTGCTCACCGTCACTTGCTTGGTGGTCAGGCCCATGACTTTGTCGACCACGCCGGCGGTCACGGTGATGGCCGCCATTTCGGCGTCAAACAAACCGGCCGCTTGCGCAGCGCAGGCTTTTTGCTGACTGGCAGCGCCGTACTCGTCCATGCGGTCGCGGTCGATCTTGTAGCGCTTGGCCACTTGTTCGGCGGTTTGCAGCATGTTCCAGTAGATCTCTGGCTTGATTTTGGCCAACGACAGATCTTGCAGCATGTGGGAGTTCATTTCCTGCTGAACGCAAGAAATGCTTTCGACGCCACCGGCCACATACACCCGGCCTTCTCCGGCAATGATGCGTTGCGCGGCCATCGCGATGGTCTGCAGACCGGATGAGCAAAACCGGTTGACGGTCATGCCCGACACTGAGATCGGCAGACCTGCCTTGAGAGCGAT
>CAIZSE010000037.1 GCA_903935585.1 uncultured Burkholderiales bacterium | reverse complement strand
CTGGCACCAGAAACCTTCGGACGCTACATTTCCCTCGACTTCGGCATTGTCGGCACACTGACCGAATACGACAAAGAATACCTGGCGCAAAACTTCACGGCCTTCTTCCGGCGCGACTACAAGCGGGTGGCCGAGCTTCACATCGAATCGGGCTGGGTGCCTGCCGACACCCGCGTGGACGAACTCGAATCGGCCATTCGCGCGGTGTGCGAACCTTACTTTGACCGGCCCTTGAAAGAGATCTCGCTGGGCATGGTGCTGATGCGTTTGTTCCAGACCTCGCGCCGCTTCCAGGTGGAGATTCAGCCCCAATTGGTGTTGTTGCAAAAAACCCTGCTCAACATCGAAGGTCTGGGCCGCCAGTTAGACCCTGAACTGGATTTGTGGAGCACCGCCAAGCCATTCCTGGAAAAGTGGATGCTGGATCAAATTGGCCCCAAAAAACTGCTGGAGCAATTGAAAGACCAGGCCCCGCATTACGCCAAACTGCTGCCGCAATTGCCACGCTTGCTGCACGACTACCTCAAGCAGCCGCGCCAAAACGATGCACGGCAGATCGAGCAGCTGCTGGCCGAGCAGCGGCGTACCAACAAGTTGCTGCAAACCCTGATTTACACCGGGCTGGGCTTTGTGTTCTCCTTGCTCGTTTTGCAGGTGGGCATGCACCTGCAACTTTTCGCCTGAACTTGATATCTGAAGGAGCCGCAGGTGCTGCTGACTTTTGTGATCGCTTACTTGGCCGTGACCATCGGCATTGGTTTGTTGGCCGCACGCCGGGTCCATGGGGCCAAGGATTACCTGGTAGCGGGTCGAAGTTTGCCGTTGTACATGAACGTGGCCACCGTGTTTGCCACCTGGTTCGGGGCCGAAACGGTCTTGTCGGTGTCGGCCACATTTGCCAAGGATGGCCTGAACGGCATCCCCGGTGACCCCTTTGGTGCCACTGTCTGCCTGGTGCTGGCCGCTTTGCTCTTTGCCAAACTGTTTTACCGCCTGAATCTGCTCACCATTGGCGACTTCTACAAGGTGCGCTATGGCAAGTCGGTGGAAGTGCTCACCAGTGTGGCGATTGTGTTGTCTTACTTGGGCTGGACCTCGGCGCAATTGACGGCGCTGGGCCTGGTCATCCATGTGCTGTCGTCAGGGGCCATTGACCTGAACTACGCCATCATGATGGGCGCGGCTGTGGTGCTGGTCTACACCGTGTTTGGCGGCATGTGGTCGGTGGCCTTCACTGACTTGTTCCAGACCGTGGTGATCGTGGTGGGTCTGATCCTGGTGGCCATGCTGGTGGGGGGCAATGCCGGGGGGTTTGACAAAGTGGTGGCGCAAGCGGTGGCCGACGGCAAGTTCAACATGTTCCCGGCCGATATGGATGCCGCCGCCTGGTGGGCCATGGCGGGCGCTTTCTTTGCGTTTGCCTTTGGCTCCATCCCGCAGCAGGACGTGTTTCAGCGCATGACCAGTGCCAAGGACGAAAAAACCGCGGTGCGCGGCACCGTCATCGGGGCCTTGATGTACTTTGTGATCGCTTTCATTCCCCTGTACATCGCTTATGCGGCGCTGATCGCCCACCCCGAGCTCAAGGCCTTGTTCGAGTCGGAAGACGCCCGCACCATCCAGCGCATCCTGCCCGATCTGGTGCTGGGCAAGATGCCCATTTGGGCGCAGATTTTGTTTTTTGGCGCTTTGCTTTCGGCCATCTTGTCGACCGCCAGTGGGGCCTTGCTGGCCCCCACGGCCACCTTCACCGAGAACGTGCTCAAGCCATTTGTGCCCCACATGAGCGACCGTCAGTTCCTGTTGCTGCTGCGAGTCATCTTGGTCACCTTCACCTCGTTTGCCTTGCTGTTTGCCCTCAACAGCACCAGCACCATGTACGAGATGGTGCAAAACGCCTACAACGTCACCCTGACCGGGGCCTTTGTGCCGCTGGTGGCCGGTGCCTTCTGGCGACGGGCCAACACGCAGGGGGCCTTGTTCTCGGTGGTATTGGGTGTGGGCACCTGGCTGGTGTTCAACTTCCTGGCACCCGGAACCCTGGTGCCGGCCAACTTGCTGGGCTTGATGGCGTCCATCGTGGGCATGCTGCTGGGCTCTTTGGCCCCGACCGTGATTGCCAACCGCGGTCAGTCTCTGGCCAGCGCCTTGGGGCATGCAGCCCAAGACAGCGCCAGTCGTTGACCCACCTCAGTCACCGCCCTGGCTCACTCGGGCGTGGCAAGGGGTTCAGCAATGGGCTTCGGGACTTGAAGGGCACTGCCGAGCCTATAATTGAAGGTTTTCTTGCATCACCTTCAAAGGCTCTTTACATGCCCATTTATGCTTACAAATGCGACGCCTGCGGCCATGCCAAGGATGTGCTGCAAAAAATGAGCGATGAACCCCTGACCGACTGCCCGGCTTGCGGTGCCCCCAAATTCAGCAAACAGCTCACAGCCCCCGGTTTTCAGCTCAAGGGCACAGGCTGGTACGCCACGGACTTCAAGGGTGGTGGCGCCGCGCCAGCTGCCGCGGCTGTGGCCACTGATGCCGCTGCACCGGCTAGCGCTGACGCTGCCAGTGCCGGCTCTGCTGCCCCCGGTGCCAGCACGGGCACAACCGAGTCCTCTGCTTCAGCCCCGGCGGCTGGCTGTGCGCCATCTTGCGCCTGCCATTGACCCTTACACATTGATCGCTACCCCATGAAACACCGCAGCTTCAAACAGTATTTCGTCACCGGCTTGCTGGTTTGGCTGCCCATGGGCATCACCGTCTGGGTGATCATGTGGTTGGTCGGCATGCTCGACGCCATCTTTCTGGCGGTGCTGCATGCGGCCGATACCTTGATTCCTGGGATTCATGCCAGCGCTGAGTACCTGCGGGGCATCCCCGGTTTGGGCGTCGCCATTGTGGCCGTGTTCATTTTTGCAACGGGTGTTTTTGTGGCCAATATGTTTGGCCAATGGTGGTTGCGCAAATGGCACGGCATCATGAACCGCATTCCGGTGGTGCGCAGCATTTACACCAGCGTCAAGCAAGTGGCAGACACCTTGTTTTCGGGCAGTGGCAATGCATTTTCCAAAGCCTTGCTAGTGCAGTACCCGCGCCAGGGTTCATGGACCATCGCCTTTCTGACCGGCACGCCCGGCGGTGAAGTGGCCAAGCACCTGAACCAGCCCATGGTGAGTGTTTATGTGCCCACCACGCCCAACCCGACTTCGGGCTTTTTCTTGATGATGCCCACAGCCGATGTGATCGAGCTCGACATGAGCGTCGACGACGCCCTCAAGTACATCATTTCCATGGGGGTGGTGGTGCCCGGCACACCTGTTCCCAAACCCCCGAAAGCGGCCTTGGTTCCACCACCAACTGCGTGATCCTGGCGCCTTTTTGTCCCCCGTTTCTGCGAATCTAGAAAGTAAAACAACATGTCCATGCGTTCCCACTACTGCGGTCTGGTGACCGAAGCCCTGACCGGTCAAAACGTGAGCCTGTGCGGCTGGGTCAACCGTCGCCGTGACCATGGTGGCGTGATCTTTATTGACCTGCGCGACCGCGAAGGCTATGTGCAGGTGGTGTGCGACCCTGATCGCCCAGAAATGTTCAAAGTGGCAGAAGACGTGCGCAACGAGTTTTGTGTGCAGATCAAAGGCGTGGTGCGTACCCGCCCTGATGGCACGACCAACGACAACATGAAAAGCGGCAAGATCGAAGTGTTGTGCCACGAGCTGATCGTGCTCAACCCATCCGTTACGCCACCCTTTCAGATCGACGAAGAAAACCTGTCCGAGACCACCCGCCTCACGCACCGCGTGCTGGACCTGCGCCGTCCGTACATGCAAAACAACCTGATGCTGCGTTACAAAGTGTCCATGGAAGTGCGCAAGTACCTCGATGAAAACGGCTTTGTCGACATTGAAACCCCCATGCTGACCAAGAGCACGCCCGAAGGTGCCCGCGATTACCTGGTGCCCAGCCGTGTCCACGATGGCCATTTCTTTGCCTTGCCCCAGTCGCCCCAGTTGTTCAAGCAGCTGCTGATGGTGGCAGGCTACGACCGTTATTACCAGATCACCAAGTGCTTCCGCGACGAAGACTTGCGCGCTGACCGCCAGCCCGAATTCACGCAAATCGATATCGAAACCTCGTTCCTGACCGAAGAAGAAATCCGCGAGATGTTCCAGGGCATGATCAAAAGGGTTTTTCAGAAAACCATTGGCGTGGACCTGGGCGAGTTCCCGGTCATGACCTACCAGGACGCCATGCACATCTACGGTTCGGACAAGCCCGACCTGCGCGTGAAACTGCAGTTCACCGAAGTGACCGATGTCATGGGCGATGTGGACTTCAAGGTGTTCTCGGGCGCTGCCAACATGAAAGGTGGCCGCGTGGTCGCCTTGCGCGTGCCCAATGGCTCGGTCGAAGGCGGTGGCATCAGCCGAGGCGAGATCGATGCGTACACCGAATTCGTCAAGATCTACGGCGCCAAGGGGCTGGCCTACATCCGTGTCAACGACTTGTCCAAAGGCCGTGATGGCTTGCAGTCGCCCATCGTGAAGAACATCCACGACACCGCCCTGAACGCGGTGCTGGAGCGCAGCGGCGCCCAAAACGGTGACCTGATCTTCTTTGGCGCCGACAAGGAAAAGATCGTCAACGATGCCATCGGTGCCCTGCGCATCAAGATCGGCCACAGCGAGTTTGGCAAGAAAAACGGCCTCTTTGAGGACCGTTGGGCACCGATGTGGGTGGTGGACTTCCCGATGTTTGAATACGACGAAGAGAACCAGCGCTACACCGCCGTACACCACCCCTTCACCGCCCCCAAAGACGGCCACGAAGACTGGATGGTCACAGCCCCCGAAAAATGCATCTCCAAGGGCTACGACATGGTCTTGAACGGCTGGGAAATGGGCGGCGGCTCGGTGCGTATCCACCGCGCGGACGTGCAGCAAAAAGTGTTTGACGCTTTGAAGATCAGCCCTGAAGAGGCCCAAATCAAGTTCGGCTTTTTGCTCGATGCCCTGCAATACGGCGCCCCACCCCACGGTGGACTGGCCTTTGGTCTGGACCGCATCGTGACCCTGATGACCGGTGCCGAATCCATCCGCGATGTGATCGCTTTCCCCAAGACACAGCGTGCCCAGTGTTTGTTGACCCAGGCCCCCAGCCCTGTGGACGAAAAGCAGTTGCGCGAATTGCACATTCGCTTGCGCACACCGGACGCTGTCAAAGCAGCCTGACCGGCGCTACACCACCCGGCCTAACGCCACCTTCGGGTGGCGTTGGTTTTTGTGCTGCCTGAAAGCCTGAAGCCTGAAAATGGGTTTCGGGCGCAGCAACAGGGGTGACTCTATAGATTCGGCCCGTTGAAGTCTTGAATTTCTGGTTATTGCCCCCATGTTTAGATCATGGAAAAAGAAGACGCGAGATACCAAACACTGGAGCAACTGCACGAGCGGCGCAAGCAAGTCGTGAGGTTGCACAAGAAGGG
>CAIZSE010000036.1 GCA_903935585.1 uncultured Burkholderiales bacterium | reverse complement strand
CGGTGGATATCGGCAAGAGATTGAACGGGCGATGTGACGGTCAGGTGCATGCCCGATGTTAGCCACAGCCATGACCGGGCTTTGTCGCGCCGGTGGCAAGACAAGGGCTCTCTCAAGCCTTTTCAAACAGCCAGTGTCATCCAGCGCGCGCTGCCTCCAACTGCCGCCTCACTTCAGCCATGACCGGCCTTTCACTGGGCGCCAGGCACAAGCAGGCTTGCGCCAGCGCATGGAGTGCCCGGCCAGCAGGTGAAGGTGAAGGCGAGGGTACAAGTGCAGCCAGCTCCTCCAGCAAACAGCCAAAGGCCCGCACTTCGAGCGCCAGCAGTTGTCTGCACATGTCGGGTTGGTTCGCCGGCAATTGCGTGGCTGCGCCAAAGTCGCCCAGACGCGCCTCGCCCAGCGCCGGGTCCATCAGGATGTTGTGTGCATACAAGTCGCCATGCATCACGCCCCGCTGGTGCAAATGGGCCACGGCATTGGCCACATCGCAGGCGATTTGCAAAGCCAGGGAATCCGACAAACCGAAACCGCTCGGGTACACGTCGCGTGTGCAGGTTTGCAAACTGGGCGGCCCCGCCAGATTGACGTGCCCTGCCGGGATCAGCGGCATCAACAAACCCTGGGCCTGCGAGGGGTGGCCCGTCAGAGTTGCCACAGGGGTGGTGAGCCCGGTGTGCTGTCCAGCTGCCAGGCAAGCGGCCAGCTCGTCTGCGGGCAGGCCATCGCTGGTGACGGCGCCTTTGAACAATTTGAGCGCCAGGGGTTGATCCCAGCCAGTGGCTTGTATGCGGTGGATATGGCCCGAAGCCCCCTCACCCAGCAGCGCGCCCAGTTGCACGTTTGACCACGGCACGCCCGGCAAATCAGGCGTGGCCGAAAAAGTCCAGCCCATGGCGTTACCCGCCAGTGCCAGCCACGACAGGCGTGGCAACTCACTCAGCCATTGGGGCACCCCGCTCAGGCGGTTGGCCGATATGCGCAGCAACTCGAGCCGCTCTGCGGCCTGCAGACTCTCGGGCAGGGTCTGCAGTTGGTTGCCTGCCAGCATCAGCTTTTGCAAAGCGGGGCGCTGACCCAAAGCCTCGGGCAAAGTGGCCAATGCGTTGTCTGTCAGGATCAGCCAGCGCAGTGCGGGTGGCAAGGCCTCTGGCGGCACTTGTGCGATGTGGTTGGCCTTGAAGCCAACGACCTGCAAACCATGGCAATCGCCCAGCACTTCGGGCAGCACGCAAAAGTCGTTGTCCGATGCAAACAGCACTTGCAGCCGATGCAGGCGCGGCAGCTGGTGTGGCAAATCACTAAGCCGGTTGCCGCTGATGTTCAGCACCTCCAGGGTGTCGGCCAGTGCAAAAATCTCGTCGGGCAGTTCCGTCAGGCCGCAAGCCAGATCCAGGCGCCGCACGCCAGCCAGGGCGCCGCTGCGCAGTTGTTCAAGGGTGTGCATGGGTGAATGGGCGTCAGCGGTCAGGTGCCAGGTGGATGGGGGTCTTGGTGCTGCGGATGCCGCTGGTCTGGCGCGGCCTCATGTCACACACATGCAAATTGTCACCCATGGATGAAGGGCCGGGCAAAACCCGCTCGCAACGGGTCGATCTTCGGGTGCCTTCCATGGTCACGCCAGTGCAGGGCTTGTTGGGCAGTCGGGTGGGTGACACCAGGCGTGGCCCAGCCACGACAAGATGGCTGCTTGCCCATGCACCAGGAGTCAGACATGTCTTCATCCCCCCGCTGGAAAAACCGCCCGCCTGGCTCGAACTGGGGCGACTTCGGACCCGACGACCAATGCGGGCGCATGAACTTGCTGACCCCTGAAAAAGTGCTGCAAGGCATGGCCGAGGTGCGCACCGGGCAAAGTTTCAACCTGAGCTTGCCGCTGGATTTTCCAGGTGGCAATGTGCTCAACCCCAGGCGGCAGCCCCCTGTGTTGCGCCCGACTTTGCGGGACGGCAAACCCAACATGAATTACCAGCTGTGGTGTGACGATGCGTCGTGCACCGATGTGATTTGCGACGACCTGGTGATCATGCATTTGCAGTACAGCACCCAATGGGACAGCCTGGCGCACGTGGGCTCGATGTTCGATGCCAATGGCGATGGCGTGCCCGAGCCGGTGTACTACAACGGCTTTCGGGCCGGCACCGATGTGGTGGGTCCCAGCGGCAGCGAGGGCGCTGGCATTTTCGGGTTCCCGGAAATTGCCCGCGAATCCACCTCGTCGGCCAAGGCGCTGGGCATCGAAAAAATGTCGGAGCGCTGCGTGCAGGGTCGCGCCGTCATGATCGACTTGCACGCGCACCTGGGGCGTGAACGCGTGCGTGTGGGGTACGACTTGCTGATGGACATCCTGCACAAAGACCAGGTGGTGGTGGAGCCCGGCGACATGGTGTGCCTGCACACGGGCTTTGCCCAGATGCTGCTTGAGATGAACAAGCAACCCGACCCGCATGCGGTGGAGAACTCGTGCGCCGTGCTGGAAGGGCGAGACGACAAGCTGCTGCAGTGGATCACCGATTCGGGCCTGTCAGCCCTGATCGCCGACAACTACGCTGTGGAGGGCTTGCCCTCGACCCCCAAGCCGGGCAGCTGTGCTTCGCTGCCTTTGCACGAACATTGCCTGTTCAAGCTCGGGGTGCATCTGGGCGAGATCTGGCACCTCACGCCTTTGGCGCACTGGCTGCGGGCCGCTGGCCGATCCCGTTTTTTATTGACCGCTCCCCCCTTGCGCCTGCCGGGAGCCATTGGCTCACCCGCCACGCCCATCGCCACGGTGTGATGCATTAGGACGGACACGCCGGCATTTCAAAATGTCTGGGGGCGTGCTGGGGTGAGGGGTTCTAGGGAATACGCTGAAAGACAAAACGTCTTCAGCGGCCATACTGGTTTTTTTGACTTTCAGAGGTTTTAGTTCATGAAAACATGGATCACACGCGTGGCTTGCGCGGCCTTGCTCGCTGGCTTGCCCATGCTGGCCTTGGCACAAGCCTGGCCCAGCAAACAGCCCATCAAGCTGGTTGCGGTGTTTCCCCCGGGCGGCTCGGTGGACCAGGTGGCGCGCATTTTGGCCGTTCCCTTGTCGCAGCAACTGGGCCAAAGCGTGGTGGTGGAAAACAAGGGCGGTGCATCGGGCGTGATTGGTACGGCCAGCGTGCTCAATGCCCCGGCCGATGGGTACACCTTTGCGGTGGTGTTTGACACCCATGGCGTGAACCAGAGCCTGATGGCCAGCATGCCTTATGACAGCAAAAAAGACCTGGTGCCACTGGTGTTGGTGGGCACTTCGGCCATGATGCTGTCCACCCATGCGGGCACCGACTACAAGACGTTTGCCGATGTGGTGGCGGCTGCCAAAGCCAAAAAGAACGTGTCTTTTGGCACCATTGGCAATGGCAGCTTGGGCCACCTGGCCATGGCCTTGATGGCCAAAAACGGGGGCCTTGAGTTCAACCATGTGCCCTTCAAGGGCGGTGGCCCCTTGATGAACGATGCCATCGCCGGGCACATTCCCCTGACCATGAGCACGGTGTTTTTGAACAAGCCGCACATCGACAGCAAACGCTTGCGGCCCTTGGCGGTGACATCGGCCAAACGCGTGGCCGATTTCCCGGATGTGCCCACCATCGCAGAAGCGGGCTTTCCGGGTTTTGAAGCGCCAGCCTGGTGGGCTTTGTTGGCTTCGGCCAAAACGCCGACCGAGATCGTCAAGCGCATGAACGAAGAACTCAACAAGGCGCTGGCCAGCCCCGAGGTGTCCAAGCGGCTGGTGGCACAGGGCATCGAAATTTCAGGCGGCAGCGTCGAAAAGGCCCGGACTTTCATCGATGGTCAGATCGACACCTGGGCCAAGGTGGTGCGCGACAACGGCATCAAGCCGGACTGAGACCTGTCAGCGATCAATCCACTGGTGGGGCGGCTGCATCCACCACCCGTTGCGGCTGCAGTTCGCGCACCCGGTGGTCGATGTAGTAACCACCAAATTCGGTGTACTTGAGCAAGACGCGCTGGCAAGTGCTGCAAGCAAACGCATCGCAGCGGTTGTATGGAAAGTACAGCGGGGCAATGGGCGCATCGGCTGAATCGTAGCGCGTGCCTTGGGGGTGAAATTCTTCAAAGGTGGGCTCGGGGGTGGGTGTATCCCAGTGGTCGCCAGCGGCCCTCAGGCTGCCCACTTTTTCCATTTGCGGGGCGGGCCAGCGGTCATCGGTAACGCTTTCCCATGCCGCGCAGTCGCCCACCGAGCAGCTGCATTTTTGCGCCAATGCAGCTTCGCCCAAAGCGCGAAGGCTGGTGGCGTCGAGCAAGCGTGAGGCCTCAGTTGTCTTGAACTTCACAGACGCTCCATGGCCTTGAGCAATTCGAGCTCACCTTGGCACCACATCAGACCGGCTTGTCGCCCGCCAACGTGATGCGGTGCATGACCCGGCGAAAGCCGTGGTAATCGTTCACGGGGTTGTGCTGGGTGCAGCGGTTGTCCCAAACCGCCAGCGAGTGGGCTTGCCAGACAAAACGGCAGGTGAGCTCGGGCTTGATCTGGTGCTGAAAAAGGAAGTCGAGGATGGGCGT
>CAIZSE010000035.1 GCA_903935585.1 uncultured Burkholderiales bacterium | reverse complement strand
GCGGCGTGGGCGGCCAGGGCCAGCTCGAATTCGGCCCCGGCCTGCTCGGCCAGGTCAATGAAGGCCCCGGTGGCTGTGCCCGTGCCGCGAAACGCTGCAATCGCCACCTCGCCACGGGGCGGTGCTTCACCCTGGGCCAGCGCAAAGCGCTGCAAGTCGGTGGGCACCGGCGAGAAGGTGTTGGTCTCGTGCATCATCATGGCAATCAGCAGGCGCATAGGAACTCCAGTTCAACAGACAGCCATGATGTGCCTGAGGGTTTGCATGCCACAGTCACCGAGGTGCCAGCAGAACTGCCGATTTGCATTGAACCGGATTGACAGTGCGCACCTTCCCGTTCGAGACTGGTTCTGTTTTGTGCCCTTGTTGCACTGTCTTGTTTTTTTCAGGAGCCTCTGCATGTTTCCTTGCATCGATACCCTGGGCGCAGCCTCGGCCCACCAGCGTGGCCTGATTTACGGCCGCCAGGCCCAAAGCCGCATACAGCACAGCGTGGTCACCTACGCCCGCCTGTTTGCCGCGTGCGGCATCGACTGGGCCAGTGCTTGCGAGCGAGGCATGGGCTTTGAAAGCGTCATCGCGCAGGTGGATGCCGATTTGATGGATGAACTGCGCGGCATGGCCGAAGGCAGCGGGCAAACCCTGGGCAGCCTGATGGCGCTGAACTGCCGGACCGAAATCCTGCCGCCCACATTTTTCACGGACGAGCCGCAACTGGCGCACGCCGCTTTGGCTGCCAACCACGCGGCCGGCCTGCCGGACTGGCTGGCCCAAGCGACCTGGGATGGCGCCCTGAAAGACGGCGAGTGCACGGCCATGGGCGTGACCGCTGCCGCCAGCCAATCCGGGCAGGCCTGGTTGGCGCAAAACTGGGACTGGATGGGCCGCCAGCGCGAAGCCCTGGTGGTGCTGCACACCCAGGGACCCAGCGGCCAAAGCATCACCACCCTGACCGAGGCGGGCATGCTGGCCAAGATCGGCATCAACCAGTCGGGTTTTGCCATTGGCTTGAACATCTTGCGCTCTGTGCGCGATGGCAGCCGCCTGGGCGTGCCGGTGCATGTGTTGCTGCGGCACTTGCTCGACTGCCGCTCGGTGGCGCACGTGCGA
Organism: uncultured Burkholderiales bacterium; assembly: GCA_903935585.1. Taxonomy (GTDB): domain Bacteria; phylum Pseudomonadota; class Gammaproteobacteria; order Burkholderiales; family Burkholderiaceae_C; genus Limnohabitans_A. The sequence goes on along the minus strand of CAIZSE010000035.1, from coordinate 5,424 downwards.
GAGCGTTTGCAGGCTCTGCAAACTGACCTGGGGCTGGGTTTTGGTGCCGCCTCCAATGTGCCCTGTGCAGACGCACAAGGACAAGCCGTTTGTTTTGAAGTGTCGCCAGCGGGTTGGGCCGAGCTTGCGCCCACCGATGGCGTGGTGGTGCACACCAACCACTTCGTGTGCGAGACGCTGGTGGGCGAACAAGCGCCCGTGGGGCCGGGCTTGTCGAGTCACAGTCGCCTGGTCACAGCCGGGCAACACGCGCTGCAAACCCCCATAGGGCAAGCCAATTTGGAGCACTTTTTGCGCGACGAATCCGATGGCTTTTTGTCCATCTGCCGCAGCCCTGACCCCAGCGTGCCGCCTGAGAGCCGCGTCGAGAGCGTGGCGGGCATCATCATGCAAACCCATCCCCCGGCCATGTGGGTGGCGTGTGATGTGCCCAGCCGGGTGGCTTTTGAGCCGGTGCCTTTGGCCAAGGCGGCGATTCACGCTTGAGCGCGGTCGTGGTCGTGGTCGGGGTCGGGGTTGGCCCCCAGGTGCTGCACCACTTGTGCAATGCGCCAGCCCAATTGCAGTCCCTGCGCCAAGGCCAATTCGTTCAGGCCATTGACCACGCCGTTGTCCAGCCCGTCTTGTGCCTCGCCAATGCGGGCCGAGGTGTGTGCGTACAAAATGGCCAGCACACCCACCGCCTGCAACTCGTGCAGTGCCACTCTGCCGGCGTTGTCTTTGCCGCCACCGGCATCGTTGAAGGCCACTGCAAAAGGCTTGTGGGTTTGCGCCGTCACGAAATGCGAGGCCGACAAACCGCCGTGTGAGCCCGACACAATCACCGTGCCCGCATGCTTGGCGTTGACCAGCGCAATCGAGTCCAGCAACACCAGGGTACGCGTGCTCACAGCGTCTCCCTTTGCACATCCTGCTCAAAGCTGGCGTTTTGCAGCGGGTCGTTTTCGGCCATCCAGCCGCTGTAGACGGTTTTGAAATCTTGCACGATCTGCGCCAGCGGCATGTCGTCGAAAGTGCCGCGCTGGTTCACATATTCCATGTGCCGGTTGCCCGCCTTGTCAAACGGGTGGTAGATCGAATCGTTCAGTCCGTCAAACGCCAAGGGCAGCAGCCCGAACTTGTCGCACAACTCAATGTTGAAAGCGGGCGTCGCCTTGACCCACTGACCGCCCAGCCAGATGTCGGCATAGCCGTGCCAGATGAACACATCGGTTTGCATGGTCTGGCGCAAGCGTTCGGTGCTCAGGTGGTTGCGCACATCGGCATAGCCCAGTCGGGCGTGCAGTCCCGCAGCGCGGCAGACCGCCGCCATTAGGGCCGCTTTGGGCACGCACCAGCCTGAGCCTTGGGCCAGTACCGAACTGGCGCGCATGCCTTCGGGCGACAAATCGATGCGGTAGGGGTCGTAGCGAAACTGGTCGCGCACCGCCAAGTAGAGCGATACGGCGCGTTCGCGGTCGTCGCGGCCTTGCGCGTGTTGGCGGGCAAAGGCCACCACGCCAGGGTGGTCGCTGTCGATCAGGGCGGTGGGGGCCAAAGTGGCGGCCGAGGGCAGGGTGTTCATGACTTTCACTGTAGCCTGTGCGGCAGACCGGGCATGTCGCGCTGGCTATAGTGGCATTTTTGCCCGTTGGGGCATGGATCTGGAAAGGCTGTCATGTCGTCTGTTTTGCGTTTTGGCGCCGTGAGCGTGCACCTGGGCGCCAAGTCGGGCAAATACCCCGATGGCAACCAGATCATCGTGCAGGGGGCCGATGTGCGGGTGGCCTTTGACACGCCCGAGGTGGCCAACCGCATCGGTCCCGAGCTGGACACGGTGGACTTGGTCATCCTGGGCCATGTGCACGAAGACCACATGGCGGGTTTGCACCGCTTGCCCCATGCCCCCGTGCAGGTGCACGAGGCCGACCTGGCCGCTGCCCAGTCGTGGGATGGCATGTGCCGGCATTACGGTTACCCGCCAGACGTGCTTGACGCCATGCGGGTGATTGTCGAAAAAGACTTTCATTACCACCCGCGCCCTGATGCGACCGGCTACAGCGACGGTGCCCAATGGGACTTGGGTGGCGGCGTCACTGTGCGCGCCCACCACCTGCCGGGCCACACGGCAGGCCACTGCGCCCTGGTGGTGGAAAACGAAGGCCTGGCCTTCATTGGGGACATCGACCTGACCGGTTTTGGCCCGTACTACGGCGACGCCACCTCCAGCTTGGCCGACTTTCGGCAAACCCTGACAAAAGTGGCTGAGCTGGATGCCCGCATCTGGGTCACCTCGCACCACAAGGCGGTGGTCACCGACCGGGCGCAATTCGGGGCCGATCTGGCGCGCTTTGCCAGCAAGATCGATGAGCGCAGCGACAAGCTGCTGGGCTACCTGCAAACGCCGCACAGCCTGGACGAACTGGTCCAGCGGCGCCTGCTTTACCCTGCAGGCTACGACGTGCCTTTTGTGCCCTGTGCCGAGCGCAACACCATTCAGATGCACCTGGCCGAGTTGCTGGCGCAGGGCCAAATCCAGCCACACGGTGATGGCCGCTATGTGGTTTGCTGACAGGGCAGCCGCCCAAAAAAACGCCCCGAGCCGCGAGGCCAGGGGCGTTGAAAAACGAAAACGTCAGGCAACTGCAGGAAGCTTGACCCGATCAGTGTACTGTATATTTAAACAGTATCTTATCGCCTGAGCCCTTTGACCCTGAACCCAAGCCTATGCCTTTGACAAGACGCCGCCGTGATGATTTTGAAGACAGCCGGGTGTACGAATACCCGCAACACCTGCGCCAAGCCATCGAAGATGCCCCCACTGGTGCGGGCGTTTACACCTTCCATGGCCAGGCAGGCGACTTGCCGCTGTACATCGGCAAAAGCATCAACATCCGCGCCCGCTTGCTGTCGCACCTGCGCACGCAAGACGAGGCACGCATGCTGCGCCAGACCCAGCGCATCAGCCACATCCGCACGGCCGGTGAAATCGGGGCCTTGCTCTTAGAGGCCCGGATGATCAAAGCCCAGCACCCGCTGTTCAACCAGAAGCTGCGCCGCAACAAACAGCTGTGCAGCCTGCAAATGGCAGGGGGCGTGCCCGAAGTTGTGTATTCCAAAGACATCGACTTTGCGACACAACCCGACCTGTATGGCCTGTTTGCCAGCCGACATGCCGCCCTGGATGCGTTGCGCGCCATCGCCGACCAGAACAAGCTGTGTTACGGCCCTTTGGGTCTTGAAAAATTGCCCCCTGGCAAAGCCTGTTTTCGGGCCGCTATTCGCCAATGTGCCGGCGTTTGCCGGGGCGACGAAACACCACATGACCACCGCGAGCGACTGTTCACCAGCCTGTTGGCCTTGCGGGTGGAGTGCTGGCCCTTTGGCGGGGCTGTCGGCCTGGTCGAGCGCGACCAAGACTTCACGCAAATCCATGTGGTCAACCACTGGTGCTACCTGGGCAGCGCCCCCACGGCCGACCAAGCGCGCCAACTCAGCAGCATGGCTGCCGGCTTTGACGCCGACGGCTACAAGATCCTGTGCCGACCACTGCTGACGCAGAGCGTGGAAGTGCTGGCTTTGTGAGCGGCTGAGACCAATATTGCAGTTGAGCGATGGCTGAATAAAGTCATGGATGCGAACGGGTGGGCGCATGAAGGAACTGGTCTTAGAACCAAGAGTTTTGAATACAAAAAATAACATTTAAAAATAATATTTTTAGATTTAAGAGGCTAGGATATGAATAATTTTTAATTCATATCTTCGGCGTGTCGCCGTCTCGCCTTGCTAACACCCCACCCAGCCCAATACATCGCCCATGACCTGGCGCCTCAACACACAGAGGGCGGGCCGGGTCGACGCTCTCAGGCGCTGGACGCGCCTGAAATCTCACGCATAGCCCTGCGCAAAGCCATCAGCGCGTTCTGCCACCGCGACTGCACCGGAAGCCGGCCAAGAGCCGTCATGAAAAACCAAGACAACACCCCAGAACGGCTGCTTCAGCTGTTGCGAGAGCCGCCGCATTTGAGCGCCTCCTCCATGTCGGCCCCTCCAAGGGCGGGCAATGGGCAGTGATGGAACAAGACACAAGACACAAGAGGAAACCCATGAAAAACCCAACAGCCCTCAACGATCTGGGCCACAGCCCCGACGCCCTGGCCCAACGCAAAGCCGAGTTGCTGGCGCTGCTGGCGCAAAGCGATCCTGAACTCATCAGCGACAACCAGCTCAACGTGGCCAAGCTGCAAGAGCTGTTGGGCGAAGACCGCGTGGCATCGGACGAGCATTACGAACTGTCATGGGCTGGCAAAACCGCCGCCCGACGCGAGATTCAAAAAACCAGCAGCCACACCCTGCGCCCCGACGCCAAGAACCCGGCCCAAGCGCAACACATGCTGATCGAAGGCGAAAACCTGGAAGTGTTGCGCGTGCTGCAAAAAAGCTACTACGGCAAGGTCAAGATGATCTACATCGACCCGCCCTACAACACGGGCAACGACAGCTTTGTGTACCCCGACAACTACTCAGAAACGCTGGACGAATACCAGCGCCGCACGGGCGAGAAAAACGAAGCTGGCTTTTTGAACAAGCAAAGCCTCTGGAAAAAGAACAGCAAGGAAAGCGGGCAGTACCACAGCGCCTGGTTGTCCATGATGTACCCACGTTTGTATTTGGCGCGAAATCTGTTGCGCGATGACGGTGTGATTTTCATCAGCATTGATGACAACGAGGCGGCAAATTTGAAGTTGCTTTGTGATGAGGTGTTTGGAGTCGAAAATTTCACAGCAAATATTGTTTGGCGCCGTACAGTTTCCGGGGCAGTTTCTGGTCAAGGGTTTTCGGTTAGCCATGATCACATTCTTTGCTATTCGAAAACAGGAATTTGCACATTAGGAAAGCTGGCAGTTGAGGATGAAAATAAATACAAAAATCCTGATGATGACCCGCGAGGTCCATATAAAACACAAAAACTTGAGAGGACCTTAGAGGGAGCAAGGCCAACAATGACGTTTGAAATTCAAACGCCTGGAGGTCCAATTATTAAAACCTGGGCATGTAGCCCACAGAAATATCAAGAGTTACTTTCTGATAACCGAATCGTTTTTAGTAGCTCCGGCCAGCCCTATTACAAGCAGTTCTTAGGTGAGTATGGAGGACGCCTGCCAGACACATGGTGGGAGAAGTCGCAGGGAAATAATCAAGAAGGCTCGAAAGAGCTTTCGGCTTTGATAGGAAGAAAAAATGTTTTTACAAACCCAAAGCCTACAAAGCTTATAAAACATGCACTTCGCATAGGCTCTGGACCTATAGATTCGGCCCGTTGAAGTCTTGAATTTCTGGTTATTGCCCCCATGTTTAGATCATGGAAAAAGAAGACGCGAGATACCAAACACTGGAGCAACTGCACGAGCGGCGCAAGCAAGTCGTGAGGTTGCACAAGAAGGG
>CAIZSE010000034.1 GCA_903935585.1 uncultured Burkholderiales bacterium | reverse complement strand
TCATGAAAAGATTTCCTGGGTGATTCGCGGATAATTTCGCGGATGACAAATACTGACCGTTACGCACGCGTGCTCACCATTGCCGGCTCTGACAGCGGGGGGGGTGCCGGCATTCAGGCCGACCTGAAAACCTTTGCCGCATTGGGCTGCTACGGCATGAGCGCCATCACCGCACTCACGGCGCAAAACACCCTGGGCGTGCAGGGCATTCACGCGGTGCCGCCCGCGTTTTTGAAAGCGCAAATCCAGTCGGTGGTGGAAGACATTGGCGTGGACGCCCTGAAGATCGGCATGCTGCATGAACCCGCCGTGGTCGAGGTGGTGGCCTGGGCCATTGACCATTACCAGCTCACCCGCGTGGTGCTCGACCCCGTGATGGTGGCCACCAGTGGCGACCGATTGATGGCCTCTGAGACCGTGCAGGTGCTGGTGCGCGAATTGTTTCCGCGCGCCAGCGTCATCACCCCCAACCTGGACGAAGCCGCCTTGTTGCTGGGCCATGAAATTACGGATGCCGACGCCTTGAACCAAGCCGCACAAGATCTGCTGGCCATGGGCGCCAAGGCGGTGTTGCTCAAAGGCGGGCACCTGGCGGGCGATGAAGTGGTCGACTTGCTGGTGCAAGCCCATGGGCCATCGCGGCGCTTGGCCTCGCCCCGAATTGCCAGCCAAAACGTGCACGGCACGGGCTGCACCCTGTCGTCGGCGATGGCCGCTTATCTGGCACTGGGGCATGACTTGAGCGAATCCGTTGCCTTGGCGCGCACCTTCATTTTGGGCGCCATTGCCCACGGGGCTGATGTGAAGACCGGTCACGGTCACGGCCCCTTGAACCATGGTTTCTCGCCCGTGCCGCTTCATCGCATCACCAATCCGCCATCGACCAGCAACACCTGACCGGTGACGAATCGGCTCCAGTCGGATGCCAGAAACAACACCGGCCCCGCCACATCGTCTGGCGTGGCCAACCTGCCCATGGGCGTTTGTGCGATCAGGCTGTCCTTGACGGACTCTTTGGTGTGGCGGCTCGAATCGGTGGGGCTGACCAATCCGGGTGCCACGCAGTTCACGCGGATGCCCAATGGCCCCAACTCGGTGGCCAGGTTGCGGCTAAAACCCACCAGCGCCGATTTGGCGGTGCTGTAGTCGTGGTAGGCGATGCTGGGCCGATCGACCAGGTCGCTCACCAGGTTGACGATGCTGCCTTGCGCACGCTGCTTGAAATGCGGCAGCACGGCCTGGCACACGTTGTAGGCCGCGTGCACCGCACCGTCGAACTGGCTTTGGTAGGCCTGCCAGGGCGTGTCCCAAAATCGGGTGCGGTGGTCTGGGTCGAAGGTGTAGGGGCTGAACGCGTTGTTCACCACCACATCGATGCGCCCCACCTCGCGCAAGGCCTGGGCCACCATGGCGTTCACAGCCTCGGCAGAGCGCACATCGGCGGGCAGGGCCCAGGCATCACCGCCCGTGGCTTGGCCCAGTTGCTGGCATTGCGCCACAACGGCTTGGGCGGCAGCGGTGTTGCTCAGGTAATTCACCAGCACCATGGCGCCTTCGCGCGCAAAAGCACGGGCAATGGCCGCACCGATGCCACGGCTGGCCCCTGTGACCAGCACCACCTTGCCTGCAAATTGAGCGTGTTGCAAAGTACTCATCGCTTGGCCGGTGTGTGCGGTGGCAACAGGTCTTGGCTGACCACATCTTTCACCAAAATGTCGCGCTGGATCACGCCAAAAGCCTGGTAGGCCTTGGCACCTTTTTGCAAGCTCACCATGTCAAAGGCACCCAGGCCGCGCTGTGCGGTGGTGGCCGACACGCTGGACTCGTTGCGCAGCCGGATGATGTCCAGGTTCATGGGTGCGTTTTGGCCATCGATGGCGTATTTCACGGCCAGTTTGGCGGCTTCTTCAGGCGAGGCGATCATCCATTTGGCGCTGTCTTGGTAGGCCTTCAAGAAGCGCTTGAGGAGCTCTTTTTTCTGGGCATAGGTGTCTTCGCGCACGACAAAAAAGTCGCTGGAAATGTTCAGATGGTTTTTGATTTCCATCACGTTCACCCCGCCCAGGCCTCTTTGGCGACCGATCAGCAAGCCGGTGTCTGTGGCAGCTGTGGCGTCCACTTGTCCCTGCATGAGCGGGGCAAAGTTGAGCAAGCCCGTGACCACCACGGTGACATCGGCTTCGGTCAAACCGGCCTGGTGCAACAGCACTTGCAAGTTTTGCCGGGTGCCGCTGGACAGGCTGTAAACGCCAATGCGTTTGCCCTTGAGGTCAGCCGGTTTGAGGATGTTTTGTGATTTGAGCGACACCACATTGAACACGTTTTGGGGGTAGATGTCGTAGATGGCGCGCAGTTTTTCGCCCTTGTCCAGGGCTGTGAAAAACGAGCCGGGGTCGGTGAAGGCCACATCGGCCTGGCCGCTGAGCAAGTTGCGCAGCGCGTCTCCGCCGCCCGCACCCGGCAAATAGCCCAGTGCAATGTGCTGGGCCTTGAAAAACCCTTTTTCTTCTTCGACCAACAAGTTGGTGATTTCGGTGATGGGTTTGCTCCATCCGGCCACCACCACTTTGTCAAGCGCTGGGGTTTTTTGCGCCCAGGCAGCGCCCGCCAAGCCAAACAACAGCAAGCTGCCAAGCACCATGGCCAAGCACTTGTTCATCCATTCAATTTTCATTGGGGGTCTTTCATTCAAAATTTTGTGAGGCACGCAGGCGCGGTTCTGTCAGCCACTGGGTGAACTTGTAAAAAGCCAAACCCAGCACGGTGATGACGGTGAGCACGGCAAACATCAGCGGTGTGTCCATGGAGCCTTGCGCTGCAATGATCAAAGCCCCCAGCCCGCGGCTGGCGCCAATGAACTCGCCGACCACCGCACCCACCCACGCCAGCACCACGGCCACGCGCAAGCCCGCATAAATGCCAGCAAGCCCTGCAGGCACCTTGAGGCGCCACAAGGTTTGCCAATGGCTGGCACGCAGCATGCGAAACAGCTCCAGCTGTTTGGCGTTGACCTGCTGCATGGCGGTGGTGGTGTTTTCGAGCAGCGGAAAAAAACAGATCAGGGCCGTCATGACCACGATGGGCCAGGTGCCAAAGCCAAACCAGACGATGAACAGCGGTGCGAGTGCCAGCTTGGGGACCACTTGGCTGGCCACCAGGTAGGGCATCAACACCGCACGCCAGCGCGGCGCTTCGCCCAGCAGCACGCCGATGGCAAAGCCCATGCTGGCACCCAGCGCCAAACCCAGCACCACCTCGGTCAGGGTGGCCGCGATGTGGGGCCACAGGTAGCCACTGGCCAAACCCTGCACCAGGGATTGCGCCACCACCGAGGGCGCAGGCAGCACCAGTGGCGAGGTGTGGTTCAGCCGAACCAGGGCTTCCCAGGCGGCCAAAAAGACGGCCCCCAAAACCCATGACAAGACCCGTTCATGCCGCATGTCACGCTTCATGTGTCGTCCCTTCGTCCATCGCCTGGCGCAGCTGCGCGCACAGGGCATTGAAGGGGGCCGCGTAGCGCAAAGCAGCACTGCGTGGACGAGGCAGGTCAATCGCCAGGGGCTCGGACATGGCGCCGTCCTGCATGAGGCTGACACGATCGCCCAAATACACCGCCTCGCCAATGTCGTGTGTGACAAACAGCACGGTGGTGCCTTCGGCCTGGCACAGCTTCAAAAAGTCGTGCTGCAACTCGCCTCGGGTGATCGCATCGAGGGCGGCAAAGGGCTCGTCCATGAACAGCACCGATGGCCGCGTGATCAGGGCGCGGGCAATGGCCACGCGGCTTTGTTGGCCCCCGGAAAGTCTGTCGGCCTTGACCAGCGACAACGCTGCCAGCCCCAGTCGCTCCAGCCATTTGTCGGCCTGTCGGTGATCGTCCGGGGTGATGGATCGGTGCAGGCTCAAGGGCAGCAGCACGTTGTCACGCACGTTCAACCAGTCGAGCAGTGTGGGCGACTGAAAGACAAAGCCCATCTCTGGCAGGGGGGCCGTGACAGTGCGCTTGTTCAGCAACACTTGGCCTTGTTGGGGCGAGACCAGCCCTGCCGCCAGTTTGAGCAAGGTGGTTTTTCCGCAGCCGCTTCGACCGATCAGGCAATGGATTTCACCCGCCGCCATTTGCAAATTGACCGCGCTGACGGCGGCAGAACGCTCAGGGTAGGCGTAACACACGCCCTGAAGTTGCAAGAAGTTCGGCATGTCAAGGCGCATAGCGGGTGAAGTTTTCGGCACTGCGCTCGGTGCTGTCGTCCAGGTCGACCATGCGCACCAGGTCGAGCAGGCTGAAGCGCCCGTCGTGGTGCCAGCCGGCTTCGGGTGAGGTCATGGCCCCCAGGGCGCAAATGCGCGTGACGCCAACCTGGCCCAGGCGTTCGGCCAGGTGCATGAGCTCTTCGGGGGCAGCGGCCAATCCGGCGGTTTGCAAAAAATCGCGCTGCGGTGCCACCAGCGCCATCACTTCGTCCAGGCTGTCGACTGCGACCACCCACACATTGCGGTTGAGTGGCCCGGGTGACAGGGGCAAGGCGCGGTCGGCATACAACACGCTGCCCCATGCGGCCTGGCTGGCCGGCAGTGGCAAGTTGGCGTCGTCCATGGCCGCCAGCTCATTGGACGTCAGCTCGTGGGCCTCGCGCCAAGCGCCCACTTGGGCGGCTTCTTCGATCGACAACACGCGCTGCGGCAGCTTGTGCTGCAAGGCGGCCAAGGCGCCGGCAAGGTGCTCTGAAAATTCCTGGGGGCTGATGTGCCCGCTGCGCTGCACATAAAAAACATGCGGCGAATAGCAGCCTTGCTGGTCGTAACGTGCGACATCGAGTGCGGCTTGCTGTGCCAGCTTGAGCCCTTTGCTGGCCGACAGTGCGGCTGCCGAGACCATGCCAAAACTCAGCTTGTGGCCATGCGCCAAAAAGCGGGTGGTCACCGGCACGTGTGCTTGCATGGCGGCGAGGGCGGCGTTGCCCCCATAGGCCAGCACCACGTCGGCCAAGGCGAAGGCGTGCTGTTCTGCGCTGGGTGCAGCCGAGGCTTGACCGCTTGGCCACCACACCACGGCAAAGCAGTCGGCCCAACGGGGTTCCACCTCAACCAGCAAGCGGGCATACAGGCTGGCAAAAATCGGCTCGGCGCTGGAGACTTTGCCAATCGCCCCCGCTTTGACCAACAAGCCCGAGACCCAGCTCCACATCGACAAAGCGGGCACATTGCCAGCCCAGACATGCAGCAACAAGTCGGGGCCAAAGGCTTTGGACCAGCCGCCTTTGGTGCGGGGCTGGAATTCGTCCAGAATTTTGGGGTTGGCAAAATCTTCGGCCACAAAGCGCTGCAGTTGCAGGGCCCGAAAGGTCTGCAAAAAGCTGTTCAGGTTCAGCCGCACCATCTCGGCGTCAAAGCCTGTGGCTTGGGGCAAAAGGCGCTCCAGCGTCTGGCGGTAAATGTCTGTGGTGTCGAGCAAGCGGGCGGTGGCGCGGTCCAAAACACGCACGATGTCCGACACGCTCATGGTCTTCAAATGGGCTTGGCTGGCACCCCGTATGCGCAGGGCCAGCGCCGCCATTTGGCTGGGGCTGAGTTCGGGCACATCCACTTGCATGGGCGCATGGGGGGCGCCCAGGCTCAGGCGATGCCAGGCCACATCGGCATCGCGCAAGCCGGGCAAGTAACCGGCCTTGAAGACTTGGGTGCTCATGCTTTGGCCGCCTGCAAAAATTCGTCCACCGCCATCGAGCAGCCTTTGGCTTGGGTGCCTTGGGCGCGCCCGAGTAAGACAAAGCCATCGCCCGTGGCCTGCCCCACGTCTTCGGTCAGGATGGTGACCACCGAGTTGTAATTGCCCAGGTCGGTGTGGGCCAGGATGCCTTGCGCGCCTGAAGCCACTTCGTGGCCCGTGAGCGGGTCCAGCAAGCGCGATCGAATCCAGTGCGGGCCCCGCTTGACCGAGGGCACAGTGAGGTTGCCCGCATCGTAGAACTGGGTGCTGAGCTCGGTCATGCCGTACATGTTCAGGCACTGCTCGCGGCTGACCCCGAAGCAAGCCGATAGCTGCTCGTAAAACAAATCCATGGGCACCTCGCGCGACTGGCCCTTGAAGCCACCTGTGTCCAGCAAGCGGCTGCCGGGGGGCAGTTGGAATGTCTGGCCCCGCGCTTGCAGGGCGTCCATCAGGTGCACAAAGCCGTAGCTGGCCCCCAGCAGCATGAAGGGTTCTGCCGAGGCTTGCGCGGTCTCCAGGGCTTGGCACAAAGCGTCGGTGCACAAACCGTTTTCGTCCAGGTAATGCCTGCTGTCGGGGGTGCCGAAGTGGGTGATCGCCAAAGCCAGGTAGTGGGCCAGTGACGAGTGGGGCATCAACACTTCGTCAGGAAACAAAACGCCCATGCGCAAGCGGGCATCGCTGGGCATGACGTGCTGCGCAAAATTGCGCAGCATGGACGCGTCGTACACGGCCAGGTCGGGGTGGTGGTGTTGGCCTTTGACCTCGCCGCGCGTGGTGCCGCTGGTCTTGAAGGTGCGCGCGCAGCTTTCGGGCGGCAGGCAACTGAGGGTCAGGTCTTTGAAGGCGTTGATGGGCACGGCCGGAATGTCGCGCCAGCTTTTCACCATGCGCGGGGTTTTGCCGCGCCCCTGGCAAAAGCGCTGAAAGGGCAGGTTGTGCGCGAACTGGTGGGCAAACACCTTGAGTGCCAAGGCATTGAATGCGTCATCGCTGCCCGTCGAGTGGCCGATGAACGCCAGAACGTCTGATGCGATCAAAGCGGAAGCTGCGTTGTCGGTTGCCACGGTCCTGTGCCATTTCAGAAATTGGCAGGTCAGCTGGCTGGGAACCCCTGCACGCTGTGGGCATGGCCACGGGCACGGTTCTTGGAACGAGCTTCCCTGCGCGAGGATTACCTCAATCAGGTTCAAAGGGACTTTCTCAGTCGAAGACCTCTCGGCCTTCAACACCCCTAGCGAATGCGCCGCAAAATTCTGCGGCGCATGCGGATTCTATGCGATGCCCAAGCGCTGGTGCAACAAGCTGGACGTTGTCGTGTACTGCAGCAGGGTCTTTTCTGCCGGGCGCAAAAGTGCTGCAGCGCCAAAGGCGGCCAAGGTGGCTTCATGAAAGCCGCAGAGGATGAGTTTTTTCTTGCCCGGGTAGGTGTTGATGTCACCCACGGCAAAAATGCCGGGTTCGGAGGTCGCGAAGTTTTCGGTGTTGACCACCAGCTGTTTGCGTTCCATGGCCAGGCCCCATTCGGCGATGGGGCCCAGTTTGGGCGACAGGCCCAGGCAGGTTTGCAAAATGTCCAGGTTCAGCCACTCGGTGTCGCCCTGCGGGTTGAGCAGTTCAAGCGCTTTCAGGCGCTGGTGCTCGGTGCGCAGGCCTGTGGCTTGCCCGGGCACAAAGCGCATGCGGCCTGCAGCACAAGCCTGGCGCATTTTTGCAATCAAATCAGGCGTGGCGCTGAACTGGTCCCGGCGGTGCAGCAAGGTGACGCTGGCAGCCGATTGCGGGCCATCGAGGGCGTCCAGGCAGGTTTGCAAGGCGGCATCGCCATCACCGGCCACCACCAGGTGTTGCCCCGCCCAGCGCTCAGGGGCCGGGTGCTCTGCAAAGACCTGGCTGCCTTCAAAGGCTTCCAGGCCGCTCAGCACCATGCGGCGCGGCACAAAAGCGCCCACGCCTGCCGCGATGAACAGGGTTTGGCTGTGCAGAACGGTGCCCGATGCGGTGCGCACGGCCAGGCGCTGGTCGCTTTGCCTTTGGATGCTGCTGACGGGATGGCCCAAATGCAGTGTGGGTTGGAAGGGCGCGATTTGTTGCTGCAGGCGCTGGATCAGCTCCAGGCCGGTGCAAACGGGAATGCCCGGAATGTCGTAAATCGGTTTGTGGGCATACAGCTCGGCGCATTGGCCACCCACGTGGGGCAGTGCGTCAACGAGGTGGCAATGGATGCCTTGCAGCCCCAACTGGAAAACCTGAAACAGGCCCACAGGGCCTGCGCCAATGACCAGCGCTTCGGTGTTGGTGGGGGCGGTCATGGCGGTCTGTTGGGGGAAAAAGGCCAAAAGGCTCGGCCCGGAGCGGGCTCAGCGGATCAAATGCGCCAGCTTGCCGGTCTTGTCTTTCCAGGCATCGGCATCGGGCATGGGGATCTTGCGCTTGGTGATGCTTTTCCAGCCAGGCAACAAGGCCAGCTCGGCGTTCAGCGGGATCATGTGTTGCTGGTCGGCCGGCAGGTCTTCTTCGGCGTAGATGGCGTTCACGGGGCACTCGGGGATGCACACGGCGCAATCAATGCATTCGTCCGGGTCGATGGTCAGGAAATTCGGGCCTTCGCGAAAGCAATCCACTGGGCAAACGTCGACGCAGTCGGTGTATTTGCACTGGATACAGGATTCGGTAACAACGTGGGTCATGGTGGACTCGGAAAATGGAACGGGTACTGCACATGCAGCGCCAAGTCCGTGATTTTAAAGGAGATCAGTTCACCAGCACGGCGCCTGAGGTTTTGTGGGTGGCGGTGTCCACCAGCACCAGTGCGCCCAAAATGCGCGAACGGGCAAAGGGCAGCGTCATCAGGGGCTCTTGCAGCGCCAATGTCACGTGGCCGATGGCGTTGGGGGCCAGCTCGGTGGCTTCTTCTTCGGCCAGGGTGTTGACGTTCAGCCGGTGCACCACGCGCTGCACTTTGACCTTGACCCAGCGGTGGCCGTGCAGCGCCCAGTACAGGCGGCCAGCCACCAGGGGCTCGTCGTCCATCCAGGCGATGGTGGTGCTCAGCTCGCGCTGGCTTTCGGGGGCCCCAAAAAACGCCGATTTTTCGGCCAGCAGCCAGTCGCCACGCGAGACGTCCACCTCGCGGTCCAGCACAATGCCCGCGCTGTGGCCCGCCGCCTTGTTTTGCGGCTGCCGGGTGGCTGACAGCACTTGCGAGACCACGGCGCTCTGGCCGCTCGGGAAGACCTGAATGGTCTGGCCTGGCTCGATGCTGCCGGTGGCCACGCGGCCCCAGAAAACGCGCCGGCCCTGGGTGGTGATGCCCGAGTCGTGGAACTTTTCCACCCACTGCACCGGAAAGCTGAAAGCCACATCGGTCTCGGCAGGCGTCGTGGGCAGGGCCTCTAGGATGCTCAAAAGGCTGGGGCCGGTGTAGCCGCACCAGTCGCTTTGGCCGTGGTTGTCGGTGTCCACCACGTTCCAGCCCTTGAGGGCCGAGATGGGCACCATGGCGGTGATGCGGATGCCCGCTTCTTTGGCAAATATTTCGAGGGCGCCCGCGATGTTTTGGTAAGCCAGCGCCGGATCGGCCACGGCGTCGAGTTTGTTGATGGCGAACACGATGGACGGCACGCGCAACAAGTTGACCAGCAGCGAATGGCGGCGGGTTTGCGGCAGCAGTTGAAGCGCCGGGTTGGCCCAGTCGAGCTTGATGGCGTCGACCAGCACCACAGCCGCGTCGGCACTGGATGCGGCCGTGACCATGTTGCGGGTGTATTGCTCATGGCCGGGGGCGTCACCGATGATGAACTTGCGCGCTTCGGTGTTGAAGTAGCGGTAGGCCACGTCGATCGTGATGCCTTGTTCGCGCTCGGCGCTCAGGCCATCGGTCAGCAGGGCCAGGTCGGTTTCACCCGAGCGCTGCACGCCCGCCAGGTGGTCTTGCAGCACGGCCTTGGTGTCCACCAGCAGGCGGCCAATCAGCGTGCTTTTGCCGTCGTCCACCGAGCCGCAGGTGATGAACTTGAGGGCAGAAAAATGTTTGTCGTTGTGCATGTCTTGTGCTCCCTGATCAGAAATAGCCGTCTTTTTTGCGCTTCTCCATCGAAGCCTCGGACGTCTTGTCGTCCATGCGCGTGGCGCCGCGCTCGCTGACATCGGCGGCCAGGGTCTCGATCACGATCTGCTCGGGCGTGGCCGCGGTGCTTTCCACCGGGCAGGTGCAGGTGATGTCGCCCACGGTGCGAAAGCGCACGTCACGGGTCACCACTTCTTCGCCGTCTTTGGGCGGGGTCAGTTCGGTCACTGGCACCAGCAGGCCCCGGCGGTCCACCACCTCGCGCTTGTGGGTGTAATAAATCGAGGGCAGGGCGATCTTTTCGCGGGCGATGTATTGCCACACGTCCAGCTCGGTCCAGTTGCTGATCGGGAACACGCGAAAGTGCTCGCCCGGCTGCAGGCGGGTGTTGAACAGCGTCCACAGCTCGGGGCGCTGGGCCTTGGGCTGCCATTGGCCAAAGCTGTCGCGGTGAGAAAAGATGCGTTCTTTGGCGCGGGCTTTTTCTTCGTCGCGGCGGGCACCGCCAATCAGCGCGTCAAAGCGAAATTCTTCGATGGCCTCGAGCAGCGTGACCGACTGGTGCACGTTGCGGCTCTCGCCCGGGTGCGCCAGGCGCACGCTGCCGCGCTTCATCGAGTCTTCGACGCTGCGCACGATCAGCTCGGCCCCCAGCTCTTTGGCGCGCGCATCGCGAAAGTCGGTCACTTCCTGGAAGTTGTGGCCGGTGTCGATCATGAGCAGCGGGTAAGGAATGCGGCCGCTGCCGGAGGGGCTGGTTTTGCCCCCGAAAGCCTTCTCGGCGCACTTGAGCATGACCAGCGAATCTTTGCCGCCCGAAAACAGCAGGGTGGGGCGCTCGAAAGCGGCAGCGACTTCGCGCAGGATGAAGATGGTTTCTTCTTCCAGCGCATCCAGGTGGGAGTTGCTCAGGGTGTGCAACTCGGTTTGTGTCATGGCGTTCATGTTGGGTTCTCTTCAAATTCGGTCAAGGCGTCTCGGGGTGAATCGCAACGGTTGAGGTGATGTGTGGCGAGCTCGGGGGTGCAGGGGGCGACGATGTGTGGCGCGAAGCGACTTCTGAGGAGCCCACTGTGCCCCCGAGCCCGCCGCGCCCCCCCCGTCAAGCTTTGACGTGCAATCCACACTCTTTGGCCGCATCACCCTCCCACCACCAGCGCCCGGCGCGGAACTCTTCGCCCAGGCTGATGGCGCGGGTGCAGGGTGCGCAGCCGATGCTGGGGAAAAACCGGTCGTGCAGCGGGTTGTAGTCGACCTTGTTTTCGGCGATGTAATGCCACACGTCACCCCAGGTCCAGCGGGCCAGGGGGTTGAACTTGGCCAGGTCTTTGGCGGTGACTTCGCTGTCGTCTTGCAGTGGCACCTCGGCGCGGGCCGTGGATTGCTCTTGGCGCAGGCCGGTGATCCAGGCCCGTTGGCCTGTGAGGGCGCGGGCCAGGGGGGCCATCTTGCGAACGCCGCAGCATTCCTTGCGCAGCGCGATGCTCTGGTAAATCGCGTCCTGACCTTTTTCGCGCACGAACTGGATGACCGATTCGGGCACCGGACGAAACACGTTGATGGGCGCACGCGAATGCGCCTGGGTGCGCTCCAGCAAGGCCAGGGTCTCGGTGTGCAGCGCGCCGGTTTCCAGCACGAAGACCGGAATGTCCAACTGCAGGCTGTTGATCAGGTGGGTGATCACCACGTCTTCTGCGCCCAGGCTGGAGGCTTGCGTGACGGGCTTGAAATCGGCGGCAGCGCGGCGCAGCAGGCCTTGAGTCTCGGCCAGTTTGGCGGCAAAGTCAGGGCTGGCTTTGGCGTTTAGCTCTGTGGCTTTGGCGGGGGCGCTGCGTGAAGCAATGAGGCTGGAGGTCATCAGGCGGCTTTGGCGAACTGGGGTTGGGTCCCCACGGCAGAGCCCTGGTAGAACCCGGCAAAGCGTTCAAACTGGCGCTCGGCCGCAGAGGCGTCCACGCCTTCGCGCAGCACGGCCACATCAAAGCCGGTGCGCTGCATGTGCACCAGCTGATCGATCAGCACATCGCCGGTGGCGCGCAATTCGCCCGCAAAGCCCAGACGGCGGCGCAGCAAGAATGCCTGGCTGTAAGCGCGGCCATCGGTGAATTTGGGGAACTGCAAATCGATGCGCGTCACGCTGCCAAGATCGAGGCTGCGGGGGTCCACATCGTTGGCCAGCGAGATGACCGCTGGATGGGGTGCGGTGTTTTGCGCGGTGTCTTGTCCGGTTTGTTGCTCGGCTTGGTGCTCGGCTTGGTGCTCTTGGGCAGAAATGATTTTCATGGTTTTTTTTCCGGCGATCAAGCGGTCTGTGTTTCGGCTGGATGGCGGGCAGCATTCGCCGCCGCCTTGAACGGGTCTAGGCCCACACGGCGCAGGGTGTCCACAAAAGCCTCGGCTTTGCCGCCCTGGCTGGTGCGCAATTCCTTGTAGGTGTCGAGGATCGCTTCAATCACTTCGGGCACTTCGAACGACGAGAACGAGGGGCCGACCACCTTGCCTGCCACGGTGGGGCCAGACAGCGCTTTGCCGTCCGAGCCGCCCAGCGTGATTTGGTACCACTCCTTGCCGTCTTTATCCACACCCAGGATGCCGATGTGGCCCGAGTGGTGGTGGCCGCAGGAGTTGATGCAACCGCTGATGTGGAAGTCGATCTGACCCAGGTCATTCAGCTCGTCCAGGTCTTGGTAGCGCTCGGTGATGGCCGCGGCCAAAGGCAGGGATCGGGCATTGGCCAGCGCGCAGTAGTCGCCACCGGGGCAGGCGATCATGTCGGTCAACAAGCCGATGTTGGGCTGGGCCAGGCCCAGGGCCTTGGCCTGCAGCCACAGGGCATGCAGTTGGTCCAGACGCACCCAGGGCAGCAACAGGTTCTGGGTGTGGGTCACGCGGGCTTCACCGGCCGAGTAGTGGGCCACCAAAGCGGCGGCAGCATCCAGTTGGTCGGCTGTGGCATCGCCGGGGGCTTGCCCCGTGCGCTTGAACGACAGGGTCACGGCACGCAACGCCGGGTTTTGATGCGGCGTGACGTTTTGCGCCATCCAGCGGGCAAAGGCCGGGGTCTTGGCCGCCTCGATGCTGACGTCGGCTTCTGCTTTGGCCGTCCATTCGGCGGTGTTGGTTGGCAGGTCCAGTGCAGGGGCCGCAAAGCTGGCCGCCACACGCTCGAACTCGGCTTGCGGGATGGTGTGCAGGCCGCCGTCTTTTTGCAGAATGTCTTGGTATTCGGCTTCGACTTCGTCAAAGTAGCGCTGGCCTTCGGCTTTCACCAAAATCTTGATGCGGGCCTTGTACAGGTTGTCGCGGCGGCCCCAGCGGTTGTAGACGCGGATCACGGCTTCGAGGTAATTCATGATCTGGTTCCAGGGCAGGAACGCGCGGATCTCTGAGCCCACCACGGGGGTGCGGCCCATGCCACCGCCGACCTGCACCTTGAAGCCGATGTCACCTGCGGCGTTTTTCACCATTTGCAGGCCCACGTCGTGCCAGCCAATGGCGGCGCGGTCTTCGGCTGCGCCGGTGATGGCGATCTTGAACTTGCGCGGCAAAAAGGCGAACTCGGGGTGCAGCGTGCTCCACTGGCGGATCAGCTCGGCATAGGGGCGTGGGTCAACCAATTCGTCCACGGCCACACCGGCCAGCGCATCGGTGGTGGTGTTGCGGATGCAGTTGCCGCTGGTCTGGATGCCGTGCAGGTTCACTGTGGCCAGCAAGTCCATCACGTCGGCCGACCTGGACAGGGGTATCCAGTTGAACTGCACGTTCTGGCGGGTGGTGAAGTGGCCGTAGTTGGTGGTCAGCTTGGGCGCCAGGCCTGGAATTTTGTCTTGTGTGGCTTGGGCTTCGGCCAACAACGCAGCGTCGGGTGTGTCGTATTCGCGGGCAATTTGGGCCAGCACCTTCAACTGGGGCGCCGTGATCTCGCCATAAGGCACGGCCACCCGCAGCATGGGTGCATAGCGCTGCACGTACCAGCCGTTTTGCAAGCGCAAGGGTTTGAACTCGTCGCCCGTCAACTGGCCCGCCTGAAAGCGCTCGAGTTGGTCGCGGTGCTGCGCTGCTCGGGCGCGCACAAATTGTTTGTCAAATTCGGTGTATTGGTACATGTTGAAAACCTAGATCAAAACCAGTTGGGTGCCAGCCCAGGCCAGCAAAACAGACAGCAGGGAACGGATCACCCGGTCCGGCGTGTGCTGCGACAGACGCGAGCCGAGCCAAATGCCAGGCAAAGAACCCGTCAGCAGTTTGGCCAGCAAAGGCCAGTCGACCGAACCCAAAGACGCGTGGCCCAGTCCTGCCACCAAGGTCAGTGGCACGGCATAGGCAATGTCGGCCGCCACGATGCGGGGCAGGGGCAGCAAGGGGTAAAGCACCATCAGCACCGTCACGCCAATGGCGCCTGCGCCGACCGAAGTCAGCGTGACCAGGACACCAATGAGGCCACCAAACAGCAAGGGCAGGCTCCAGTGGCGGGGTGTGCAAGCCTGTGCCAAGTCGGCATCGACCAGGTGAGGGGGCGCCTTTGCGCCGAACACGGCCTTGTAAAGCATGGCCGCTGCGGTCAGCAACAAGGCCACGCCCAAGGTGGTGGTCATCAGCGCTTGCACCTTGGGGTCGGTCGGACCCATCCAGTGCAAAAAGGCCAGAGTCATCAAACTGGCCGGAATGCTGCCGGCACTGAGCAGGCCCACCACACGCCAGGGCACGATGCGCTGGCGTGCAAAGCTCACGGTGCCGCCGAGTTTGGTGAAAGCCGCAAAAAGCAGGTCGGTGCCAATGGCCATGTAAGGCTTCACACCAAAGAAAAAAATCAGCAGAGGCGTCATCAGCGACCCGCCCCCAACCCCCGTCAGGCCCACGATGGTGCCAACGCAAAAACCCGCAAAAACATAAGCCAAATCCAACATGGGCGTGACTTTAAGGGCCTCTTATGCTGAAACAAACGATTTTTTAGTTGTGCTTATATTCTTGAGGCTTATAAGCTGCGCAAATGGGGGCAAACTGAGGCCGGATCCCACTTTTTATTGGGGTCAGATCCCGATTGATGAGGCGCTGTGGCGGCTTGCCAGCAGCCCAGTTCGGGTGTTGCAATCGGTCTGAACCCTTGGGGGGTTTGGGGGATCCCGCGAGCCACATGTTTTGTGGACGCTGTTAAAGTCATTTTTTTGACCCTAACCGCAAGACCCATTTATGAACCGCCTGATCGCCGCCAGCTTGCTGGCCGCCGCCTCCACAGCCTCTGTTTTCGCCCAGACGCCGATCAAGATTGGTGAGATCAACAGCTACTCGGCCATTCCCCAGTTCACCCAGCCCTACAAGCAAGGCTGGCAACTGGCAGTGGAAGAGATCAACGCCCAGGGCGGGTTGCTGGGCCGCAAGGTGGAAGTGATCGCCCGAGACGACGCGGGCAAGCCCGAAGAGGCCTTGCGCCATGCCATCGAGCTGTCATCGAAAGAAAAAGTGGATGTGCTGGCCGGGGGCTTTTTGTCCAACGTGGGTCTCGCCCTGGCCGACCATGCCGCCAAAAGCAAGCGGCTGTTTGTGGCCAGCGAGCCGCTGACCGATGCGATCGTCTGGGAAAAGGGCAACCGCTACACCTTTCGCCTGCGCCCCAGCACTTACATGCAGTCGGCCATGCTGGTAGAAGAAGCGGCCAAGATGCCCGCCAAGCGTTGGGCCACGATCGCGCCCAACTACGAATACGGCCAAAGCGCTGTGGCCAGCTTCAAGGAGCTGCTCAAGGCCAAGCGCCCGGATGTGGAATTTGTCAGTGAGCAGTGGCCCGCCCAGGGCAAGATTGATGCAGGCAGCACGCTGACCGCGACCATGGCCAGCAAGCCCGATGCCATCTTCAACGTGACCTTTGGCGCCGACTTGGCCAAGCTGGTGCGCGAGGGCAACCAGCGCAACGTGTTCCCCAAGACGCCGGTGGTCTCGCTGCTGTCGGGCGAGCCCGAATACCTGGAAGTGCTGAAAGACGAAACCCCCAAAGGCTGGATCGTGACCGGCTACCCCTGGGACCAGCTCGACAACAAAGAGCACGCCAGCTTTGCCGCCAACTATTACAAAAAGTTCAACGAGAACCCCAAGGTCGGCTCGGTCGTCGGCTACGCCACCATGCAAGCCATTTTTGCGGCCATCAAAAAGGCCAACTCGACCGACAACGAAAAGCTGGTCATCGCCATGCGGGGCCTGAAGTTCAGCACCCCGTTCGGGCCTGCCGAATTCCGCGCCCTGGACCAGCAATCCACCATGGGCGCCTATGTGGGCAAGCTGGACCTGCGCGGTGGCAAAGGCACCATGGTGCAGTGGCGCTACGCCGACGGCAAGGCCTACCAGCCCACCGACGCGTATGTGAAATCGCGCCGCCCGGCCGAAGCCATGAAGTGAGCGTGCTGCTGGCCTGATCTGCGATCGGGCGAGCCGTCAAGCCCCGGCCACACCCCAGTGCGCTGCGTCGCTGGTGTGCCAGAACTCGGCAAAGGGGCTGGGCAATTGGGCCTGGCCTGCCGGGTCTTGCAGCAACTGGCCTGGCGCCAGCGTGTCAAGGGTGCTGGCCAGTGTGCAGGCATGGCCTTGAGCGTTGCGCACCATCAGGTGGTTGGGGCTCATGTCATCCGGGCTTTGCAAGCCTGCAGCGCCCAGCAAGTCAGCCAGTGCGTGCATCGTGTTGGCATGAAAGTAATACACCCGCTCGGCCTTGTCGGTGACCACGATGGCGCGTTGGCGCACCGGGTCTTGCGTGGCCACGCCCGTGGGGCAATGGTCGGTGTGGCAACTGCGTGACTGGATGCAGCCCAGCGCAAACATGAAGCCTCGGGCCGAGTTGCACCAGTCGGCGCCCAGGGCCAGGCAACGGGCGATGTCAAAGGCCGAAATCACTTTGCCCGACGCGCCGATCTTGATGCGCTCTCGCAGGCCGGCGCCCACCAAGCTGTTGTGCACCAGCCGCAGGCCATCGCGCAAGGGCATGCCCACATGGTCGGCAAACTCGATGGGCGCAGCCCCCGTGCCGCCTTCGGCACCGTCCACCACCACAAAGTCGGGCGTCTGGCCTGTCTGGACCATGGCTTTGACCAGCGAGAACCATTCGGCCGGCTGGCCCACACACAACTTGATGCCCACCGGTTTGCCACCGGACAACTGACGCAGTTGCGCCACAAAGTTCAACAACTCCACCGGGTTGGAAAAGGCCGAGTGCCTGGCCGGAGAAACGCAGTCTTGGCCCATGGGCACACCCCGTGCCTCGGCAATTTCAAGGCTGACCTTGGCCTTGGGCAGCACACCGCCGTGGCCGGGCTTGGCGCCCTGGGACAGCTTGACTTCGATCATCTTGACCTGGGGCGACTGCGCCTGCAGCGCAAAGCGCTCCGGGTCGAAGTGCCCATCCGAGGTGCGACAGCCGAAATAACCCGAGGCGATTTGCCAGATCAGGTCGCCCCCGTGCTCCCGGTGGTGCGCCGAGATGCTGCCCTCGCCCGTGTCGTGGGCAAATCCCCCCAAAGCCGCGCCCTTGTTCAAGGCTTTGACCGCATTGGGCGACAAGGCCCCAAAGCTCATGCCCGAAATGTTGAGCCGTGACAGCTCATAAGCTTGCTGGCACTGCGAGCCCCCGACGCGAATGCGAAACGAGGCCGGGTCTGGCTGCACGGGTTGCAAGGAGTGGGCAATCCATTCCGTGCCCGTGCTGTACATGTCCTTGATGCTGCCAAAGCCACGCTTGTCGTTTTGCACCTTGGAGCGCGCATAGACCATGGCGCGCTGGTTGCGCGAGAACGGCAGCTTTTGCTCGTCGTCTTCCAAAAAGTACTGCCGAAGTTCGGGCCGGATGTATTCCAGCCCATAGCGCAGTCGGCCCGTCAGCGGGTAGTTGCGGCGCACCGCTTGTTTGTCCTGCTTGAAGTCCACCCAGCCCAGCACAAACAACACCCCGAAGCCTGCGCTGGCCCAGGCAGAAAAAGGCCAGGCCAGGATGGCCGCTGGCGCTGTGACCAGCCAGGGCAGGTAGCGAGACAAGGATTGACGAGCCATGAGGTGCCCCTGCTAAAAAACACCCATCCTAGGTGTTATTGGCGATTTTGGGGAATTTATGTGCGAACGAAGCGTTCTGCCGACAAATGCTTGACCAATGCGGGGGGCAAGGGCAGGGGCTCGTTGTCGAGCCAGGCGGCAGCAAGCTCGCCGCACAGCACGGCCAGGCTGATGCCGCGCGCGCCCATGCCGGCACACAGCCACAGCCCTGGCAGGCGCTGGCTGTCGATGGGGCCGACTGCAGGCAGGCGGTCGGGCAGGGTGCAGCGCAAGCCTGCCCAGCCCTGCACGTGTTCAGGGGCAAACTGCGTGTGCATCGCCGCGCCCAAAGCAGGCAGCAAAGTGGCCAGCCGCAGTTGGTTGGCCGCGTGGTCTTGCGCCCGCACGGGAGCCTGGGTGCAGTCGCGCTCAAAGGTCGAGCCGATGAACCAGCCGGGCTGCCCGTCTGGCGCGGGCACGCCGCTGATGAAGCTGCCGTGGCCGTTGACTGGAAAGGGGGGCAGCAGCTGGCGCTGGGGGTCGCTCAGCGCGCTCATGTGCCCAAAACTGATCTGCCCACGCAAAGGCTTCAGCGGCACGGTCACCGCGGGCAAGGGGTTCAGCAAAGCCAGGCTGTCAAAGGCGCTGGCCACCACCAGCAAGGGCGCCTCGCCCAAAATTTGGCCCTGGGCATTGCTTGCGGTCCACAGCGCGCCGCGGCGTTCAATGGCGTGCACTGTTTGCCCCCAAAGCACGTCAACACCGGGCGTTTGCAGCTGCGCCGCCACCAGTTGCCGGGGCCTGATCCAGCCCGCCTGGCCGTGCCACAGTGCGGGCGTTTCGGGGGGCAGGCCTGCAGCGGCGATTTGCGCTGCGCTGGCCAGGGTGCTCATGTCGTGCGGAAGGTCAGCACCGGTGTTGGTGTTGGTGTTGGTGTTGGTGCTGGTGCTGGTGCTGTTGCCGGGATCGCTTTTGGGCAGCCTGCGTTTGCCCGCCAGGTTGTGCTCCAAAACCCCTGTCAGGGCCCAGTCTGTGCCGCTTTGCAACAGCGCATCGGCGCGTTGCAGCGTAGACCGAACGCCCGCACGGGTGATGCGTGAGAGCACGTTGTCGTCGGGCGAGACATGGGGCGCGGCCAAACCCGCAGGCAGGCCCGAGGCGCCAGCACCCACCCCTTCGGCCTGGTCCAAAACCGTGACGGCCCAGCCCCGAGAGGCCAGGCTGTGCGCCACGGCCGAACCCGACAGGCCGGCACCGATCACCAATGCCTGGCGTGGTTCAGTGCCGGTGTGCGAGAAGCCGGGATGCGATAAGGGAGAGGCCAAACTCAGCTGGCTGGTTCAGCTGGCTGGAGGCGGCACGTAACCTTGGGCGGCGTCAGCGCCATCGCCAAAAAAGTGGTTTTCCATCTGGCGGGCCAGGTACTGGCGGGCGCGCAGATCGGCCAGGTTCAGGCGGTTTTCATTGACCAGCATGGTCTGGTGCTTGAGCCAGTCGGCCCAGGCTTGCTTGCTGACGCTTTCCCAGATGCGCTTGCCCAGATCGCCGGGGTAGGGCGCAAAATCAAGACCCTCTGCTTCTTTGCCGAGTTTGATGCATTGAACGGTGCGTGCCATGGGGGTCCTTGAGTCTCTTCAGAGTGATGGGTTATAGAGATATAAAATCTTTGTATTTCCAGCAACGAGCATGTCACTGGACAATACAGCTGGGTCGCCAATGGCGACTGCAAGTTGGTTTTTCAAAACCGCAACTGTAGCAAGCTTCTGCTTTCCTTTTCCGGCCTGGGGTCTGTACCCCATCCCACCTGTTGGATCACCATGAGTGCTTTTCTCGAAGAACGCGTTTTGAGCGTTCACCACTGGACCGACCGTCTGTTCAGTTTCACCACCACCCGTGATCAGGCCCTGCGCTTTTCCAACGGTCATTTCACCATGATCGGTTTGCGTCAGGAAAGCGGCAAGCCCTTGCTGCGCGCCTATTCCATTGCCAGTGCCAATTACGAAGAACACCTGGAGTTTCTGAGCATCAAGGTGCCCGACGGCCCCTTGACCTCCAAGCTGCAACACATCCAGGTGGGCGACACCATTGTGGTGGGCCGCAAGCCCACGGGCACTTTGCTGATCGATTACTTGTTGCCGGGCAAAAACCTGTATTTGCTGTCCACGGGCACGGGTCTGGCGCCCTTCATGAGCATCATTCGCGATCCCGAAACCTATGAGCGCTTTGAAAAAGTGATCCTGGTGCACGGTGTTCGCCAGGTCAATGAACTGGCCTACCACGACTACATCACGCAAGAACTGCCAGCCCATGAGTTTTTAGGCGAGATGGTGTCCCGGCAACTGCTGTACTACCCCACCGTGACCCGCGAGCCTTATAAAAATCAGGGCCGCGTGACGGACTTGATGGAGAACGGCAAACTGTTCGCCGACTTGGGCCTGCCCCCCCTGAACCCCGAGCAAGACCGGGTGATGATCTGCGGCAGCTCGGCCATGCTGCGCGACCTCAAGCACATCTGCGAAGCACAGGGTCTGAAAGAAGGCAACACCAGCAACCCGGGGGCTTTCGTCATTGAACGGGCGTTTGCCGATTCCTGACTTGGCCGGGGCTTTGTCCGCCGCAACACCAAGCCGGCCCGAACACGGGGGCACAATGCACCGTTGCTTTTGAAGCCCCGCATGTTGCACCCTTTGCCCGTGACCCTTTTTCCTGGCACCCTGCCCCAAGATAGCCCATGAAACTCTCGTCCATCACCCTCCAGCGCTGGATGCTGCTGACCGCCTTGGCGAGCATCGGCATGTTGGTTTTTGGCTTTTACTTGCAGCATGTGGTCGGCTTGAACCCTTGTCCCATGTGCATCGTGCAGCGCTACGCCCTGATCGGCGTGGTGGTGCTGGGCCTGATCGGCTGGCGTTTGCAGGGAAAGGGCCTGGCCCTGACGGCGCTTGTGCTGGCGCTGGACGCTGGTTTTGGCGGCTTCACCGCGGCGCGCCAAAGCTGGCTGCAGTGGTACCCGCCTGAAATCGTGACCTGCGGGCGCGACTTTTACGGCATGGTCGAAAACTTTCCCCTCAACCGCGCCATTCCCATGATCTTCAAGGGCAGCGGCGATTGCACCAAGATCGACTGGACCTTTTTGGGCGGCTCGATCGCCAACTGGTCTTTCGTGGTCTTTGTGGTTTTCGGGCTGATGGGTTTGTGGATCGCGTTCAAGTCGATCAAGCCGCCTCAGTGAGCGGCCATGCCGGGCCCTGGCCTTCGGCTCAGAGTTTTTTCACCAGCACCTTGCTCTTGCGGTCCCAGTTGTACTTGCGTTTGCGGGCGTCGGGCAGCCAGTCCGGGTCGACTTGCTCAAAACCCCGTTTGATGAACCAGTGCATGGTGCGCGTGGTCAACACGAAGATGCTTTTCAGGCCCATGGCACGGGCCCGTTGCTCGACGCGCTTGAGCACTTTTTCGCCATCGCCCTGACCTTGGGACTGGGGTGACACGGTCAGTGCCGCCATCTCGGCGGTCTTGGATTCGGGGTAGGGATACAGCGCTGCGCAGGCAAAAATCACGCCGTCGTGGTCGATGATCGTGTAGTGGTCAACGTCGCGCTCGATCTCGGTGCGGTCGCGTTTGACCAGCGTGCCGTCTTTCTCGAAAGGCTCGATCAGTTGCAAGATGCCGCCCACGTCGTCTGCGGTGGCTTCGCGGAGTTCTTCGAGCTTTTCATCGACCACCATGGTGCCGATGCCGTCGTGCACATAAATTTCCAGCAACAAGGCGCCATCGACTGCAAACGACAGGATGTGCGAGCGCTCCACGCCTTCTTCGCAGGCCTTCACGCAATGCTGCAGGTAAAACGCCAGATCGGTCGGCTGCGTCGGGTTGGGGGATGCGGCCAGAATTTGCTTGGCCGTGGCCAAAGGCAGCTCGGTGTCGATCGGGTTGTCTTCGCTGGCCGGTTCATGGGGGTTGATGCGAATGCCCGGAATTTCGGTCAGAAAGATCAGCTTGTCGGCTTGCAGCTCGGCGGCCACGCTGGTGGCCACTTCTTCCATGCTCAGGTTGAAGGCCTCGCCCGTGGGTGAAAAGCCAAACGGCGACAGCAGCACCATCGCGCCCATGTCGAGCGTGCGCAAGATGCCGTCGACATCCACTTTGCGCACCAGGCCCGAGTGCTGAAAATCCACGCCATCCACGATGCCCACCGGGCGGGCGGTGATGAAGTTGCCCGAAATCACCCGCACCGTCGAGCCCGCCATGGGCGTGTTGGGCAAGCCCTGGCTAAAAGCCGCTTCGATCTCGTAGCGCAGCTGGCCAGCGGCTTCTTGGGCGCAGTCCAGGGCCACGCCGTCGGTGATGCGAATGCCGTGCGAGTACTGGGGCGTGTGGCCTTTGGCGGCCAATTGCTCGTTCACCTGAGGCCGAAAACCGTGCACCAGCACGATCTTCACGCCCATGCTCTGGATCAGTGCCAGATCTTGCGCCAGGTTGTGCAGCTTGCCCGCTGCGATGGCCTCGCCTGCGATGCCCACGACAAAGGTTTTGCCTCGGTGCATGTGGATGTAAGGCGCCACCGACCGGAACCAGGGCACGAAAGTGAAGTTGAAGACTGTTGGCATGGGCAGTGGTGTCAAGGCTTGAGCAAATGAAGTTGGCCTGGCGGCAGCAGACGCGTAAAGTCGCGGTCGAATGTGCAGAGTGTCTCACCGGATTGCACCACCATGGCCGCAATCCAGGCGTCGGTGATCAAGTTCCCGCTGGCTTGTTGCGTCAGACACACTTGGCGCAGGTTGGCCCAAGTGGCCCCATGGGGCTGGAACTGCAAGCCGGGGCAACTGAGCAAGCTGTCCACAAAGTCGATCAGGTCTTGCAGCGGATCGGTTTCCCGAAAAATTTTGGGGTTCGTGGTGATGCGCAAAAAACCGGTCACCACGGTGCCCAGCAGCATCAGGCTGGCGCGACCGCTGGCGGCTTGAATCACCGCATCGTCCAGCCAGGCGCGGGCAGGCAAGTGATGGGGGTGGTCGGGCCGGAACGCCGCCACCAGCACATTCACGTCAGGCGTCATGACAGTTTTTGCACATTCATGCCCGCGTCCATCGCGTCGTACAGAGATCGGTTGCTGCTCGGGTCAATGCCCGGTTGCAGGCCACCACGGGCTTTGGAAACCGGCAACTTGGGAATCACGATGGGTGCCGTCGGCATGTCTTGCCGCACATAAGTGGACAGCAACTCGCGCACCTTGGCGCTCAGCGAGGTGCCTTCCTGGATCGCCTTGATGCGCGCTTGTTTGACAAGGTTTTCGTCCAGCGAAATGGTCAAATTGGTCATGATGAAACTCCCTGGAAAAGTTCACGTGAATGAGTGTAGCACGTGAATGTGTGACGTGGGATAATCGGGCGGTGACTGAGCCTGCAACCCCCACCCCCCTCCAAATCGAGTTTCCCGAAGGCCTGCCGGTCTCTGCCCGCCGCGGTGAAATCATGGCCGCCATGGACCAGCACCAGGTCATCATCGTGTGCGGCGAAACCGGCTCGGGCAAGACCACGCAGCTGCCCAAAATCGCGCTGACGCTCGGTCGTGGACGGCTGAACGCCAAGCCTGGCGAGCGCGCCCGCATGATCGGCCACACCCAGCCGCGCCGCATTGCCGCGAGCTCCGTGGCCAAGCGCATTGCCGAGGAATTGAAGACACCGCTGGGCGAGGTGGTCGGCTTCAAGGTGCGCTTTCAGGACCGTTTGAGCAAAAACGCCTCGGTCAAGCTCATGACCGACGGCATTTTGCTGGCCGAAACCCAGACCGACCCGCTGCTGCAGGCTTACGACACCATCATCATCGACGAGGCGCACGAGCGCAGTCTGAACATCGACTTCTTGCTGGGCTACCTGCGCCAGATTCTGCCGCGCAGGCCTGACCTCAAGATCGTCGTGACCTCGGCCACGATCGATGCCGACCGCTTTGCCAAGCACTTTGCCTCCCGCCACGGCCCGGCCCCGGTCATCATGGTCTCGGGCCGCACCTTTCCGGTGGAGCAGCGCTGGCGTCCGTTTGAAGAATCGCGAGACTACGGCCTGAACGACGCCATTGCCGACGGCGTGGACGAACTTTGGCAGGGCGGGGCAGGGGGCGACATCCTGATCTTCTTGCCCGGTGAGCGCGAAATCCGCGAAGCCGCCGACCACCTGCGCAAACACCTGTCGCACCAACCACTGACACGCAACGCCGAAGTGCTGCCGCTGTTTGCCCGCCTGTCGCAGGCCGAGCAAGACCAGATTTTTGAGGCATCGAATGGCCGCCGCATCGTGCTGGCCACCAACGTGGCCGAAACCTCGCTCACGGTGCCCGGCATTCGCTATGTGATCGACGCCGGCACCGCCCGCGTCAAGCGCTACAGCCTGCGCAGCAAGGTCGAGCAGCTCATGGTCGAGCCGATCAGTCAGGCGGCAGCCAACCAGCGTGCAGGCCGTTGCGGCCGTGTGGCCAACGGCATTTGTATCCGCCTGTACGACGACAAGGATTTTGCGGGCCGCCCGCGATTCACCGACCCGGAAATTTTGCGTTCTTCGTTGGCGGGTGTGATCTTGCGCATGAAGTCGCTGCACCTGGGCGTGGTCGAAGATTTTCCGTTCATCGAAGCGCCCTCCAAACGCGCGATCAACGACGGCTACCAACTGCTGGCCGAGCTGGGCGCCGTGGACGACGACAACGAGCTCACGCCGATCGGCAAAGAGCTGGCCCGCCTGCCGCTGGACCCGCGTGTCGGCCGCATGATTTTGGAGGCGCGGCACCGCGAAGCGCTGGACGAAGTGCTCATCATCGCCAGTGCCATGTCGGTGCAGGATGTGCGCGACCGCCCCATGGACTTGCAGGCCCAGGCCGACCAGCAGCACGCCAAGTTTGACGACGACAAGAGCGAATTCACCGGCTACCTGAAGCTGTGGAAATGGATTCACGATGCCCGTGGCGGCCATGATGCGGCGCACAAACTCAGCAACCGCCAATACGAACAACTGCTGCGCCAAAACTTCGTCAACATCCGCCGCGTGCGCGAGTGGCGCGACACGCACACCCAGCTGCTCACGGTGGTGGCCGAGCACAAGTGGCGCATCAACACCCAGCCCGCAAGTTACGAGCAACTGCACCTGTCCATGCTGGCGGGCCTGCTGGGCAACGTGGGCTACAAGCTTGAAGACGAAGACGTCTATCTGGGCGCACGCGGCATCAAGTTTTACAAGCACCCTGGCGCGCACCTTTCCAAAAAGCCGGGCCGCTGGATCGTGGTGGCCGAACTGGTGGAAACCACACGCCTGTTTGGCCGGGGCATTGCCGCCATCGAGCCGCAGTGGCTGGAGCAAGTCGGCGCGCACCTTTTAAAGAAGCAGCTGCTCGACCCGCATTGGGAAAAGAAAACGGCCGAAGTGGTGGCGCTGGAACGGGCCACGCTGTATGGCCTGGTGGTCTACAGCGGGCGGCGCACGCCCTACAGCCGGGTCGACATGCACGGCGCGCGCGAGATCTTTATTCGCGAAGCGCTGGTGGGCGACCAGTGGGAGACCAAGCTGCTGTTTTTGGCCGCCAACCACAAGATGATCGCCAAAGTCGAAGAGCTGGAGCACAAGTCGCGCAGACAAGATGTGTTGGTGGACGATGAGCTGATTTATGCCTTTTACGACCAGCAGATTCCGCCCGATGTGTGCAGCGGTCGCCTGCTCGAAAACTGGTACCGCGACGAGAGTGCCAAGCAGCCGCGCCTGTTGTTGCTGACCCGCGAAGAACTGATGCGCCACGAAGCCGCAGGCATCACCACGCAGGCCTTTCCCAAGCACATCCGCCTGGGTGGCACCGACTGCAGCGCCACTTATTTGCACCAACCGGGCGACGCCCGCGATGGCGTGACCGTGACGGTGCCGCTGTTTGTGCTGAACCAGGTCAGCGAAGACCGTTGCGAATGGCTGGTGCCCGGCTTGCTCAAAGACAAGATCCAGGCTTTGCTGAAAAGCCTGCCGCAGCGTCCGCGCAGCCGCTTTGTGCCGCTGCCCGAATCGGCCACGCGCATGGCCACCGAGCTGTCGGTGCCCGAATTGTTTGGCGCGGGCTCGCTGACCGATGTGCTGCTCAAAAAAGTGCGCGACGAAACCAGCCTGGACATCAAGCGAGGGGACTTCAAACACGAGATGCTCAGCCCGCATTTGTTCATGAACCTGTGCGTGGTCGACGAACACGGCCGCCAGCTGGGCATGGGCCGCAACCTGGGCGCCTTGAAGGGCGAACTGGGCGCCAAAGCCCGCGGCGCCTTCCAGGCGTTGGCGCAGCTGAAAACCAACAAATTGGGCTCTGACCCCAATGGGCAGAAGGACCCCCAATCAATTGGGGTCGGCTCCCGATTGTCCGAAGGAAATCGGGCTCTGACCCCATTTGATTCCGCGCAACAACCCCAGCGTCAAAACGCCCCCGTCAAACAAACCTCAGTCGCGCCCCAGCGCTTCACCGCATGGACCTTCGGCGAACTGCCCGAGCTGATGGAAATCAGCAAAGGTGGCCAGACCCTGATCGGCTTCCCGGCCTTGGTGGACATGGGCGACGCCGTCAGCATCGAGGTGTTTGACGAACCCGATGTGGCGGCCAGCAAAAACCGCGCGGGCCTGCGCCGCCTGTTTGCGCTGCAGATCAAGGACGCGCTCAAGTACCTTGAGAAAAACATCCCCGATGTGCAAAAAATGGCCGTGGCCTACATGCTCGTCGGGCGGTCGCCTGACGGTACAGGCGGTGGCACCGCCGACGAGCTGAAAACCCAGATCATCGACGTGGCGCTGGACCGTGCCTTTTTGCTCGACCCGCTGCCCAATGACGAGGCCACTTTCAAGCGCCGCATCGAAGAAGGCCGGGGGCGCCTCACCTTGATTGCCAACGAAGTGGCCCGGCTGGCGGGCGCCATCTTGCTCGAGTTTGGCGCGGCCACCCGCAAGATCAAGGACACCAAAAACGCGCCCGATGCGACGGCAGACTGCACCCAACAACTGCAGCGCCTGATGCCCAAAAACTTCATGGCCGCCACCCCGTGGCTGCAGCTGCAGCACTGCGCCCGCTACCTCAAAGCCGTGACCCTGCGCCTGGACAAATACCGTGCCGACCCGGCCCGCGACGCCCTGCGCATGGCCGAAATCAAGCCGCAGGAACAACGCTATTGGCGCCTGGTGGTCGAACGCAAAGGCGCCCAAGACGCCCGCATGCTGGAGTTCCGCTGGTTACTGGAGGAACTGCGCGTCAGCTTTTTTGCACAAGAGCTGCGCACCCCGCAGCCGGTCAGCATCAAGCGGCTCGAGAAGGCTTGGGGGCAGTTGAATCATTGAGGGGGTTGTGTGGAAATCAGCTTTTCGTGTAACAACTCAATGACCGATTTGAGCGGGGGAGCCACAAGCCGGTTCTTCTGGATGAAGGCACTCCATTGCTTCATTTTCTGAGGATCGTTGCCAAAGACGGGTGATAAACCAATGGGGGTCGATGCAGGCATGTTGGTTTGACGGCGGGCAAGTGTTGCAGCAATCGCTGTTTTGAGCATTT
Organism: uncultured Burkholderiales bacterium; assembly: GCA_903935585.1. Lineage (GTDB taxonomy): Bacteria > Pseudomonadota > Gammaproteobacteria > Burkholderiales > Burkholderiaceae_C > Limnohabitans_A. The sequence goes on along the minus strand of CAIZSE010000034.1, from coordinate 2,669 downwards.
CAGGATCGAGCACCTGGGTTGAGAGCAATACCCACAGATCAAAGTAGTCCTTGAGACGAGTGTTGGCCATGCCCAATGAAACAATGGCCTCGAACTTTTCGGCAACTACGGTATAGCGCGGATAGACCCGGATTCTGGGTGCAGGCAAGCCCTCCAGCATCACAGGATAGTCGGCCAGCTCCGGTGCTGGTGTAACTGCGTCACCGTAGCCAATGTCGATCTGAACCGGACAGCGTGCGCCATCGAGCTGGCCCAGCAGTGTGACCCGCAGTCCCGAATAATTGGCTTCCTTGCGAATCTCGGCGACTCGAATGCTGTTCGCGTTGAAAACGATGGCGTCATCGCATTCAATGCTGCAGATCTCGCGAAACGCTTCATGTACCAAGGGTTCCTCTGCAAGTCCAAAGCCCAGCAAGTCAATGTCTCGGGTGGGCCGATGCGGAACATCGAACCACATGTCAAACAGCAAGGCCCCCTTGAGCAAAAAATTGTCTTTGCTGGACGAGACACTGAGGCGATAAAGCATGCGCTCTAGGCCGTAGCGAGTCAATACCAAGGAGAAGTCCAGTTTGTCTGTCTTGGCTTTGTTAAGCAGCCGAGCCCTGACCGATGCAGGCATGTTGGTCATGCCGTCATTCCTTCCAGGTAGGGCCGCATCACGTTTTGCACCCGGCAAATCTTTCCGTAATGCCAGAGTTCATCCATGGTGACCCGCTTGGCACGCCATGCTTCTTTCAGCGCCTCCAGGGCGATGTCCAGGCCGATTTTGTTTCTGAACTTGAAGCAATCCGCAATGGTTTTGGCCACGCTGGTCACTTTGACCGCAACGCCTTCAATATCGTGAAGCTCGACGCCTTCGGTCAGTGCTGGCCCGCTGAACCGCGCAATGCGAAGGGGCGGGTAGCTAAGCTGCGGTGCGCGGGCTTTGTTGTCCACGGCCACCCATACCTCAAAAGGTGCCTGCGTCGTCAGACCGTGGAATGCAAGCGCTGACAGCAAGCACACCAGCACCTGTGGGTTTTTGCTGGCCACTTCGGCCAGACCTGAGAACTCGGACGCTTGGCGCTGCGGCAGTGAGTAAAGCCCCCGACTGACTTTGTGAACCACCCCTCGGCGAGCCAACTGTGCCAGATAAAGACGCGAACGGCCTTGTGCCAGGGCATCGCTTGGGCGCAGCAGTACCTTGCCCTGGGCAAGGTCGGCGAGAGACTCGGGTGTGGGCGTCATGGTTTAATTATTTCATAAAGTCGGTATTTGTCAATAAATACCAACTTTATGAAATATTTATTCGGTGATTCGTTTCGTGTCTTTTGGCCGAACGCAAAGGCGCCCAAGACGCCCGCATGCTGGAGTTCCGCTGGTTACTGGAAGAACTCCGCGTGAGCTTTTTTGCACAAGAGCTGCGCACCCCGCAGCCCGTCAGCATCAAGCGGCTCGAGAAGGCTTGGGGGCAGTTGAATTATTGAGATTCAAATCGATCGTTGCTGCAATGAAGCCGCGCTCCCAAAAGTCGGATGAGTTGAAGGCAGGCCACCGTCTTTCACAAGAGGGCTCAGTCGGATTCAATCTGAGATAAATTGAAATTTCGTTGATTTTTATGCCACTAGGTGGCATACTTTGTCTCATGCGCCGCGTCTTTAAAACCAAACAATTTTCCAAATGGATGCGTAAAACCGATCTGACAGATACCGCTTTGTGTCAAGCCGTGCAAGAGATGGTGAGCGGTCTGGTGGATGCCGATCTGGGTGGCGATGTGCTGAAAAAGCGCGTTGCTTTGCCTGGACGCGGCAAGCGCGGCGGTGTCCGAACTTTGGTGGCTACCCGCAGAGCGAGTCGTTGGTTTTTTGTGTACGGCTTTGAAAAGAACGAAAAAGCCAATGTGTCCAGCAAAGAGCTGGAGGCGTTGCAGTGGTTGGCCGAACAGCTGCTGGACTTGACCGGACATCAACTTGAAGTCGCGGTGCATGACAGTTCATTACAGGAGATTTGCCATGAGCACTAAAGCCAAACCGAAACCCCAAGCCGCCAGTCGCTTGCTGGGCACGGTTTACGAGACAGCGGCAGACCTGGAGCGTCTGGGCTTCATCGACAAGCGCAAGATGCAAAAGCTTGAAGCGTTGTGCATGGAACCGATTGCGCCATATGACAGCGCCCAAATCCGCGCTTTGCGCGAGCAGCTCAACCTGAGTCAGACGGTCATGGCATCGGTGCTGAACACCAGTGCGTCTACCGTGCGCAAATGGGAGATCGGCGAAAAGCGTCCCAGTGGCCCATCCCTCAAGCTGCTGAACTTGCTGGACCGCAAGGGGCTGGATGCCTTGCTGTGAACGGGCTTTGCCCACGATGAAAATTTAGCCTGTTCAATGCGCAGACATGAGCGAGTCTGAAAAAGACTTGTTGGAGTCGGTGCGTCAGGCCAAGCGTGGCTAGGGCGCGTGACGCAGGTGGCCGTCACCGCTGCCACTGAGGCTCGCATGAAGGTCGGTGTGTCGCAGTCGGCATTCGCGCAAATGCTGGGGGTGATGCTGGCAATCGTGTCGAAGCGTGGGGCAGGTCGGTCGCTTTGATTTTTCGGGGCATGGTCGATGCACTTTCGATGATTCTTTCAGTGCAATGCCGCCAGCGCGGCTTCGGGCGCTCTGTCCAAGACCTTGAGCAATGCCTTGGCC
>CAIZSE010000033.1 GCA_903935585.1 uncultured Burkholderiales bacterium | reverse complement strand
GGCGTGAATGCACCTGGCAATGCGAACAAGGCGAGGGTCTTGCCTGCGGTGGCTTTGGCCACATCGACGGCGTTAGGGCCAATGCTGCAGCCGTTGCCTTCCACTTCGACATATTCCATCAGGGTGGCAGCGGGCAGTTTGTCTCCGACTTTGATCATTTTGAGCTCCAAGAGTTGGGGTTGGCACTGAGGCCGGGGTAAAAAAAAACGACCCACCATTGTGGGTCGTTTTCGGAAAGTTTGCAGGAGTCGGGCTTTTGGGCTTAGATCGCTGCAGCTTTCTGAACCAGGCGAGTTGCCACCCAGTTTTTGGTCTTCGAAATCGGACGGCTTTCCGTGATTTCGATGGTGTCGCCCAGGTGGTATTGACCTGTTTCGTCGTGCGCATGGTATTTGCTCGACTTGCCCACGATCTTGCCGTAGAGGGCGTGTTTCACACGACGCTCCACAAGCACGGTCACGGTCTTGGCACGTTTGTCGCTGACCACCTTGCCAATCAAGGTGCGCTTGAGGGATATTTTCGCTTCCGTCATGGTCACTCCTTACTTGGCGACTTGCTTTTGGGCAAGAATGGTTTTGGCACGGGCGATGTCGCGTCGTGTCTGGCTCAGCGTTCCGGTGTTGCCGAGTTGTTGCGTGGCTTTTTGCATACGAAGGCCAAAGTGGGCTTTTTGCAGCGCTTTGATTTCGTCTTTGATACCCGCAACGTCTTTGAGGCGCAATTCAGCAGCATTCATTTCTTGTTTCTCCTGAATTATTGGCCAATCATGCGTGCCACAAACGTGGTGCGCAAGGGCAGCTTTGCAGCGGCCAATTTGAAGGCTTCACGGGCCAACTCTTCTGGCACGCCCACGATTTCGTAGAGCACCTTTCCGGGTTGGATCTCAGCCACGTAGTATTCGGGGTTACCTTTACCGTTACCCATACGCACTTCAGCAGGCTTGGTGGAAATCGGCTTGTCAGGGAACACACGAATCCAGATGCGACCACCACGTTTGACGTGACGTGAAATTGCACGTCGTGCAGCTTCGATCTGGCGGGCCGTCAAACGACCACGGTCTGTGGACTTCAGGCCGAAGTCACCGAACGCCACCGTGTTGCCACGGGTAGCGATGCCGGTGTTGCGGCCTTTCTGTTCCTTGCGGTACTTTCTGCGAGCAGGTTGCAGCATGTAATTACTCCTTATTGACCGTCAGCTGCTGCAGCTGGCGCGGCGACTGTGCGTACGCGCTTAACGGCGGGTTTTGCATCACCACCGGCCCCGGCAGGCTTGTCGCTGCCATCGGTCGGTGCTGTGTTGGTGCCTGCGGGGCGACGTGGACCACCCCGACGATCGCCGGTTGGGCGCTCACCAGGACGGGCATCACGACGTGGGCCACGTGGGCGGCGTTCTTCATCGGCACGAGGCTCGGCCAATGCGGGTGCATCGTTGCGGCCCAAAGTGTCACCTTTGTAGACCCAGACCTTGACACCGATGATGCCGTAGGTGGTCTTGGCTTCAGACGTTGCGTAGTCGATGTCAGCGCGCAGGGTGTGCAATGGCACACGGCCTTCGCGGTACCACTCTGTACGCGCAATCTCGATACCGTTCAGACGACCAGCCGACATGATCTTGATGCCTTGGGCACCCAGACGCATGGCGTTTTGCATGGCACGCTTCATGGCGCGACGGAACATGATCCGCTTTTCGAGCTGCTGTGTGATGCTGTCAGCGATCAACTGAGCATCGATTTCGGGCTTGCGCACTTCTTCGATGTTGACCGCGACGGGCACGCCCAGACGAGCAGAGAGTTCCTTCTTGAGCAACTCGATGTCTTCGCCTTTTTTGCCGATCACCACACCTGGACGAGCCGAGAAGATGGTGATGCGGGCGCTCTTGGCCGGACGCTCGATCAGCACGCGGGAAACCGCAGCGTTCTTGAGCTTGGCCTTGAGGTACTCACGCACCTTGATGTCTTCGGCCAGCATGCCGGCGAAGTCACGGTTACTGGCGTACCAGCGGCTTGCCCAGTTGCGGCTGATAGCCAGGCGGAAACCGGTAGGATGGATTTTCTGTCCCATAGTTCTTCCTGATTAATTGCCGACCGTCACATACACATGGCATGTGGGCTTGCTGATACGGTTGCCACGGCCTTTGGCGCGGGCGGTGAAACGCTTGAGCGTGGTGCCTTGTTCGACGTAGATGGTTTTCACCTTCAACTCGTCGATGTCAGCACCGTCGTTGTGTTCAGCGTTGGCGATGGCGGACTCCAAAACCTTCTTGACAATACCGGCAGCTTTTTTCTGCGTGAAAGCCAAAATGTTCAGAGCTTGATCCACTTTTTTACCGCGAATCAAATCGGCGACCAAGCGGCCTTTGTCGACCGACAAACGGACGCCCCGGAGGACTGCACGTGTTTCCATGGTCTTTCCTTATTTCTTCTGGACTTTTTTGTCCGCAGGGTGACCCTTGAATGTCCGGGTCAGTGCGAATTCGCCCAATTTGTGGCCAACCATCTGGTCGGTCACATAAACAGGAACGTGTTGCTTGCCGTTGTGAACGGCGATGGTCAGACCGATGAAATCGGGCAGAACCATGGAGCGACGCGACCATGTCTTGACGGGCTTTTTATCTTTGGTGGCAACGGCTTTTTCAACCTTGGCCAACAAATGGTGGTCAACGAATGGACCCTTTTTGAGAGAGCGTGTCATTGTCTTACCCTTACTTCTTGCGACGCGACACGATCATGACCTGAGTGCGCTTGTTGTTACGGGTACGGTAGCCCTTGGTGAGGTTGCCCCACGGGTCTACTGCATGACGGCCTTCGCCGGTACGGCCTTCGCCACCACCGTGCGGGTGATCCACAGGGTTCATGGCCACGCCACGAACTGTTGGGCGGATACCCATCCAGCGTTTGACACCGGCCTTGCCCAATTGGCGCAGGCTGTGTTCTTCGTTGGCGACTTCACCAATCGTTGCGCGGCACTCGATGTGGATCTTGCGAACTTCACCGGAGCGCATGCGCACTTGAGCGTAGATGCCTTCGCGAGCCAGCAAGGTGGCCGAAGCCCCCGCCGAGCGAGCGATTTGAGCACCCGCACCGGGCTTGAGCTCGATGCAATGGATGGTCGAACCCACGGGGATGTTGCGGATCGGCAAGGTGTTGCCAGCGCGGATAGGCGCTTCAGCACCCGACAGCAGGGTTGCACCGGCTTCAATGCCACGGGGGGCAATGATGTAACGGCGCTCGCCATCGGCGTAGCACAACAAGGCAATGTGGGCAGTACGGTTTGGGTCGTACTCAATGCGCTCGACTTTCGCCGGAATCGCATCTTTGTTGCGCTTGAAATCGACCACGCGGTAGTGGTGCTTGTGACCACCGCCTTTGTGGCGAGTTGTGATGTGACCGTTGTTGTTACGGCCCGATTTCTGATGCTGCGGCTCGAGCAAAGGCGCGTAGCCTTCACCTTTGTGCAGGTGGTCACGGGTGACCTTCACCACGCCACGACGGCCTGGGGATGTTGGTTTGATCTTGATGACAGCCATGATTACGCGGCCTCCCCGGACAGGTTCAGCTCTTGACCTGGCTTCAGCGTGACATAAGCCTTGCGAATGTTGTCGCGACGGCCAATGGTCTTGCCAAAACGCTTGGTCTTGCCCTTGGTATTCACCACAGACACGCCTTTGACCTCGACCTTGAACATCAATTCCACAGCGGCTTTGATTTCAGTCTTGGTAGCATCCTGCAGCACTTTGAATGTCACAGCGTTGGACTTTTCAGCAACCATGGTGGCCTTTTCGGACACGATGGGCGCAACCAACACCGACATCAGACGACCTTCGTCAAACTTCACGGCGCTCATGCAAACATCTCCTTGAGTTTGTCCATGGCACCCTTGGTCATGATGACTTTCTTGAAGTTCACCAAAGACACGGGGTCTGCGTAACGGGGCTCAACAATCAGGATGTTGATCAGGTTGCGCGATGCCAGGTACAGGTTTTCGTCGACTTCTTCAGCGATCACCAGCACGTTGTCGAGGCTCATGGCCTTGAACTTGGCAGCAAGCTGCTTTGTTTTTGGCGACTCGACCTTGAAGGAATCCACAACTGCCAGACGACCTTCGCGGGCCAACTGGGAGAAGATCGAAGCCATACCAGCGCGGTACATCTTCTTGTTGATCTTCTGTGTGAAGTTTTCGTCGGGCATGTTCGGGAAAATCCGACCACCGCCACGCCACAAAGGCGAGGAAGTCATACCAGCACGAGCGCGACCAGTGCCTTTTTGTTTAAAAGGCTTTTTGGTGGAGTGGTGAACTTGTTCACGGTCCTTTTGGGCGCGGGTGCCTTGACGGGCATTGGCCTGATAAGCCACCACGATTTGGTGGATCAGGGCTTCGTTGTATTCACGACCGAATACGGTTTCAGGCGCATCCACTTTGGAGGCGGCTTGACCTTGGTCGTTCAGGAGTTCGAGCTGCATCAGTTCGCTCCTTTAGTTTTGATGGCGTGACGCACGGTCACAAATCCACCTTTGGAACCAGGAATGGCACCCTTGACCATCAACAGACCACGGGCTTCGTCAACACGAATGACGGCCAGGTTCTGTGTGGTGCAAGTCACATCACCACGGTGACCGGACATTTTTTTGCCAGGAAACACGCGGCCAGGATCTTGGGCCATCGAAATCGAACCCGGGACGTTGTGCGAACGGCTGTTACCGTGCGAAGCGCGCTGGGATTTGAAGTTGTGACGCTTGATGGTTCCGGTGAAGCCTTTACCAATGGAAGTGCCTTGCACGTCCACTTTTTGGCCCACAGCAAACACAGCAGTCACGGGCACGGTAGCGCCTGCAGCGTACTGGGAGGCCGTGTCGGTGGTCACGCGGAATTCTTGAATGATTTCACCGGCTTCAACACCGGCTTTGGCCAGGTGACCAGCGATGGGCTTGGTCACGCGCGATGCCTTGCGGGCACCAAATGTCACTTGCAAAGCGACATAGCCATCGTTCTCTTGGGTTTTGACCTGGGATACACGGTTGTTGGACACATCCAGCACTGTGACAGGAACGGAATCCCCATCATCAGTGAACAGACGCATCATGCCCACCTTGCGACCCAGCAACCCGAGGGAGTTGCTCAGACTCATTGTTTTCTCCAAAACTTCCACCGCGGCCACTTCAATTGGCAGCCACGTTTGGTATGTGAAAGACTGTTAATAAATCTCACCTCGAATGGAAGTGAGCCTGAAATTATAGCCCGACTTGCCAATGCTGGCAAATCAGGCCACGTTTCAAGTTTTTGGATGGCTTTTCAGCCACCCCAAACCGCATTACTGCAGCTTGATTTCGACGTCCACGCCAGCGGGCAGATCGAGTTTCATCAAGGCGTCCACTGTTTTGTCTGTGGGGTCCACGATGTCCATCAAACGCTGGTGCGTGCGGATTTCCAACTGGTCACGGCTGGTCTTGTTGACGTGCGGTGAACGCAGGATGTCAAAACGCTTCATGCGTGTTGGCAAAGGCACGGGGCCCTTGACAATCGCGCCAGTGCGCTTGGCAGTGTCAACGATCTCGGCAGCGGACTGGTCGATCAGTTTGTAGTCAAACGCCTTCAGGCGGATGCGGATTTTTTGCTTGGATGACATGTCAATTCCTTGTGGTGAGTGTTTGCTTGCTGCAGCGCAAAGGCAGGGCCTTTGCGCCACTGATCCACAAAAGAATTAAGCAATGATCTTGGCAACGACGCCAGCACCAACGGTGCGGCCACCTTCACGAATGGCGAAGCGCAGGCCTTCTTCCATCGCAATGGGGTTGATCAACTTCACAGTGATCGACACGTTGTCACCTGGCATCACCATCTCTTTGCCTTCTGGCAACTCGATCGCACCGGTCACGTCCGTTGTACGGAAGTAAAACTGAGGACGGTAGTTGTTGAAAAATGGCGTGTGACGTCCACCTTCGTCTTTGGACAAGACATAAATCTCGCCCGTGAAGTGCGTGTGTGGCTTGATCGAGCCTGGCTTGCACAGCACTTGGCCGCGCTCAACGTCTTCACGCTTGGTGCCGCGCAACAAAATACCGACGTTGTCGCCCGCTTGACCTTGGTCCAGCAACTTGCGGAACATCTCCACGCCCGTGCAAGTGGTCTTGACGGTGTCCTTGATGCCCACGATTTCGATTTCTTCACCGACTTTGACAATACCGCGCTCGATACGGCCAGTCACCACAGTGCCGCGACCGGAGATGGAGAACACGTCTTCCACTGGCATCAGGAAGGCACCGTCCACGGCGCGCTCTGGCAATGGGATGTAGTTGTCCAGCGCATCGGCCAGCTTCATGATGGCTTCTTCGCCCAATGGGCCTTTGTCGCCTTCGAGGGCCAGCTTGGCTGAACCCTGGATGATCGGTGTGTCGTCGCCAGGAAAATCGTACTTGGACAAAAGTTCGCG
>CAIZSE010000032.1 GCA_903935585.1 uncultured Burkholderiales bacterium | reverse complement strand
TGCGCCACGGCCCACGTTCATCAGCACGGCGTCGGGTCGCATGGCTGAGAGTGCCTGTGCATTCACCAGGCCTTGTGTGTTGTCGGTCAGGGGCAGGCTGACCACCACCGCATCGGCCGAGCCCATGAAGTCCTGCAGGGCGTCCAGCGACCAGCTTTGGTCGACCATCGGGTGGCAGACCGGGCTGCGGTTGGCCACATGCACCCGCATGCCAAAGGCCTTGGCGCGCTGGGCCACGGTCTGGGCAATGTGCCCAAAACCCAGCAGACCCAAGGTTTGTGTTCCCAACTCGGTGCGCAATGCCCCCTGGCGACCGGCCCAGTAAGTCCAGCGCTGCTGGCGCAGATCCTGGTCGGCGCGTGCAAGAGGCAAATGGCGCATGAGCAGTGCCGCGATCACGTATTCCGCGATGGCGTTTTCATGCCCAAAACAGTTCGCCAGTGCGCACTGCGCGGGCAGCAGCGCAGTGTTGATGGCATCCGTGCCTGCAGCAGGGGCATGGAACAGCCGGGCATTCATGGGGCGGGGCATGCCGTCGCTCAGTTTGATGCCGATCACCACGTCGGCGCTTTCGTAATGCGCCTGTTCCTTCGGTTGGTCCAGGGCGTCAGAGAGGTCGAGGATCTGGTGTGCAGGGTCGATGAGCTGCTCAAAGCCCGTGCGAAAGTTGGCCGCATTTTGGCCGTGAAAAACAATTTTCAAAGGAGAGGGGTTCATGTTGTCCAACAGGCTTGGTGATGTGTCAGTCAGCTTACGCTGCGCGCCACTATGCCAGAAGCCCTTGACAGTTTCACGGGCTGGCTGGCTGCTCAGCGACAATCAGACCTTCTTGATTGCACCGAGACCCAAGGCCATGACCCAGCTTAAAAAAGTCGTTCTTTTCACAGACACCGATGGCCGCGCCCGTTTCCGAGATGACTCTGTCGCCCTCACCGAAGGCACGCCCCAGAGCCAGTTGTCGGCGCTGATGGCTGCATCGACTTGCCAGTTGCGACAAAGCCCGGTGGGCTTTCGCAGCAGCTTTCACTGCACGGGTCATCCGCAATGGCTTTTTGTGCTGGGCGGTCAAATGGAGATTTTTCTGCAAGACGGCAGTTCACGCATTTTTGGACCAGGTGAGTTTTTCTATTCGGCAGACACCTTGCCCGAAGGTGCGACGTTCGATGCCACGGTACATGGCCACTGGAGCCGTCAACTGGGGGCAGATCCGCTGGTGACCTTGTTCGTGCGCGACTGAACGGCAGGGCGGGCATCAGGCAAAAAAAGAGCCCGCATGTGCGGGCTCTTTTGCTGTTCACGGGCAAGTGCTGTTCAGCGACCGAAACCTCGGCCACCGCCACCGCCACCGCCACCGCCACCATAGCCGCGGTTTCCACCGCCGCCACCGCCACCGCCACCATTGCCGCCGCCACCTCCGCCACCACGGCGGCGGTTGCCACTGGCCAGGCTGTCGATGCTGGTGCGTGTGGGGTCGGGTTGGCCGCTGGAGCGAACGGGATTGCGGTTGGGCAAATCCAGGCGCGCAAACTGGGTGGTTTTCAAGGGATCGATGTGGCGCGGCAACTCGTCGCCATCACCGTGGCGGCTGTCTTGATCGCCACCCTGACCACCGCGTGCCTGATTTTGGCCACGCCCTTCGGGGCGAGGCCCGTTGTGGCGAGGCGCCGGACGACCCTGGCCATCACCACGGTTGTCAAAACGCGGGTCGCCCCGTTGCTCTTGACCACGACCGCCGCCTTCGCGACCGCCATCACGACCACCTTCTCGGCGGCCATCGGCCTGGCCTTCAAAACGCGGACCTGCCGGGCCATTGCGGCGCGATGGCGCCGGGCCATTGCGCGATGGGCGGGCAGGGCCTTGGCCCTCGCCACGGGGCTGGCGTGCACCTTGGCCGCCTGCGCCACCACCGACTGCGACCTTGTTGTCGCGGATGCGTTGCATCATGTCCTGGCGCGCGGCCTTGGCCGCTGCGGCCATCACATCGCGGCCTGGTGGCTTGCCTGCGCCGCCCCAAAGGGTCTGGCGACCCATGGCAATGGGCTCTGCAATTTCACCTGAGTCGGGGCCAAAGCCTTCTAGCAACTGCACCGGAATCTCTTGCTTGGTGAAGCGTTCGATGTCCATCATGAAGCCTTCTTCGTCCAGACAGACCAGGCTGACGGCTTCGCCGCTGGCGCCTGCTCGGCCGGTACGGCCAATGCGGTGCACATAGTCTTCAGAGACGTTTGGAATCTCGAAGTTCACCACGTGTGGCAAGTCTTCGATGTCGATGCCGCGCGCAGCAATGTCCGTGGCCACCAGGGCGCGGATGTCGCCCAGTTTGAAACCGGCCAGAGCCTGTGTACGGGCAGTCTGGCTCTTGTTGCCGTGCAAGGCCATGGCCTTGACGCCGTTTTTGGTCAGGAAGTCGGCCACGTTGTTGGCGCCAAACTTGGTACGGGTGAACACCAGCACCTGGCTCCAGTCGTGCTTCTGGATGATGTGCAGCAGCACGTCTTTTTTCTTGTTGCGGCCGACCGGGTGGATCACCTGTGTGATGCGCTGCACGGTGGTGTTGCTGGGCGTGACCTGGATGCTCTGGGGGTTCTTGAGCAGGTTGCTGGCCAATTCGCGGATTTCATCGCTGAAGGTGGCCGAGAACAACAAGCTTTGCTTGTCTTTGGGCACCAGGGCCAGCACCTTTTTGACGTCGTGGATGAAGCCCATGTCCAGCATGCGGTCCGCTTCGTCGAGGACCAGTATTTCGACGGTCGACAGGTCCAGAAAGCCCTGACCTTGCAGGTCGAGCAAACGGCCAGGGGTGGCCACCAGAATGTCCACGCCACGTTTGATCTTGCTGATTTGCGGGTTCATGCCCACACCACCAAAGATCACGGTGGAATCGAGTTGCAGGTATTTGCCGTACTCACGCACCGACTCTTCGACCTGGGCGGCCAATTCGCGGGTGGGGGTCAAAACCAAAGCGCGTATGGCTTTGCCGCCGAAGCGGTTTTTCCCGGGCTCGCTCAGGCTCAGCTTGTGCAGCATGGGCAGGGTGAAGGCAGCGGTTTTACCCGTACCTGTTTGCGCACCCGCCAGCAAGTCTTTTCCAGCCAGAACGGCTGGAATGGCTTGTGCCTGGATGGGTGTGGGGGTTTCGTAGCCGAGCTCGCGCACAGCTTGCATGAGGGCCGGGGCCAGATTCAATTCATCAAAGTTCATTTTTACAGAGCGCCAAGTCCGGCGCAGGCATCGGCTCATTCAACTGCGGGTGGCAGTTACCAGTATTGGCCGATATGTCTTACAGGGTGGGCATGGAAACCGCAGGCGCTTGTTTTGAGCATTGCCTGGGTCAGGCCCCAGCAGGAGTGCTGATGTTGCGGCAACTGGAGGCTGCAACGCGCTGAATTGTCTCACAAGTCTCGATTCAGTGCGAAAGGGTCAACCAGTCCGTGTTTTAAGTGCCCACACATGGCTTTCAGATGCATCGGGTTCAAGCCACCAGCCTGCCAATTCTTGGGAGGGGTTCAAACCCTAATTCAAACCCGTGCATGCGCCTTGTAGACTGGGCGTCACTTCTTCATTGAGCTTTCAACATGTCCCACCGTCCAGATCGCCGTTCATTTTTACAAACCACCGCTTGGGCTGCCGCCACTGTGGCTGCCAGCAGCGCCGTGAGCCAGGCCTGGGCCCAGACAAAATGGCCTGCCAAACCCATCAGAATCATCGTGGCCTTTCCGCCCGGTGGCCTGACCGACGCCTTGGCCCGCAGTTATGGCGAACACTTGTCCGGCAAACTGGGCGTGCCCGTGGTGATCGAGAACAAGCCCGGGGCAGGGGCCATCATCGGCATCGATGCGGCCGCCAAATCGCCCGCAGACGGCTACACGCTGGTCATGAGCACCTCGGGCACCTTCTGGCAAAACCGCATTCTGTATTCCAAGCTGCCTTACAACCTCGACAAGGATCTGACGCCCGTTACCGTGTTCCCTTCGGGGCCGCTGGTGGTGGGCATCAACGAGAAAATTCCGGCTACCAACATGGCCGAATTTGTGGCGTGGGCCAAAAAGAACCCCGCCTCCATGGGCACTTATGCGCCAGGCTCTTACCCGCACATGGTGGCCGACCAGACCAACCGCGTCCATGGCACCCAAATCCAGTCGGTGCACTACCGGGGCGAAGCCCCCATGTGGCTCGATGTGGCCTCGGGCCAGTCGCAAATCGCGGTGGGCAGTTTCCTGGCATTCAATGCGGTGGCCTCACGCGGTGTGCGGCCCATTGGCGTGACCGGCAGCTACCGCTCGCCCAAGTTGCCCAACGTGCCCACTCTCATGGAGCAAGGCGACAAGGCCAAACTGGTCACCCTCGAAGGTGGCCTGCCATTGATGGCGCCCGCTGCCACGCCCGAGGCTGTGCTGAAACTGCTGGCCGACGAAGCCGTGGCCTGGTCCAACACCGACAAGGCCGCCAAGCTGCGCGAAACCTTTGCCATCCCCAACAAACCCAAAAACCTGGCTGCCACGCGAAAGGACTGGGAGTCTGAAGTGCCCGTCTGGATCAAGCTGGCGGTGGATCTGGGGATCAAGCTGGACTGAGCCTGCTGGTCAAGGGATCTGCCGCTTTCTCTTTTGACCTTGGCCGAAGGACCTCACAGACCGCGAAGACGCGGTTTAATCTCGACCTATGAACAAAACAGACCAATTGAGTTTTTTGGACTTTGAGGCTGGGCGCGAGGGCCAGTCTGCTCAGCCAGCCAAAGCCAAGGCCAAGGCACTTGCGCCGGTAACGTCGGCGTCAATGTCGCCAGCAATGTCGCCGTCGACGTCGACGTCGCCGGAGTCCTCGCCTTCGCCAGCCCCACAGCCTGGCTCGCCAGCCGCAGAACACGAAGCCATGGCCCAAGCCCTGGCCCAGCACCCCGACTTTCGGGTGTTGCGCCGATTGGTGCCGCACAGTGATTACGGGCCGTTGACGGCGCAGGCCACGCAGCGCGTGATCGTGTTGGACACCGAAACCACCGGGTTGGACAGCAAGAACGAAAAGATCATCGAACTGGCCATGTTGTCGGTGTTGGTGGACAGCGCCACCGGCTTGCCGGTCGGTCCGGTGACCATTTATGAGTCATTTGAATACCCCGGCAAACCCATTCCGGCGCAGATCACCGAAATCACGGGCATTGACGACAGCATGGTGCAGGGTCAGCGCATCGATGACGCCGCTGTCATCGCGCTGGTCGAACAAGCCGACCTGATCGTGGCGCACAACGCCGGCTTTGACAGGCCTTTTGTGGAAGCACGCTTTGCGGTGTTTGCGGGCAAGGCCTGGGCCTGCTCGTTCATGGGCATCGACTGGAAAAAAGAAGGCAGTGGCTCGGCCAAGCTCGAGTTTTTGGCCTCTGAGCGGGGCTGGTTTTACGACGCGCACCGGGCGCAAGTCGACTGCCATGCCTTGCTGCAGGTGTTGGCGTTGCCCTTGGCCGATGGTCAAACGGGTTTGTCGCGCCTGCTGGCCGGGGTCGGCCAGACACGCTACAAACTGAGGGCCACGGGTGCACCCTTTGAAGCCAAAGACAAGCTCAAGGCGCGCGGTTACCGCTGGGACGGCGAAGGGCGGGTCTGGTGGTGCAGCCTGCCCTCGGACGAGGGCCTGGACGCCGAGTGCGCTTGGCTCAGGGCCGAGGTGTATGGCCAGCGCAGCGCACGGGTTCAGCTGGAGGCCATGAACAGCCGGGTCCAGTTTTCCAGCCGTTCGGGCCAGTTGTCCGAACGCACACTCTGATTTTTCGCTTAAAACTTCGGCAAGCTGGGATAATGCCGGGTTGCACACACCGTGCCTGCCCTCATATGCAGGCTCAAGGTGCAGAGCTGGCTCCCTTGGGGTGACTGGTCTTAGCGCATTTTTATTCAGGTTTACACATGGCTCAATACGTATTTTCGATGAACCGGGTTGGCAAGATCGTGCCGCCCAAACGGCACATTCTCAAAGACATTTCGCTGTCATTCTTTCCGGGCGCCAAGATCGGTGTGCTGGGCACCAACGGCTCGGGCAAGTCCACCTTGCTCAAGATCATGGCCGGCATCGACAAAGAGATCGAAGGCGAAGCCATCCCCATGGCGGGCCTGAAAATCGGTTATTTGCCTCAAGAGCCCATCATGGACGCCGAGCAGACCGTGCGCGAAGCAGTTGAAAGTGGCATGGGCGAAGTCAAGGCCGCGCAGGCCCGGCTGGAAGAGGTTTACGCCGCCTACGCCGAAGAAGATGCCGACTTTGACGCCCTGGCGGCCGAGCAGGCCACGCTCGAAGCCATCATCTCGACCGCAGGCGATGCCTCCGAGCACCAACTTGAAATCGCTGCTGATGCGCTGCGCCTGCCCCCATGGGATGCTGTGATTGGCAAGCTGTCGGGCGGTGAGAAGCGCCGCGTGGCCTTGTGCCGTTTGCTGCTGTCGCGCCCTGACATGCTCTTGCTCGACGAGCCGACCAACCACTTGGACGCTGAAAGCGTGGATTGGCTGGAGCTTTTCTTGCAGCGTTTTTCGGGCACCGTGGTGGCCATCACCCACGATCGCTACTTTTTGGACAACGCCGCCGAATGGATTTTGGAACTCGACCGGGGCTCCGGCATTCCCTACAAGGGCAATTACTCCTCCTGGCTGGAGCAAAAAGACGCCCGTTTGGCCACTGAGCAGCGCACCGAAGATGCCCGCTCCAAGGCCATGAAGAAAGAGCTGGAGTGGGCGCGTTCCAACCCGAAGGGTCGCCAAGCCAAGAGCAAGGCCCGTTTGGCCCGCTTTGAAGAGCTGTCCGACTACGACTACCAAAAACGCAACGAAACCCAGGAGATTTTCATCCCTGTGGCCGAGCGCTTGGGCAATGAGGTCTTCGAGTTCAAGAATGTCAGCAAGTCCTTTGGCGACCGTTTGCTGATCGACAACCTGAGCTTCAAGGTGCCTGCGGGTGCCATCGTCGGCATCATTGGCCCCAACGGTGCCGGTAAATCAACGCTGTTCAAGCTGATCGCCGGCAAAGAGCAAGCGGACAGCGGTGAAGTCACCATCGGGCAGACCGTGCGCATGGCCTTTGTGGACCAGAACCGCGACGACCTGGACAACAACAAAACCGTTTGGGAAGACGTCTCGGGCGGTCTGGACATCATCAACGTCGGCAAGTTCCAGATGGCCAGTCGGGCTTATTGCGGCCGATTCAACTTCAACGGTGGTGACCAGCAAAAGAAGGTCGGCATGCTGTCGGGCGGTGAGCGCGGCCGTTTGCACTTGGCCAAGACCCTGATCGAAGGTGGCAACGTCTTGCTGCTGGACGAGCCCTCGAACGACCTGGACGTGGAAACCCTGCGCGCTCTGGAAGACGCGCTGCTGGAGTTTGCCGGCTCCATCATGGTCATCAGCCACGACCGCTGGTTCCTGGACCGCATTGCCACCCACATCCTGGCCGCTGAGGGCGATAGCCAGTGGGTGTTCTTTGATGGCAACTACCAGGAATACGAGGCCGACAAGAAGCGCCGTCTGGGTGAAGAGGGCGCCAAGCCCAAGCGCGTGCGTTTCAAGGCTTTGAAGTAATCATCTGCTTTGCGCCATACAACGGGCCCCATGGGGCCGGTTGTCGTTGGGGCTGCTGACAGATGACAGATGCTCATTCGGCTTTCAGGCACTGTGCCCTGGCCTTGTCGGCCCACAACTGCAGGTTGGCAAACAGGTCTTTCTGACTGAAGGAGCAGCTTTCTTCGCTGAACAGGGCGCTGGCCTCAATGCGGTCCAGCAAGTTGCCCAGCACGGTGCCGAATTTGTCCGGCAAAGGCAGACTGGCCGCGTCTTTGCGCCATTGGCGGATCATCTCGCTTTGAGGCAGCGCACCCCGGTTACAGGCCGTCAATGAGTCGGTCATGCGGGTGAGGGTGTCAAGGGCTGTGCTCATGGCCAAGTGTCTCCTGCAAAGTCCGGATGGGTTTCGCTTGAATTCGAAGCGACAATCATGCCCCATGAAAGCCAAATCTCTCAAACCCATGCGCCTGGAAGACATCTTGTTCAGCCAGGGTTTTGGCACCCGCCGCGTTTGCGCCGGACTGATCCAGCAAGCTTATGTGAAGGTCAACGGCGAGACCGTGACCGACTCCGGCGAAGTTTTTGAACCCGAGGGCCTGCATTTCGATGTGCAAGGCACCGACTGGCCCTTTCAAGAGCATGCCTATGTGCTGCTCAACAAACCGGCTGGCACCGAGTGTTCGCAAAAACCCTCGACCTGGCCCAGCATTTACTCTTTGTTGCCAGCGCCCTTGCGCCAGCGCCCACAAAAAGCCGCCGTGCAGGGGGTGCAGGCGGTGGGGCGGCTCGATCAGGACACCACCGGTTTGCTGTTGCTGACCGACGATGGGCAGTTCATCCACAAGATGAGTTCACCCAAGCACCATGTGCCCAAGGTGTACGAGGTCACCACCAAGCACCCCATCACCGCCGAGATGGTGGACAAACTCCTGGCGGGTGTGGTGCTGGACGATGACCCCAAGCCCGTGAAGGCCGCCGCTTGCGAGGCGGTTGGCGAGTTGCACCTGAAGCTGACGCTGACCGAAGGCAAATACCACCAGGTCAAGCGCATGCTGGCGGCTGTGGGCAACCGGGTGGAAGGACTGCATCGCTCGCAAATTGGCGGCATGACGATTCCTGCCGATCTGGCGCCGGGCCAGTGGCGCTGGCTGACCGATGTCGACCTGGCTTTGCTCAAGCCCTGAAAGCAGGGCTTTGGCTTGGGGCTTGGCGCTTGGCGCCAATGGGCTGGGCTAAAGCTTTGGAAGGCCCTGCACGAAGGCCTCAATGGCTTGCGTGACCACCTCGGCCTGATCCCGATGCGGCGAGTGGCCGCATTGGGGCAGTTTCAGCAACTGCGCTTGTGGCACGCGCGCTGCAATGTCGTCAATCTGGGCCATGGTGCCGTAAAGGTCGCCTTCGCCCTGGATGGCGAGCAGCGGCGCCTGGATGCTGGTCAACGCCGGGCGGATGTCAAAAGCGCGAAAGTCTGGGCTGAGCCATGCGTCGTTCCATTGCCAGAACGCGCAGTCCACATCGGCGTGGTAGGGGGCCAGGCGCTGGCGCAGGGGGCCGTTTTCATAAGCGTCTTTGGCAGCAGCAATCGCCTGCACCGAGATGTCTTCGACCATCACATGCGGCGCCATGACCACGCACCCGGCCACGTCAAACCGGCTGGCGTGGATCAGCGCAATGGTGCCGCCGTCCGAGTGACCGATCAGCACGGGCCGCGCTATGCCCAGAGCCTGCAGCAGCGCAGGCAAGACTTCAAGGGCTTCACGGTGCATGTAATCGGGCAACAAGCGGCCATGGCGTTGGCCAGCCGTTTCCCCGGAAGGGCCCCGCACATCTTGCACCGGGTCAGATTGGCCATAACCTTGCCTGGAATAGACCAGCCCCGCACAACCCAATCGCTCGCACAGTTGCGCAGGCCATTCGCGCCACATGGCGACGCTGCCCAAACCCTCGTGCAGAAAAACCAGCGTGTGCTCGGACTTGGCTTGAGGCGGTCGTGGCCACTGCAAGACTTCCAGCGCCGAAGACTGAAGCTTGATTTTTGTCATGTGTGAGGGAGACATCCGATTTCCTGATGGGGAGGCGATTACACTTGAAAGTGATTTTGAAAGCGTTTTTGTGATTTATCTGCGTTCTGTGATTCGATTTTTAATTTTGGCTGTTTGCGGTCTCCATGGCTTCGGGGTCCATGCCCAACTGCAGAACCCTGTTTTTGTCCTCAATTCCCTGGATGGCAATGTCAGTGTGATTGATCCTGTCACCTGGACAGAAAAAAAGCGGATCCCGACGGGCAAGGAACCCCACCATTTGTACCTCACGCCGGACGAAAAGTCGGTCATCGTGGCCAATGCCATGGGTGATTCACTGACTTTCATTGACCCTCGAACCGCCCAGGTCCAGCGCACGGTGACGGGCATTCTTGACCCGTATCACCTCCGGTTTTCGCCCGACATGAAATGGCTGGTGATCGCTGCGAACCGGCTGAACCACGTGGACATTTACCGCTGGGACGGACAAAACGCCACGCTTGCCAAGCGCATTCCGACCGGCAAAACCCCGAGCCACCTGTGGATCGACAGCCACAGCAAGACCGCCTGGGTTTCGATGCAGGACAGCAACGAGCTCGTGGCCATCGATCTGGGCACCCAGGCCCTGAAGTCACGTACCCCCGTCGGTTCGGTGCCTGCGGACGTGTTTGGCACGCCTGACGACAAGTTTTTGCTGGTGGGTCTGACCGGCGGTGACGGTGTCGAGGTGTACGACATCGGCGGTGCCCAGCCCAAGCTGGTCAAAATGATTCCCACAGGCAAGGGCGCGCACGCTTTTCGGGCACTGGGCGACAAGCGACACGTGATGGTCAGCAACCGAGTGACCAACTCGATCAGCCAGATCGATTACGCCAACATGACGGTGGTGGCCGAGTTTCCCGGCCCATCAGGCCCGGATTGCATGGACATCACCGCCGATGGCAAATACATCCTGGTGGCCTCACGCTGGGCCAGAAGACTCACGGTGATCGACATCGCCACGCGCAAAGTGGTGCGACAGGTCCGGGTGGGCAAATCGCCCCATGGTGTGTGGACACTGGACCATGCGCCCCGCCAGTGACTGGCTTTGGCCCCTGATCGGCGCCACGCTGTGGGCTGGCAGCTTGCCACTGGCGGCCGCTCCCTGCAAGAAACCTGTTTATCTGACGTTTGACACCGGCCACATGGAAGTGGCCCCGCTGATCGCCGAGGTGCTGGCACGCCAACAAGTCCAAGTCACATTCTTTGCAGCCCACGAAAAAACCCGACAAGGCGACGGCACGCTGGGCCAGCATTGGGCGCCGTGGTGGCAGGCGCGCGTTGCCGAAGGCCATGTCTTTGCCTCGCACACCTGGGACCACGCCTATTGGCGTGCCGATGTGCAAGAAGGCGGGGTGCAAAAATTCCATATCCGACCCAGCGCGGGCGCACAGGCAGGCCAAAACCTCACCTGGACAGCGCAAGACTATTGCAACAACCTGCGTCAGGCGGCTCAGCGCTTGCAGGCCATGACCGGACAGGCGCCGTTGCCGCTGTTTCGTGCCCCTGGCGGCAAAACTTCTCCCCGCCTGATCGAGGCGGCCCGGCAATGCGGCTTTGCCCATGTGGGCTGGGCCGATGCCGGTTTTTTGGGCGACGAATTGCCCAGCAGCACCTACCCCAACGCGCAGTTGCTCAAACAGTCATTGCAGCGCATCCGTTCCGGTGACATTCTCATGGCGCACCTGGGCATCTGGTCACGGCAAGACCCATGGGCACCGGCCGTGCTGGAGCCGCTCATCGTGGGCCTGAAGGCGCGTGGCCTGTGCTTTGCCACCTTGCGCGAACACCCGGCCTACCGCGACTGGATTCAACAGCAACCCCTGCATCTGTCGGTTTTGCCCGATTCGCGAAAATGACGCCATGGATGTGCTGATCGACTTTTTTGAAGGCTTGCAGGCCACGCTTTATGAGGCCGTGGTTCAGCCCATTGCCTTTGCCGCAGGGCAGGGCAATTTGCTCGAAAAAGCCTACGAGGGCACGGGCTGGGTGGTGGTGGGCCTGTTGCAACTGGCGGTGATGTGGGTGGTGATTGGCCCGATGCAGCGGCGCTGGCCAGTGGAGCCGATCACCGACCCGAGGACAGTGCGGGTCGATGTGGTCTACACCCTGATCCACCGCCTGGGCTTGTTCAAACTGGTGATGTTTTTCACGCTCGACTATCTGTTTGAGCAAGGCTTGGGCAGGCTGCGCGCCATGGGTTTGCCCACCTTCCACCTCGACGGTCTGTGGCCTGGGGTGACCGATCTGGCGCTGGTCAGTTTTGTGATCTACCTGGTCTTGTTTGACTTCGTGCACTACTGGATTCACCGGGCACAGCACCAGTCCAACACTTGGTGGGCCTTGCATTCGCTGCACCACGCGCAGCGGCAAATGACCATGTGGTCTGACAACCGAAACCATCTGCTTGACGACATGGTGACCAGCCTGATTTTGTCGGCTGTGGCGGTGCTCATTGGCGTCGGTCCGGGGCAATTTGTGGCCTTGGTGGCCATCAGCCAACTGAGTGAAAATTTTCAGCATGCCAATGTGCGGATCTGGTTTGGCCGCATCGGTGAACGCGTGTGGGTCAGCCCGCGCTTTCACCGCAGGCACCACAGCATCGGCATTGGCCATGAAAGTCAAAGCGAGGGCCGTGTGGTTTTGGGTGGCTGCAACTTCGGCGTGCTCTTGCCTTGGTGGGACGTGCTGTTTGGCACCGCCGATTTTCAGCAGCGCTATGACCCGACCGGCGTGCGCGATCAGGTGGAGCAGGGGCGCGCTTACGGGCTGGGCTTTTGGGCCCAGCAGCGGCTGGGCTTGCTGCGGCTCATTCGGCGGGCCTGAGGCACCGGCATGGCGGCACACCATTCGCCAAGCGGCATTGCACTGTTAAGCTTTCACCCATGAAATTATTGATGGATTCTTTTTGGCGTGCGGTGATGTATTGCCTGTACCCCCGGGTGATTGGCTTGTCGATTTTTCCGCTGGTGCTGATCGTGGCCCTGTCCTGGTTGCTGGGTTATTTGTATTGGGACATCGCCATCGCTTTGGTGCGGTCCTGGCTGGACGCATCGAGTTGGCTGGCCCTGGTGTGGCGTTGGCTGGAAGGCGTTGGCTTGCCCGACCTCAAGACCGTTGTGGCCCCTTTGTTGGTGATTTTTTCGGTCACCCCGCTGGTCGTGGTGGCGTGTTTGCTGGCGGTGTCTTTTTTGATGACGCCCTCCTTGACCCGGTTGGTGGCCGACCGTCGGTTTGGGGGCCTGCAGCGCAAGCACGGCGGCAGTTTGATGCTGGGTTTGTGGTGGACTTTTTCATCTTTGCTGCTGGCGCTGGGCGCCTTGTTGCTGACCTTGCCCATGTGGCTGGTGCCGCCCCTGGCCATGCTGCTGCCCGCCTTGATTTGGGGATGGCTGACTTACCGTGTCATGGCCTTCGATGTGCTGGCCGAGTTTGCCAGCGCCGATGAGCGCCATACCCTGATGGCTCGCCACCGCATGAGCTTGCTGGGCATGGGGGTGGTCACGGGCCTCATGGGCGCTGCGCCCAGCCTGGTGTGGGCCTCTGGGGCCTTGTTCGCGGCTGCCTTTGTGATTCTGGTGCCCGTGGCCATCTGGATCTACACCCTGGTGTTTGCCTTTTCATCGCTGTGGTTTGCCCATTTCGCTTTGGCTGCTTTGCAGGCCATGCGCGATGAACCACTGCCCGCCGTGACCGACAATGTTTTGCCCGTGGAGCCCCAATCGCCCCACGCTGTGGCCCGCCTGGGCGCAGGACCGGGCGACAAAGCCCAAAGCGTGACCGATGTCGAGCACCGGCCCATCCTCTGAACCATTTGCAGAAAGCTCTCCAGCATGACCCCAACATTTGGCCTCATCATCATTGGCGACGAAATCATGTCGGGCAAGCGTTCAGACAAGCACATGCCCAAAGTCATCGAGTTGATGTCGGCACGTGGCCTTGACTTGGCATGGGCCGAATATGTGGGCGACTCACCCGAGCGCATCACCGCGACCTTGAAGCGTGCGTTTGACGCCGCCGATGTGGTGTTCTGCTGCGGCGGCATCGGGGCCACCCCTGACGACCACACCCGCCAATGCGCTGCACGTGCCTTGGGTGTGCCCCTGGCCTTGCATCCCCATGCCAAGCTGCTCATCCTGGAGAGGATGCAAGACACCGCCAAAGAGCAAGGCGTGGCCTACGAGCCAGACCGTCCTGACAACATCCACCGGCTCAACATGGGCGTGTTTCCCGAGGGCGCGGCCATCATTCGCAACCCCTACAACAAGATTCCCGGTTTCAGTTGTCAGGGGCAGGGCGGCGCAGCGGTGCATTTTGTGCCCGGCTTCCCGGTCATGGCCTGGCCCATGATCGAATCCGTGCTGGAGGCTCATTACAGCGCCCACTTCCGCCAAAATGCGTATGTCGAAAAGTCGGTGATCATCCTGGGCGCCATGGAAGCCACGCTGACGCCGCTGATGGAGTCCATCGAAGCCACTCACCCGGGCGTGAAGGTTTTCAGTTTGCCCAGTGTGGACCACCCGCAATGGGGCCGCCATATCGAGTTGGGCGTCAAGGGCGAGCCCGCCGATGCTGAGCTGGCCTACCTTGACTTGCGCCAAGGCCTGAAGGCGTTTCAACTGACGTACGGCCCCGAATTGGTGCGTTGATTCATTTTTCACCAATATGGTGCAATATTGCACAATGTAGGTGCATGGATCCTTTGGGGATTTTTGAGGCTTGGGCCTTATACAGCCGTCAGAAATGCCGGCGGCATGAATTCCGTGACCGACCAAGTGGTCTGCCCAGTGATTTTTTACGCTTGAACAGGTCAAGTCGTCCGGCTCAAGGCACAATCTTGGGCTGTTCAGCTTCGGTTGACTGGGCCCAAGTTGGCACAGAAACTGCAGAACCTGAGAGTACGCTTTTTAACCCCCCTTTCCATTCAGGAGAATTTGATGGCCAAGACCGTCGCAGACGTGATGAAGATGGTGAAAGAGAACGAAGTCAAGTTCGTTGACTTCCGTTTCACCGATACCCGTGGCAAATGGCAGCACATCACTGCGCCCGTGTCGCAGTTTGACGAGAGCAAGTTCGAAGACGGTCAAGCCTTCGATGGTTCGTCGATCGCCGGCTGGAAGGGCATTGAAGCATCCGACATGTTGCTGATCCCCGATGCCAACAGCGCCATCATTGACCCCTTCTTTGAAGAAGTCACCCTGGTCCTGATCTGCGACGTGATCGAGCCGACAGACGGCAAAGCCTACGAGCGTGACCCACGCTCCATTGCCAAGCGCGCCGAGACTTACCTCAAGCAATCCGGTCTGGGCGACACAGCCTACTTTGGCCCGGAGCCAGAATTCTTCTTGTTTGACGAAGTGCGCTGGAGCACCGAGCCAAACAACACTTTTTACGCCATCGACGAAGTCGAAGCCCCATGGAACAGCGGCACCAAGCTCGAAGGCGGCAACCGTGGTCACCGCAACCGCGTCAAAGGCGGCTACTTTCCAGTGCCTCCCGTTGACAGCACGCATGACATGCGCAGCGAAATGTCCCTGATTCTCGAATCAGTCGGCATCCCGGTCGAAGTTCACCACCACGAAGTGGCTGGTGCAGGCCAGTGCGAAATCGGCACCCGGTTTTCTACCTTGGTCGAACGCGCGGACTGGACACTGCTGCAAAAGTACGTCATTCACAACGTGGCCAACGCTTACGGCAAGACCGCCACCTTCATGCCCAAGCCTTACGCTGGCGACAACGGTTCCGGCATGCACGTTCACCAGTCCATCTGGAAAGACGGCAAGAACCTGTTCGCAGGCAATGGCTACGCTGGTTTGTCTGAATTTGCCCTGTACTACATCGGCGGCATCATCAAGCACGCCCGTGCCCTGAACGCGATCACCAACCCTGGCACCAACAGCTACAAGCGCCTGGTTCCTCACTACGAAGCACCCGTGAAGCTGGCTTATTCAGCCAAGAACCGCTCGGCTTCGATCCGCATCCCCAACGTGGCCAGCGACAAAGGCCGCCGTGTGGAAGCCCGTTTCCCCGATCCGTTGATGAACCCCTACCTGGGCTTTGCGGCCTTGTTGATGGCCGGTCTGGACGGTATCGAAAACAAGATCCACCCCGGCGAAGCTGCCACAAAAGACCTGTACCACTTGCCGCCTGAAGAAGACAAGTTGGTGCCAACGGTTTGCTCCAGCCTGGACCAGGCCCTGGACGCACTCAATGCCGATCGCGCTTTCTTGACCAAGGGTGGCGTGTTCACCGACTCGTGGATCGACGCCTACATCGACCTGAAGATGTTGGAAGTCAACCGCAACCGCGTCGAAGTGTCGCCGGTTGAGTACGACATGTACTACTCGCTGTAAGCGGGCATGCATGGCATTGCACATCCCGGTGCAATCCAGAAAAAGGACGGCTGTGGCCGTCCTTTTTTTTTCTGGTTCAATGCCATTTTGGTCTTGAATCATCCAGCCAGCACCGGAGTCGGAACATGAGGCGGCAATCACTCAATGGGGAAGCTTTTTTGACCGTTGCAAGGCGTGCTGTAGGACTTGGCTTGCTTGGCTTGGGCCTGAGTTGGAGCGTCCTGGCCCAAGAGGTCATTTACCGGTGCGGCCAGGAATACACCAATGCCCCTCGGGACATCACCCGTTGCGAGCGTCTGCCCGATCAAGCCGTGACCGTCATCCCAGGCCTTCGCCCACAGACTGCTCGCCAAGCTACGGGGTCAGACACGCCTGCTTTGGACCCTGCTTTGGCCCCTGTTCCGGATGAGGCACGCTTCAAATCCGAGCCCGCACAAGCAGCGACAGTCCCGCAAAGCGAGCGCGATGTTCAGGCGCGCACCATTTTGGCTCAAGAGCTGGAGCGGATGCAGAAACAGCACCAAGCCTTGGTTCAGGCGTACATGCAGGGTGAGCCTGCCAAGTTGGTTGCCGAAGCTTCTGCGCCCCTGAAATACCAGGAGCGTGTGGCCGCGATCAAGGCGGCCATCGAACGAACCGAACGCGACATCGACAGCGTGCAACGCGAGTTGGCACGTCGACCGATGGCCTTGAAAGCCGTGAAGCCATGAATACGCCAGTGACCCGATTCCATTCCTTTGATCTGCTGGCCACGCCCGTGGCGGTCATGCAGGGCCAAGGCCGTGTGCGGTTTGTTAATGCGGCCCTGGAGGACGCCTTGGGCATGTCCCGGCGCACGCTGTTTGACACGCACCTGCCCGATTACTTCATGGACCCCCAGCCACTGATCATGGCCTTGGCAGGTGCGCAGTCCAACGAATTTGCAGCCTTGCGCTTTGAAGCCCAGTTGCGCCGCTTGCACCACGAAGACCCCTTGCCTGTGCATGTCATCGTGGCCCCGTCCGACCAGCCTGACGAAGTGATCGTGGAGCTCTTGCCTGTGGAGCAGCAAACCCGGCAAGAGCGTGAAGAGCGCTTGCTGGAACAGGCCCAGGCCAACAAGGAGTTGATTCGCAACCTGGCCCACGAGATCAAGAACCCCCTGGGCGGTATCCGTGGGTCAGCCCAGTTGCTGGAAATGGAGCTCGACAGCAAGGAGCTGACCGAATACACCCAGGTCATCATCCGCGAAGCGGACCGGCTGCAAACCCTGGTCGACCGCCTGCTGGCCCCCCACCGTCGCCCGCATGTGGTCGGTGACGTGAACATTCATGAGGTGTGTGAGCGGGTGCGGGCCCTGATTTTGGCCGAGTTCCCCAAAGGCCTGAAGGTTGTGCGCGACTACGACATCTCGATCCCCGAGTTTCGTGGTGACCGTGAGCAGTTGATCCAGGCGGTGCTGAACATCGCGCACAACGCTGCCCAGGCCTTGCAAGACCGCATCGCGCAGGGCGATGGCCAAATTTTGCTCAAAAGCCGAATCTTGAGACAAGTCACGTTTGGCAAGCAGCGTTATCGCCTGGCATTGGAATTGCATGTCACTGACAACGGGCCTGGTGTTCCAGACTCGATCAAGGACCGCATTTTCTTCCCGTTGATTTCGGGGCGTGAAGGCGGCTCCGGCCTGGGGCTCACATTGGCGCAAACCTTTGTCCAGCAGCACCACGGCATGATCGAGTGTGACAGCGAGCCCGGTCGTACGGACTTCAAGATATTGATTCCGTTGCCATGAGAACCACAGAAAGTGCCACGTTGATGAAGCCAATCTGGATCGTAGACGATGACCAATCCATTCGCTTTGTGCTTGAAAAAGCACTGTTGCGCGAAGGCCTGCCTACCCGCAGCTTCACCAACCCGCGCGAGGTCCTGAAGGCGCTGGAAGCTGAGGGTGAAGGAGAGGGGCCGCAGGTGCTGGTCAGCGACATCCGCATGCCGGGTGGATCAGGTCTGGATTTGCTCACAGCCATCAAGCAGCGCATGCCCGGTTTGCCGGTCATCATCATGACGGCGTTTTCTGATCTGGACAGCGCCGTGTCGGCTTTCCAGAGCGGCGCGTTCGAATATTTGCCCAAACCGTTTGACCTGCCCAAGGCCGTCGAGCTGATCCGTCGCGCGGTGGGCGAAAGCCAGCGTGAAGACGTGGCCGAAGAAAAAATGGCCGATGCACCCGAGATGCTCGGCCAGGCCCCAGCCATGCAAGACGTGTTTCGCGGCATTGGCCGCTTGGCGCAAAGCCATGTCACGGTGCTCATCACGGGCGAGTCGGGGTCGGGCAAAGAATTGGTGGCACACGCGCTGCACAAACACTCGCCCCGTGCCAACCAGCCCTTTGTGGCCATCAACACCGCAGCCATTCCGAAAGACCTGCTCGAGAGTGAGCTGTTTGGCCACGAGCGCGGCGCTTTTACCGGCGCGCAAGCTTCTCGCAGGGGCCGCTTTGAGCAAGCAGACGGCGGCACGCTGTTTCTCGACGAAATCGGTGACATGCCCTTTGATTTGCAGACCCGTTTGCTTCGTGTTTTGTCTGACGGCAACTTCTACCGTGTGGGTGGGCACAGTGCCGTCAAGGCCAATGTGCGCGTGATCGCTGCCACCCACCAGGACCTGGAGCAACGCGTCAAGGAAGGCGTGTTTCGCGAAGATCTTTACCACCGCTTGAACGTGATCCGCTTGCGCTTGCCCGCACTGCGCGAACGCCGCGAAGACGTGCCCATGCTGGCGCGTTATTTTTTGCAACGCAGTGCGCAGCAGTTGGGGGTGGAGCCCAAGCGCATCTCCGAAGCTGCGCTGGAGCGCTTGAGCCACTTCCAGTTTCCTGGCAATGTGCGCCAGCTGGAAAACATCTGTCACTGGTTGACCGTGATGGCACCCGCTCAAGTGATCGAGGTCAAGGATTTGCCGCCCGAAGTGCTGGACAGCCGCGCCAGCGCTGCACCGGCTGGCGGGCCTACAACTTTCACCGCGCTCTCGTCGGGTGTGGGGGCTCCTGTGCACCTGCCGGGCGGCACTGTGCCGGGGATGCATGCCGACTCAGAGGAGGCGACTTTTCATTCAGGGAGTTCATCCTCTGCAGCCGAGCACGCACAGGCTCCAGGTCTGCCCATGGCGGCATCCTCAACGTGGCAGTCTGGCCTGGAACAAGAGGCCCTGGTTTTGCTGAATGGCGGCCAAACCGATGTCTGGGATGTGCTGTCACGCCGTTTTGAGACCAGCCTGATTCAAGCCGCACTGGCCACCACCCGGGGGCGTCGCATCGAAGCGGCTCAAAAGTTGGGCATTGGCCGCAACACCATCACCCGCAAAATCCAGGAACTGGGCATCGACGACTGAGCGTTGAAAGCCCTGGCGTTGAAAGACTGAGCCATGGACGCGGGCGGTGGTTTGCCTCCGCATCTGCGAGCAGCAGGCCCGCTCAGCCCGATCAGTTCTTGCGGGCCACCCAAAAGGTGGCGCCTTCGGGGCCGTAGTGTTCGGCGTGGGGTTCGTCGCGTGCCACACTGAATTCATCGCCCGGGGTGAGGTAGCGCTTTTGCGTGCCGATGCTCAGCCACATTTGCCCCGCCGTCACCCGAACTTTCACTGCAAAAGGGTGGGTGTGTGTGTCCAGCACCAAGTCGGGCGCCCAGATGCGTTCCAGCACCTCGTCAAAACCCTCGGCCAGGGCTTGCTGCTTGAATGTTTCAAAAGACATTTGTGGCATCTCCTTGAATGCACCATAGGGCGCGTTGGCTGACCAGTCTGTGGGCGCAGAAAACGCCATCGGCGCATCGGTGAAAGGGTGAGGGAACGCCAACGATTGTGCATGCAACAACAAACGTGGGCAAAGCGCCCGCACTGCAGCAGGGGCATACAGTGCATCGCCCAGCATGGGGTGGCCAATGCTTTGCAAATGCACACGCAACTGGTGGGTTCGGCCTGTGACGGGCTCCAGCTCGACCAGTGTGGCGGAGCTGCTGCTTTGCAGGGCACGCCAGCGGGTGCGGCTGGGTTTGCCATCAGGGTGAACGATGTGGATCGGCCTGCGCTCCCAGTCCAGCAGGATGGGGCCTTCGATGGTGCGCCAGCCTTCTTCGTCGCTTTCCACGTCTTGCTGGCTTTGCAGGGCTTGCCCCGCCACCACCGCGATGTAGCGCTTGTGCACCTGGCGTGTTTCAAACAGGCGGCTCATGCGCCGCTGTGCTTCTATGCCCCGTGCCATGACCAGCAGGCCCGAGGTGTCCTGGTCGAGCCGGTGCACGACCAGCGCTTCGGGGTAAGTGGCCTGCACGCGGCTGGCCAGACAGTCTTGCTTGTCCGGGCCGCGTCCGGGCACCGACAGCAGGCCGCTGGGTTTTTCCAGCACCAGCAGGTGTTCGTCTTCGTGGATCGGGGTCATGCGGGGCAACATCCTTCAGCCCACCGAGGCGGCAGCTTGGTCCAGCACCACGTCGGACAAGGGCCGTGCCACACAGGGCAGCACCAAACCCTCGGCTTTTTCTTCTGCCGACAGGCCAGGCCATTCCACCGTGTAGGTGACCTGGCCACTGAGCAGCCGGCAAATGCAGGTGCGGCAGGTGCCATTGCGGCATGAGCTGGGCAACTGCACCCGCGACATCTCTGCCGCTTCGAGCAGGGTCAGATCGCCTTCGACGTCGTATTGCAAGCCGGCAGGCATCACCTTTGCGGTGAAGATCTGGAAGTTTTCAGGCATGTTGGGGCGTGCAGGCGGGGCTGAACGCCCAGTCGAACGGTTTACTTGTCTTTGACTTTGCCGCGCGGGGCCACAAAGGTGGCTGGTGGCATGGGGCGGTCCGATGTGAACGTCTTGGGTGGAGACGTGTCTTTCTTTGGCTTCTTGGCCATTTTGTTGCTGCGTTGTTCGCCTTTTGCCATGGTCGTTTCCTTGCTGAGCATCCCGACTTGGGAAACACAGATGTTAAAGCACAAAGCCGCAGGATTTGCGGCTTTGTGCTGGATAAGGTGCCTTGAGGGCTTGCCGCCAAAGCGGCAACCGCCATCACTTCACTTCGGTCACAAATTGTGCCGTTGGGCGGCGGACCTTTTTCAGGTTTGCCAACCAGTCGCCTTCAGCGGCGCGGTAACCCAGGGGCACCAGCACCACACTGCGCAAGCCGCGCGCCGACAAGCCCAGAATCTCGTCCACGGCCTTGGGGTCAAAGCCCTCCATGGGCGTGGCGTCCACTTCTTCAAAGGCGGCAGCAATCAGGGCTGCGCCCAAGCCAATGTAGGCCTGGCGGGCAGCGTGCTCGAAGTTCACTTGCGCACCGCGAGCAGGGTAGGACTTCAGCAACATCTGGCGGTAGTTTTCCCAACCTTCGTTGGTGCCACCACGCTGTGCGTTGGTCATGTCAAACATCATGTTGATGCGCTCGGCCGTGTAGTTGTCCCAGGCCGCAAACACCAGCAGGTGTGAGCCATCGGTGATCTGGCCCTGGCCCCAGGCTTTGGGCTTGATCTGCTCGCGCACGGCAGGGTTGGTGACCACAATGATTTCAAACGGCTGCAGGCCGCTGGAGGTGGGGGCCAGGCGGGCGGCTTCAACAATGCGGTCCACTTTTTCTTGCGGCACGACCTGGGTCGGGTCCATTTTTTTGGTGGCGTAGCGCCATTGCAGCTTGCTCAGCAATTCAGACATGCGGGTTTCCTGTTGTGGTTTTCAAAGTGCTTGATTGTGTCTGAAACCCCATGCCCCCAGCTTTGCGCTGGCTCATGCCGTGATTTCTTGCCAGCTGCCGGTGGGCAGCTCATCCAGGTTGTAATGCCCGACGGCCGTCCTGATCAGCCGAAGGGTGGGCAAACCCACGGCAGCCGTCATGC
Source organism: uncultured Burkholderiales bacterium (assembly GCA_903935585.1). Classification (GTDB taxonomy): domain Bacteria; phylum Pseudomonadota; class Gammaproteobacteria; order Burkholderiales; family Burkholderiaceae_C; genus Limnohabitans_A. The sequence goes on along the minus strand of CAIZSE010000032.1, from coordinate 11,061 downwards.
GCCGCACCTGGCGGTTGCGTCCCTCGCGAATCACCAGTTCCAGCCACGAGGTGGGAATGCTTTGCCGTTCACGGATCGGCGGGTCGCGCGGCCACAAGCTGGCAGGCGGTGCCATGGCACGGGCGCGGGCGGGCAGGGTGGGGCCATCGTTCAGCGTCACCCCCTGGCTCAGTTGGGCCAGCGCTTTTTCACCGACCACACCTTCGACCTGCACCAGGTAAGTTTTTTCCATCTTGAAGCGCGGGTCTGCAATGCGGGCCTGCATCTGGCCGTCGTCGGTCAGCAGCAGCAAGCCTTCGCTGTCGGCATCCAGGCGCCCCGCCACATACACGCCAGGCAGGTCAATGAAGTCCTTGAGTCCGCGCCAACGCCCCTCGGCGGTGAATTGGCTGAGCACGCCATAGGGTTTGTTGAAACGGATCAGCATGGGCGTGAGCCTATCAGGTCGGTTAGCATCGCCCGCATGAGTAACCAATATGAATGCCTGAAAAGTGCCGACCTGTATGCCGAAGCTTTTGGCATCGCCCCCCCGGAGGTCTTGCTGGGCAAAGAAGTCTGGCCCCGCCAACCAGGCTTTTTCATCCGCAAAGCCGAGTCGACCAGCGCCGCCCCCGCCGAGCCTGCAGACACGGCCTTGGCCGACCCCGAAGTGACTGCCCCATTGCCAGCGCCCGTGCCGCTGGTCATGGAACTGGCCCAAGGCCAATTCGGTTTGGTGCCCACCTGGGTCAAGTCGGCTTCTGACGCCAAATTGCGCTCGACCAAGCTGGCCGTCACGCGCTACGAAACCATGAGCACCGCCACGCCGACGCGAGATGCATGGCTCAAAGGGCAGCGCTGCATCATTCCCATGCAGGCATTTATTGAAGAAGACTGGCGCAGCGGCAAAGCCGTGCCCACGCGCATCGCCCGGGTGGACGGCAAACCCATGGGCGTGGCAGGCCTGTGGGAGCGTTGGACCCAAGGCAGTGAAGAAATCATCAGCTACACCCTGCTCTCGGTGAATGCCAACAGCCACGCCCTGATGAACCGCTATGGGCAAAACGGCAACGAAAAACGCATGCCCGCCATCCTGAACGAAGGTGCTTATGGCGCCTGGCTCAGCGCGCCACTGGAAAAAGCCCGTGAGTTCATGCGCGCGTATCCGACCAACTTGCTGTTGGCCAATCCGGTGCAGAAAAAGTAAGTGGCGCCAGCTGCCTGTTTCGCAGGCAGTGCGCGCCAAGCCCCATGGTTGCAGGGTCTGCGCGGATATCCCTGCTGTTGTCCACAGCTTCATTCACAGAAGGCCAGGACCACTTGGCGCACCGTGCTGGTGCAAGTGCTCACAGCGACTGCTGGTACCGCGCCAGCATTTGGGCCTGGGTTTCGGCCTCAATGTCTTCGCCCTTGAAGGCGCGGATCTGGTCCCGCATCATCTCAGTCATGCTGGGCAGTTGCGCGCGGTCGGTTTGACGGCTGGCGTCCCACAGCTTTGAGCGCATAAAGGCCTTGGCGCAATGCAGATAAACCGACTCCACCGTCAGGCGGATCACCAGCGCGGGCGTGCGCCGCTCATCGGCACACAGCGCCAAATCGGCCGGCTCGGTGGACAGCACGGCGCTGCCATTGACGCGCAAAGTCTCGTCAAAGCCCGGCACCATGAACAAGGTGCCCAAGCGGCCCGAGGCAATGATATTTTCCAGTGTGTCCAGCCGGTTGTTGCCAGGCGCATCGGGCAACAAAAGCGTCTGCGCGTCCAGCACCTTGACGAAGCCCGGCTCGCCCCCGCGAGGCGATGCGTCCATGTGCCCGTGCGCATCGCTGCTGGCCAGCACCACAAACGGCGACAGGCCAATGAACTGCACCGCATGCGCGTCGAGTGCCGGGATTTCTTTTTTGAGCGAACGCTCACGGGCGGGGCCGTAGAGCGCGCGCAGGGCGGTGAGGGTGGTGGTGCTTGTGTTCATAAATCAGTATCAAACCATTTGAATCACCAGTTTCTTACCGCAAGCTTTGGCGTATTTGCGCAAAGTGGCAAAAGAGGGGGAATGCTTTTCGCTGCGCAAAGACGCCTCCAAGCGCGACACCGCTGAAACTGTGGTGCCCATGCGAGAGGCCACTTCGGCTTGTGTCAGTCCTGCGGCCCGGCGAGCTTGCAGCATCGCGTGCAGCGCGGTGTATTCCTCCTCAAGTGCGTCATAAGCAGGCTTGACGCCTGGCTTCTTCAGCAGTGCTTGTCGAAAAGCAGCATCGTGTGCAACGGGTTGGTAAGCGGTATCAGCCATTTTGAACATCCTTCAATCGTTGTCGGGCCAGACGCAATTCGGCTTCTGGGGTCTCTTGCGTCTTCTTCACGAACGAGTGCAACACCACAATCACTTTGCCCACCTGTGTGCAGTAGAAAACACGCCCAATGCCCTCGGGTCCTTTAGGGCGCAATTCGAACATGCCGCTGCCCATGGCTCTGGAGTGCGGCATTCGCAGATCAGCACCATGGATCGCCATGGCATCGGTCAAGCGTACGTAGTCAGCAACGATGCCCGCAGGCAGGGTCAAAACCTGTTTTCTGACTCGCTCGTTGTAATAGGTGATCGACCATTTCATGAGGGTTGAATATTAGCAGATTTGCGAAATTCGGTGCTGTTGGGTTCTGTCCAAGCAAGCCGGTTAAAACCCCGACCCTGGCTCACTCAAAAAAGCCAGTTCTTCTGGCGTGGACTCGCGGCCCAAGATGGCGTTTCGGTGGGGGTAGCGGCCGAAGCGGTCGATGATGGCCTTGTGCATCAGCTCAAAGCGCAGGGTGTCTTCCATGCCCGGCTGTGCAAACAGGGTGACGGCTTGCGCGTGCACCCCCTTGGACTCGCTGTGCATGTAGGGCATGTAGGCAAAGCTGCGCTGCGCCAAGGGCCGGCTGCGGTCTTGCCCACTGGCCACCAGCTCTTGCGCCAGCGCCAAGGCCAGCGCGTCCTGCGCAAAGGCTTGGGGCTTGTCGCGGTACACATTGCGCGAGAACTGGTCCAGCACCAAGACCTCGGCCAAGCGTCCCTCGGGTTTGGTGCGCCAGGCAAACAACTCGCACTTGGCTGAGGCCTCCAGCGTGGCGCCGAAGCGGGTGCGGATGGTTTGGTCCAAGGCGGCGTCTTTGGCGAAGTGCTGCTTGGGGGTTAGGTCGGTGAACCAGAAGTGGAGGATGGATTACGGGGGGAATATAGTCCGTAAGTTATCAAAAAGTTGTGATGATCTAGAATGTGCAGAATTCTGCAATGTCATAGGAGCCGGTCATGGGTTTTTCTGCCAGCGATGTCGTGCCATTTACACAAGCACGCTCCCACCTGTCCGAGCTGGCCGACCAGGCCAAGGCCGGGGCAGAGAAGATCATCACCAAAAACGGCGAGAGCTACGTCGCGCTGATCGACTCTGACCGGCTGGACTATTACCACCGGCTTGAGCGCGAACGCATCCACCTGCTGTTGATCGATGACGCCAAGCGCGGCCTGGCCGACATCGCAGCAGGCCGCACGTTTGAAGCGGACGCCGCCCTGGCCCAGCTGCAACAGCAGCGCAAGACCGCCATCAAACTCCCTGCCAAGCAACGTGGCTGATCCGCTGTACCGGGTCGAGCTGACCGCCAGTTTCCTGGAGCGCCTTGAATCCATTGAGGCGTTTTGGGTGGAAGCGGATACGGATGCGGGCTTTGCGTTCGATGACTTGCTGGCCGAGATTCGCGCCACGGTCATCCCGAACCTGCGGCGCTTTCCGCGCATGGGGCGGCGCTACTTGGCCAACCCACCCCAATCGACCGAGGCGCTGGCGCTGCTGGCGGCCATGCCTGCGGGTGCTCCGGATGCGCTGCGCGAATACCTGCACGGCGACTATCTTGTGCTCTACGCGGCCATGGAAGCCCAAGAGACTGTGGTCTTGCTGACCATTCGGCACCACCGGCAACTTTCGTTTGATTTTGCGCGGCTGTGGCCTTGAGCGCCACCCGTAACACCCCCGATTCACCCCGAACAACGACAAGGTTTCAGCATGGCGAGCATCCCCGACAAGTTCGACGCCGACAGCAAAATCAAGCTGTTCGAATCGCAGCACATTCGCAGCGAATGGGATGCCGAGGCTGAGAAATGGTGGTTTTCGGTGCTGGATGTGGTGGCCGTGTTGACCGACCAGCCCGACTACAAGAAGGTGCGCAACTATTGGAAGTGGCTCAAAAACAAGCTGATCGCCGAAGGCAGTCAGTTGGTTAGTGCCACTAACCAACTGAAATTGCCGGCAGCCGACGGCAAAAAATACCTGACCGATGTGGCCGACACCGAGCAAATTTTGCGGCTCATCCAGTCCATCCCCAGCAAGCGGGCCGAACCCTTCAAGCTCTGGCTGGCCGAAGTGGGCAGCCAACGCTTAGACCAGCTGCAAGACCCGGAGATGAGCATCGAGCAGGCCATGCGCGACTACAAGCGCCTGGGGTACACAGACAACTGGATCAACCAGCGGCTCAAGAGCATCGAAATCCGCAAAGAGCTGACCGATGAGTGGAAAAAGCACGGCTTGCAAGAGGGGCCGGAGTTCGCATTTTTGACCGACGTGATTTACAAAACCTGGGCCGACAAAACCGCCAAGGAATACAAACAGCACAAGGGCCTGAAGAAAGAAAACCTGCGTGACAACATGACCAACAAAGAGTTGATCATGAGCATGCTTGCCGAGTTATCCACCAAGGAAATTTCAGAAGCCGTGCAGCCGCAAACGCTGGACGAGCACGAATCCGTGGCCAAGCGCGGTGGCGGCGTGGCACGGCAGGCACGGCTCAAGCTGGAAGCCGAAACGGGCAAAAAGCTGGTGAGCCCGCAAAACGCCAAGCAGTTTCGTGCCTTGACGCAGAACCCCAGCAAAAAAGCAGGGCGCAAGGCATGAACAGGCACAAGTTCACCACGCGCTAAGGGCTATCCGCGCTGCCTACCCAAGTGGGATGGCTCAAAACCCCGACCCCGGCTCACTCAGAAACGCCAGCTCCTCGGGCGTGGACTCGCGGCCCAAGATGGCGTTGCGGTGGGGGTAACGGCCAAAGCGGTCGATGATTTCTTTGTGGCGCAGCTCAAAGCGCAAGGTGTCTTCCATGCCCGGCTGCGCAAACAGGAGGGCGGCTTGCGCGTGCACCAGCGCGGACTCGCTGTGCATGTAGGGCATGTAGGCAAAGCTGCGCTGCGCCAGGGGCAGGCTGCGGTCCTGCCCACTGGCCACCAGCTCTTGCGCCAGCGCCAAGGCCAGCGCGTTTTGTGCAAAGGCTCAAGGGGTATCGCGGTAGACGTTCCGCGAGAACTGGTCGAGCACCAAGACCACAGCCAAGAGCCCCTCGGGCGTGGCGCGCTAGGTAAACTGATCGCGTGTGCCCGCAGAAGACTGCCTCAAACAGTAGCAAAAAAAGTTTCCTTGTGAATTTCTATCTGCTTGCGTGCTTTTGAATGAGCAATTAATTTTTGACGAATCACTTTTTCGTTGTCCTGGTTCGACCGAATTCCAACCCTGGGTGGTACTACGATAACTTCGAAGCTACCACCACCGCACCATGACGCAACTTCGGTAACGCCACCTGCATCTGTTCCATCTATAACTCGTTGCAGTCGTGGGAGTAGGAAGTCAAGAGTCGTTTGCGAATTACGTTCGGCAACAACCCATCGACGGCCCATCTTGTGTGCTACTGCGGCTGTTGTTCCGCTTCCCCCAAATATGTCTACTACCAATTCGCCTGCATTGGTACCAATATGAATGATTCGTTCTAATAGAGACTCAGGTTTGGGAGTGTCAAATACGTCGATCTCTGGGAATAGGGCCATGAGGTGTCGTTTCGCGTCATCGTTCGTTCCTGTGTCTGTAGCGCCCCAGACAGTGAAAGGAACAAGTCCTCTGAGTTGGTTTGCAAATAATTTCAAACGCGGCGACCCATCACCACCTTTCGGGAACCAGATTCTTCCATCAGCAAGCAAGTCCAAGAAAGTTTGCTCTGTTGCATACCAAGATCTTCCACGTGGTGGCGTGAGTAATTGCCCAGTTGGGGTAACAATTTTGTATTGCTGAGCTTTGCGATATCCGGGAGCCGTAAACGGTGCGTCGGCCCACGGTCCGCGTGGGTCGTCATCGCGGTTGCGTAAATGTGTATCTTCCTTTGCGAGAAGATTTCGTGAAGTTTTCCACTTTTTGGGACCGCTTGGAGCGTAAACCAATATGGTGTCGTGATTCGAGGAGAACGCCGCACGAGAGTCGCGTGTGGTTTTTTTCTGCCAAATCACGGAAGCAACAAAAGCATCTTCGCCGAACACTTCATCCATCACTGCGCGGGCTCGATGTACTTCCGAGTCGTCAAGGTGGACCCATACGCTCGCATCTTCAGCAAGCATTGGTCGCAATGCTTCCAGGCGGTCACGCATCATGCTGAGCCACATAGGCCTCTGCATGCTGTCGCTGTACTGACGAAAGTTCACCTGCGTATTGAACGGTGGGTCGATATAAACGAGTCGAATCCCGCTATCCATAACGGATGTATTTGCCTTTAACGCCTCTAAAACGTCCAAGCCGTCACCGATAGCCAGAACATTGCTGTTTGTGCTTAGAGGGCCACTTGAGAGGGGCTCAATCTTGGATACAGCCACGCGTCGGCTGTCAGTTGGTTGCACCCATTCGTAGCTTGATACACCTGAAGCTAACAGAGGCAGGTGCTTGTTCGACCATACGAGTTGAACGTCAGACATAGAATCCACGAATTGAGAGGAGTGTTGGGTTGATGTACTGATTGGATGTACAGTATATCATCGGGTGCCAGATAGCAATATGGAGTTACGAGAAGAATGAAAAGATCAGACTTAGGGAGAGTACTTGGCTCAAAACACGCAGCTACCGATGAAATTACACCCTTAAAACCATTCATCAGATGGGTTGGAGGGAAGTCAAGACTTCTTTCGCGAATCCTTCCTCATGTACCTACTGAAATTCAAAACTATTACGAACCTTTTCTGGGTGGTGGTGCAGTCTTTTTGGCATGTGCACCACGTGTGGCGGGGCGTGCACATTTGGCGGATCTCAATGAGCACCTTGTCGCGGCATGGGTTGCGATGCGGGATTATCAATCGGACCTGCGCCCTCGTCTAGATTGGTATCTGGCTAATGATTCGAAGGATTTTTACTATGAAGTTCGCTCGTCTGTCCCAGAGAACCACATAGAGAAAGCCGCTCGGTTTCTCTACCTCAACAGTGTTTCATGGAATCATTTGTGGCGGGAAAATTCTCGAACAGGAGCAATGAACGTACCTTGGGGGGATCGATGCTTTAAGGGGATCAGTGACTCGACAATGACGTCCATCGGTGAAGTGTTAGCGAGAGCAGATATCTACGCTGCAGACTTTCGCGCAGTGCTTCAAACCGCAACAAGAGGCGACTTCGTTTACCTTGATCCGCCATACTTGCCGGTGTTCACTCGGCCAGATTTGGAAAAAGAACCTACTGCTAAATTCAACAAGTACACGGCTAAGACCTTTGAAATGGCAGATCTTTTTGAGTTGGCTGAAATTTGTTCTGACCTATCAAAACGAGGGGTGAGATGGGTGATGTCCAATCGTGACAACGAGGCTGTTAGTAGCTTATTTCCGGACTCAGAGATCATTAGGTTTACGACTCATCGTTCGCTGGCTGCGCAAAGCAAACGAGAAGTTGAAGCACATCTGTCACCTGAAGCAATTATTTTGGGGAAAATTTGAATGGCTTCTCAACCTGTTGAGTGGGTTCTGGTGGTCTTCTATGGTCCTTCAGCACACCAAGCTATTTATGGTCGGCAGGTAAGGACAGGTGGCTATACAAAGGACTATATCCAACTCTCCCGAAAAAAATCTTTCTTAGAGATTGTGGAACATCTCTTCTCCGTATCTGCAAGCCCTATGGGCGTTGTACCACTGACATATAAATGGCCGAAGGGACAAGCGCCGGGGGCATTCGTCCTCCATTCTGGCGACAGGCCTCACCTTAAATGGGAAACGAGCCTAGGTGCGCCACATGCTTGGAAAATGACAAATTCTCCGAGCGATGCAGTCCCTGAAACGATTCCAGGTGACCCGTCTCACGTGGATTTTTCAAACGCGGAAAATGAGTTCGCAAACATTTCGATGCGCGGAGCAGGACAGCCCTACTTGCTGGCGATCAAACTTCGCGATGAACCTCGAGTGTTACACCTGCGCACCTATCTAGAGAACCCTGAGGCAGCCTTTTCATGGGCCGATGTAGGACTCTTACCACTGGAAATTCAAGCGCTCACTAAAAAGACATCACAGCAGTCAGCGCTTGCATGGGCGCTCTTTCAAAGCGATGGGATAGTTCCTAATGCGCAGGTCGAAAATGCACTTTCTCAACTGAGAGTGGCAGATAATCAAAGAGCAATCATCGAAAAATTAGATGAAGACACGAGCCGTGCACTAGCTAATTACCTGCGATACCCTGGTCGGGGATTATTCTTCGACCCCAGTCGGAATCATGATGCTTGGCTACTGCCGATTCCGATCTCAGCGCGAAACCTAGAGTGCGTATTCTGGCGATCGTGACCGATCATTCTGGTGATCGTGACCGGTTGGCAGCGGTGTGATGTTGCGCGATTAGATTGTAGGTGTGTCGGTCACGATGGGTTCGTTTTTCTCCTCCTTTTTGCCTGTTTTTGGCTTTTGACGCAGTGAGTCCCCCGTGAGGGTCAGACGGTGATTTTTTTGCATGATGCGATCGAGCATGGCGTCCGCAATCGTGGCGTCACCCACCCATGCATGCCAATGTTCAATCGGCAATTGGCTGGTGATGATGGTGGCCTTTGAGGCCGCCCTGTCGTCAATGATTTCCAGCAAATCAGCCCGGGTCTGCGTGTCAATTCCAGACATGCCCCAATCGTCCAGGACCAGCACATCCGTCTTGACCAGCTGAATCAGCCACTTGCCAAACGTGGCATTGCCGTGGCGAATCCGAAGCTCCTCACCCATGCGCGGCACGCGCTGGTAGTAGACCGAGTGTCCCCGCCGGCAGGCATATTGCGCCAGTGCACAAGCCAGCCACGATTTGCCCGCCCCGGTGGGGCCTGTGATCAGAACGGAGTGCCCACTTTGCACCCAATCGCCCAGGGCCAAACTCATGATCGCCTTGCGCTCCAGACCACGGCCTGGGCGTGTATCAATGTCTTCGATGCTCGCCTGCGGGTACTTCAGCTGAGCTTGCTTGAGTAAACGGGACTTGCGTTTGTCATCGCGCAAATGCACTTCCTTGTCCACCAGCATGGTCAGCCGCTCCTCGAAGCTCATGGCGGTCATGCCGGCCTGGGTAATTTGTTCTTGCAATGCCTCGGCCATGCCTGGCAGGCGCAGATTACGCAGTTGTTCCATCGTCGTGTTCATCATCATGGGGTGTTCCTTTTGTGGGTCAATGTTGTTTACTGGTAATAGCTGGGGCCGCGCACGTGCTCGTGCTGCGGGCTGGTCCAGTCGCTGGTGTTGGCTGGCTGCATCTGGTCACGTTTGCTGGCCAAGATGTCGCGCACATGGCTGTACTTGGTGGTGCCAAGCTCCAAGGCGATCTGGCATGCAGCTTCGAGCCTGGGGTGGCCGTACTGCTTGCCCAGCGAGAGCAGCCCCAGACAAGCACGGTAGCCATGCTCGGGGTGTTTGCGCTCTTGCAGCAGTCGCGTGACGGTTTGACCGGTGGCCACGCCAATGCATTGGCCCCAATGGATCAGCCGGTCTGGGGACCACTCCAGGTGCGCCCGGTGCGCCGCAGGCAAGTGAGCCGAGACCGTCGTAAAGCCGCCTTTGTGCGCATTGCGTTTGTGAGCGGCCACGCGCTGGCCACGGTGCAAGACTTCCAGGGCCGTCTGTGTGACCCGCAGCTCCAGCACCTGGCCGACCAGTGCCTGCGGCACGCTGTAGCGGTGCCCCTCAAACTCGACGTGGTAGTCGATGTGCACCTTGACGGTTTTGAAGACAGCGAACTCCCAGGGCTGGGCTGGCAATGCCTGCAAAGCTGGGGCATCGATAGCGGCAAAGGCACTGGCACGGCTGCCCGGCAACTTTTGAAACGGCTTGTTGTTGAGCCTCTCCAGTAGCGGGGCAATGGCCTCGTTGACGTCATCTACAGAATCAAACTGCTGGTTGCGAAGGCGCATCACAATCCAGCGCAGCACAACCTGCACGCTCGATTCCACGACCGCTTTGTCCTGTGGCCGCCGAGGCCTGGCGGGCAGGATGGAGGTGCCATAGTGGCGTGCAAAGTCCTGCACCGTTTCATTGGCCCGGGGCTCATAGCGGTTGGCGTGAGCAATCATGGCCTTGGGGTTGTCAGGCACGATGAGCTGCGTGACGCCGCCAAAGAACGTCAGCGCCTTGGCTGTGGCGCCCAGCCAGTCGGCCATGGTTTCTCGGGCAGTGGCACAGGCAAAGGTGTAGCTGGACGCGCCCAATGCCGCCACGAAGATGTGCGCACGGTCGCCCTCGCGCAGCCCCACGGTCGTGCCAGCAAAGTCGATGAACAACTTCTCGCCGCCGCGGTGGATCTGGCGCATGGTGCGTTTGAGAGACTTGGCGTACTCCCGATAGTGCACACAAAACTGGGCATACCGATGGGTCTGCTCTTGTCCGTGCTGCTCAACGTGTTCCTCCCACAGCAGCATCAGCGTCATGCCCTTGCGACGCAGCTCCTGGTGGATGATCCCGTAATTGGGCAGGACAAAGCTGCCTTGCGTGGCAACACTGCCGATCAGCCGGCTGTGCAGTTGCGCCTCGTCCATGGGCTCAATTTGTTCCCAGCTCAGGCCCGCGGCAGTGGCCAGGCCAGCGTACTTGGTGACAGCGCCCTTGGAGACGCCCAGGGCGATGGCTATTCGTTCATAGGAGAGATCGCCTACGTATTTGAGACGCAGAACGTCCTTGATATTGCGCATTGAAATCCTTCGGGTATCGGGCATGCTCTGTTCCAAAATTTGGAAAGGCTACCCGTACGGTTGAGATACAAATGCGCAACGCCATACCGCTGGTGTAGGACGCCATTCTGGTGTCGTGACCGGTGATT
>CAIZSE010000031.1 GCA_903935585.1 uncultured Burkholderiales bacterium | reverse complement strand
CCTTCTTGTGCAACCTCACGACTTGCTTGCGCCGCTCGTGCAGTTGCTCCAGTGTTTGGTATCTCGCGTCTTCTTTTTCCATGATCTAAACATGGGGGCAATAACCAGAAATTCAAGACTTCAACGGGCCGAATCTATAAGAAATGGCGGCCCTGGTGGCAACAGCACCTGCACGCAGGTCATGGCCTCAAGCCGCGTGGCGGGCCGTTCTCTGGCTCCAGAACAAGACTGCGCCACTGAGGCTGGCCATGACCATCAGGCCCAGAAAACCGGCGCGGTAAGTTTCAAACAAGCCCGACAGCGCACCGAACATGGGCGGCCCCACCACCACCCCCAAGAACGTGAAGGCCAAGGTGCCGCCTGTGGCCAGGCTGGCCGTGCCCGGCGGTGCGCGACGCGCCACCTCGGCCAGGTACACGCCATTCCAGCCAATGGCTGAGGCGCCAAAAGCCACCAAAATGAGAACGACCAGGGCTTTCGGGGTGTCTACCGTCAAAAATGCCGAGGCCAATGCCCCCAGGGCCATCATGCTGGCCAACAACAACAACATGCGCTGCGCCCCCATCCAGCGATCGGCGACATAACCCCAGGCGATGCGCCCACCGATGCCCCCGATTTGCGTGGCCGACAGGGCCAGTCCTGCGGCCACCAAACCATAGGACAAGTCATCGTGCAAAAAGGTGACCAGGTAGGTGGTCAAAGACAGTTGAACCATGGAAAACATGAACGAACACGAAGCCATGGTGAGCAAGGCCCGATGCGCCAACACCAGGCGAATGGGCTGGATCAGGCTGCGCCAGTGCACCGGGGCATCGGACTGGCGGTCACTGTCAAGATCGGCGCGCAAGCCTTGCGACAACCAGGCGCACAAGACGCACACCAAGGCCACTGCCGCCAGACTGGCCTGCCAGTTCACGATCAACAACAAAGGCGGCACCAGCGCACCGGCCAACATGCTGCCCAAAGGCACGCCCGTTTGTTTCAGAGAAAAAACCAGCGACATCTGGTGCTTTGGGGTGGTTCGTGCCAAAAGATGCGAGCTGGCCGGGGTGATCGGGCCGTAGCCCAGCCCGATCAGTACTGCGCCAAGCACCATCGCAGGGAACCAGGGCACCGCGCACAAGAGCAAGCCCAAAGCACACAACAGCAAGCCCCACTGGCTGACACGGATGGCACCCAAACGGGCCACCGTGGCACCGCCCATCAAGGTGGAGACCATGGCGCCGGCATAGGTCACCGAGACATACAGACCCACCAAAGCGGGTGAGACCTGCATGGCCTCGGCCACCACCGGGGCCATCACAGGCAACGTGAGCAAGGCCATGGCGACCATGGCCTGGATCACCAGGGTCAACAGCAACGGCCACCAATTTTTCAAGCGGTCATCTCCCGCATGGGCAAGACGGCCACTTCAGGGCCCCGGCACGCATCAACTGGCTCAATTGGCTTTCACGCCCGCTTTGACCAGAAGACCGCCCAAGGTGTCGATTTCGTTTTTGAGGTGGGTGCGCAAAGCTTCGGGCCGCGCCAGTTCAGCGCTCACCGCCGAGATGCCCATGGCTTCCAGGCGCTGGCGCACTTCGGCATCGGTCACTGATTTTTGCAAGGCCGAGGTCAACTGCTCGAGCACTGGCTTGGGTGTGCCTTTGGGGGCATACAGACCAAAAGAAATGTTGATGTCAAAGCCCTCTACGCCCGCCTCTGAAATGGCAGGAACTTCAGGCAACTGGGGCAAACGGGTCTTGCCTGCCGATGCATAGGCCTTGATCTTGCCGGTCTTGACCGATGGCACCGTGCCGGATGTCTGGTCACACAAAATGTCCACCTGGCCACCCATCAAATCGGTCAAGGCCGGGCCGGTGCCTTTGTAAGGAATTTCATTGAGCTTGACGTTCAAGGCGTTCATCATCATGAGCCCGCACAGGTGCGAGGCCGATCCCACGCCCGCGTGCGCCAGACTCACCTTGGCGGCATTCGCTTTGACGTAAGCGACAAATTCGCCGAGGTTTTTTGCGGGAAACTCGTTGCGCGCCACGATCACCATCGGGCCACTGGTGGCACGGCCAATCGGCTCAAAATCATCCACCGGGTGGTAGGGCAGGCTTTTGTACATGGCCACGTTGGTCGCGTGGCTGACATGGATCATCAGCAAGGTGTAGCCATCGGGCTTGGCGCGGGCCACCTTGGCAGTGCCAATCGATCCCGATGCGCCTGTTGTCCACCACGATCTGCTGACCCAGGTGCTTTTGCATGGCCCCGGCAAAAACACGGGTGATGGTGTCGCCCGGACCACCTGCTGCATAGGGCATCACCATGGTGATGGCGCGGTTGGGAAAGTCCTGAGCCGAGGCGTTAAATGCCATGGCGGCCAGCCACAACGCCAAGCCTGTGCGAATGAAACGATGGCCCATGAATGTCTCCTTGTGTCACCCTGCATGCTGGCAGGGCGTTGGCATTGCTGCAGGTCACGCATCACCGCATCGAACAAGCCCGCCTTGCGGGCAATCGGCTCGTGCGCCCACCACTCGTACTGCGCGTTGGAAATGCGCGCCTGGATCAGGATGGCAAACTCGTTCAGCCGCTTGTTGACCGAGGTCTTGAAGCGCAGATAGTCCAGAAAATCAAACGCACGGCGCGCCATCTCGGGGCTGCGCAACAAGGCGTTGTAAGGGCCACCCAATGCCGCACTCGAGACCTTGAGGATGTCATCGGCCAAAGGCCGCACCTCGGCGGGCAAGGCTTCGTAAGTGATTTGCGCGAATCTCTCGGTCATGGTGTTTCCGGCCTTGAAGGTGGTTCGGTCAAAAGAAAAGGGGCCATTCAAGCATCACCGACGGTACCAGCGCATCGACAGCCCCAGGGCCAGCAGCACCAAAATGGCTGCTGCTGCCGCCAGCAAGGCGGTGATTTCGGTATCTCGCCTCTCCAGCGTGAATTTGGATGAAAGGTGTTGGTAAATCGAGGCCAGGTCTGTGGCGTTGGTGGCCCTGAAAAATTCGGCCCCGGTGGTCTCGGCCACTTTTTGCAAAGCCTCTTCGTCCACCCGGGCATAAAAAGAAAAACCCTCCAGGCCAGGAATGAAGCCATTGGGTGTGCCGAATGCCACGGTGTACACACGCACCCCTTTGGAAGCTGCCCACTTGGCCACCTCGACCGGATCGGGTCCGGTGGTGCGTCGCCCATCGGACAACAAAATCACCGCGCCTGCCGTGTAAGACCCGACGGGTGCAGGCTTGGCCACTTCGGATGCCTCGGGTGCGGAACGCTGGTCGAGCGAGCGCCCTGCAGTGGCGCCACCCTGAGGACTCAAAATGCCCGATTTGAATTCGGCGCCATACAGCATCGTCTCCAAATCAATCGCCGACTCCGGAAGCAAGGTGTTCAGGGCCACCAGCAAGCCACTGCCCGTGGCTGTGCCGCGTTGCAATTGAAAACTGTCGATGGCTGCCAGCAAGGCATCCTTCTGATCGGTCACGCCTTGCACCAATTGTGCGTTGCCTGCAAAAGACACCACAGCCACACGCACATGGGTGGGCAATTCCTGCAAAAAAGACTTGGCAGCTTGCTGTGCTGCCACGATGCGGCTGGGCGGCACATCTTCGGCCAGCATGCTGCGTGATACATCCATGGCCATCACCAGGGTCAGGTAGTCGGCAGGCAAGGTGACACGGGCGCTGGGACGGGCTGCGCCCAGCAGCACCAATGAAAAAGCACACAGCAACAAAGCAGGCGGGATGTGTCTGCGAATCCGATGCCCCGGCCCCAAGGCAGGTCGGATCAAGTCCAGGCTGGGGTAATGCACCGCGACAGTGCGTTTGCGGCGCAAAGCCCAGATGTACCCCACCACCAACAGGGGTATCAGCAGCAATAGCCAAAGCACCTCGGGCCAGATAAAGTGCATGTTGTGAGGTTGTTTAAACGACGACTTGCCACTGTATCACCGAAGGCCCCAACAACGATGAAACGCGCCGCACTCTACAGCAGTCGACCGACTGCACACGGAGCAAAAGACACGCATGGCACGCACGCGACTGTGCGTGCCGGGACACCCTCTTCTGCGATGGCCGCTGGAGACCAAGCCACAGCGTCCAATGCATCAGGCCGTGGCAACGCCAAGCTGTTGCAGCGGGTGCCCCTTTGGTCCGCCTTGCTGTTGTGCGCCCTGATCACAGCCCTGTTCACCTGGGCACTCACGCGCCACTTGAACGCGCCCAAGCCACTGACGCAGGCTGACATCAACGCGGCTGTTTTGCACACATTGAACACCCAGGACCTGCCATCGCGAGCGGCCCGTGCAGCGCAATTGATCGCACCTTCGGTGGTGCGCGTAAGAACCCAGGAAGAAGACAAAAAGAACCCGCAAGGCGCGTTGCAAGACAGTGGTGTGGGCTCGGGCGTGGTCATCTCGGATGATGGCGTCATCCTGACCAACCTGCATGTCGTGCAAGGCGCCAAACGCATCCGGGTGACCTTTTCCGATGGCCTTGAATCCGATGCACAGGTGGTCGCCGTACAACCCGAAAACGACCTCGCAGTGATCAAGGCAACCCGGCTGCCGGATGACCTGCAGCCCGCCACGCTGGGCAGCAGCCAGAGCTTGCAACCGGGCGATGAGGTGGTGGCTGTCGGGTTTCCATTTGGCATTGGCCCATCTGTCTCGGCGGGTGTTGTCTCGGGCCTGAACCGGCAGTTCGGGGCGGAAGGCAAAAGCATGATGCGTGGCCTCATCCAGGCCGATGCAGCCGCCAACCCCGGCAACTCGGGTGGGCCCCTCATCAACATGGCTGGCGAAGTGGTGGGCATCGTCACCGCGATCCTGAACCCCACCTCGGCCCGCACCTTCATCGGCATTGTGTTTGCTGCCACCATTGAAAGTGCAAGCCAGGGCATGGGCATCTCACCGTTTTGATTTTTTCCTGACCATCCGATATTGAAAGGCCTTGTGAATGAACCCCTCTGATTTGGTATGGCACCAGGGCCCAGCGGCCCAAAACTCAACGGTGAATGCAGCACTGATGGAACGTGTGCTGTACGAAGTCAAGCGCGTGGTGGTCGGGCAAGACGCCTTTCTGGAACGCATTTTGGTGGCCATCCTGGCGCAAGGCCACCTGCTGATCGAGGGGGTGCCGGGGTTGGCCAAAACCCTGACGGTGAACACACTCTCACAGGCCGTTCGCGGCAGCTTCAAACGCATTCAGTTCACCCCCGACCTGCTGCCTGCCGACCTGATTGGCACGCGCATGTACAACCAGAAAAACAGCGAATTCAGCACCGTGCTGGGGCCGGTATTTGCCAACTTGCTGCTGGCCGACGAGATCAACCGCGCACCGGCCAAAGTGCAAAGCGCCTTGCTCGAGGTCATGCAGGAGCGGCAAGTGACGATCGCAGGGGAAACCCACGCCGTGCCCCGGCCTTTTTTGGTGATGGCCACCCAAAACCCGATTGAAACCGAAGGCACCTACCCCTTGCCCGAAGCCCAAGTGGACCGCTTCATGATGAAGGTGTTGGTGGGTTACCCCACAGAAGAAGAAGAGTTCGTGATCGTGCAAAGAGTCACCGGCATACCGGCCACTGCCGCTGCCGTGGCCGACACCACACAACTGATGGCGCTGCAAGCTCAATGCCGACAGGGTTACGTCGATCCCGCCTTGGTGCAGTACGCTGTCAAATTGGTCGCCGCCACGCGCGACCCAGTGCGCTGCGGCTTACCCGAACTGGCCCCTTATCTGACCTTTGGCGCCAGCCCGCGCGCCACCATCAGCCTGGTCGAAGGCGCAAGGGCACTGGCTTTCTTGCGCGGGCGGTCCTATGCGTTGCCGCAAGACATGATCGACCTGGTGCCCGATGTGCTGCGCCACCGATTGGTGCTCTCTTATGAGGCCCTTTCGGACGGCATGACGGCCGATGCGCTGATCCTGAAAATTCTGCAGGCTGTGCCCGCACCCGATAAGCCATTGGACCGCCATGTTCAGCTTTCTGCGTAAGCCAAAAACCCCAGTGGCATCGCAGCCCGATAAGGCGCCAGTCGTTGTGGCCAAGCCGGGCCCCTCAGGCACGGTGGACACCATTTCACAGGCAAAAAAATGGCTGCAACGGCTTGAATGGACCGTGATCAAACGGCTCGATGGTCAGTTGCAAGGCGACTACCGCAGCCTTTTCCGTGGCGTCGGCCTGGTGCTGGCCGATCTGCGCGAATACCAGTCCCACGATGATGTGCGCCACATCGACTGGAACGTGACGGCGCGCATGCAAACACCGTATGTGCGCGAACACCAGGAAGACCGCGAAGTGGCCGCATGGTTTGTGGTCGACCTGTCTGGCTCGGTCGACTTCGGATCGGGTCCCACCACCAAACGGCAACTGGCCTGCGACACCGTTTTGGTGCTTTCCAAAATGCTGACCCAATACGGCAACCGCGTGGGTGTCATGCTCTTCACCGGCCATGCCTACGCCCAAAGTGTCTTGCCCGCACGCTCCGGCCGCCGCCATCTTTTACACATGGCACATCAACTGCTGAACGCTGGACAAAACCCTTTGCCAGCCCCCCGGAACACCTTACTGAGTCAATGGCTGGCGCAAGCCCATTCACTGGTACGCCGCCGCTCTGTGGTCTTTGTGGTGTCTGACTTCATCAGCGCACCTGGCTGGGAAAAGAACCTGTCCATGCTGGCTCGCCGCCATGAAGTGGTGGCGGTTCGCCTGCACGACCCGCTGGAATTGTCATGGCCCGACAGCGGCATGGTGTTGATGCAAGACGCTGAATCTGGCGAGCAATTGCTGGTAGATGGCAACGACACCGGATTTCGCCAGCGCTTTGCAGCATTGGCCCAAGAACGCGAGACAGCCCTGCGGGACAGCCTGGCCCATGCCGGCGTGGACTGCCTGGAACTGCGCACCGACGAAGCACTTGACCAGGCCCTGCTGCGATTTGCGCAACTGCGCAAACGCGCCAGCCAGTTAAACACCGGCGGCGGCCCCCAAGCCCACCGGGCAGCCCAGGCCTTTGCCAGCGGCAGGAGCGTGCATGCCTGAATGGCATTCGATCCAGTTTGTCTGGCCGCGTCTGCTGTGGCTGCTGGTGTGTGTGCCCGTCTGCCTGGGCCTTTACATCGCCTGGCTGCGACAAGGCAGCAGGCGTTCTTTGCATTTCATCCCGCGCTTCACCCATCGCGTCGGCGATAAGCCAATTTGGCGCTTCACACAACATGCCCCCGCGTTGCTGGTGCTGATCGGTCTGGCGGGTTTGCTGGTGGCCGTTGCCCGGCCTCAGGCCATCCTATTGCTGCCCAGTCGCATCGACACGGTGATGCTGGCCATCGACAGTTCTGGCAGCATGCGGGCCAGCGATGTCCAACCCAGCCGCATTGAAGCGGCTCAAGCTGCAGCCAAAAGTTTTGTACTGGGCCAACCCGGGCAGGTCAAGTTGGGGCTGGTCAGCATGGCGGGCGCAGCAGCGCTGGTGCAAGCACCCACGGATCAGCGAGACCTGATGCTTCAGGCCATCGACAGCCTGAGCCTGCAACCTGGCTCAGCCTTGGGCAGCGGCATGGTCATTGCGCTGGATGCCATGCTGCCAGGCTCAGGGCTTGATGTGCGCGGCCTGATCGAAGGCGAGACTCGCCCAGACACCGGCACCCCTCTGGGGGGCGACCCGACCACCGGCACGGGTGCAACAGGGTCGGAAAAAAACCGACCCGTCGCATTGCCCAAAGTGCCTGCAGGCGCCAACACAGCGGCCGCCATCGTCTTGCTGAGCGACGGCCAAAGCAACAACGGCCCCGATGCCCTCAAAATGGCCCAGGTGGCCGCCGACCTGGGGGTTCGCGTTTACACCGTGGGCGTGGGCACCTTGCAAGGCACATTGCTCAAAGCCCAGGGCATGCAAATGCGCGTAAAACTGGACGAAGAGACTTTGAAAAAGATCGCCGACATCACCCGGGGTGAATATTTCAGCGCCAACAACGCCCCTGAGCTGAACAAGATTTACAACGCACTGAGCCAAAAGATCGTGCTGAAAAAACACCGGATGACCGAAATCTCTGCTTTGTGCGCCTTGCTGGGCATCTTGCTGCTCAGTTGGGGCTGCGCACTGGCCTGGTGGCGCCAGGGCAGGATCATTTGACAAGCATCGCCAAGTCCCATCGCCGCATGCGCGCCACGGTTTAAAGTACGCGCATGAATTTGACAGGTGGATGGCATTGGCATTGGCGCGCATGGCGATCACAAGATCGCTGGGCGCCAGCGTCTGCCCAGATTTCAGATTGGCTGTTGTCGCAAACCATGCCGCGCCAAAAATTGGTGCTGATTGGGGCCAGCGCGGGCTGGATGCTGCCCACAAACTGGCTGGCGCAATTCAGCGAAGTTCATGCCTGGGACATCGACCCCTTGGCTGCACCCTTGTTTCGCTGGCGGCATGGCCAACATCTGAAACGTCACGGAACATCACTGCACCTGCACACGGGCGATGGCCTCGCGCAGTTACCCGATAGGGTGCGGGCCATGCCCGATGCCTTTTTCTGGTTTGACAATGTGTTGGGGCAATTGCGTTTTGCCCAGGAACCATTGGATGCAGTCAACCGGCGTTTGCGCCAACTGCAACAACAGATGAAACACGTGGCTTGGGGCAGCGTACACGACCGCATGTCCGGCCCAAGCCTGACCGACACCCCTTTGCCAACAGCACAAAAGAGCCTTGCCGGCTTGGCCATGGAGACCCGCGAAGGACAAGACTGGTTACAGCGCATCGGTGCGATCAGCCCCTGGCTGGACCACCTGACCGAACAGGTATTGCCCCCAGGCACACCGGTGCAATACACCGCATGGCCTTTCAAGCCAGGCTATGCGCACTGGCTGGAAATGGGCTGGTGCCCAGCAAGCGCCTGATATCTAGGACCTTGAAATTCGATGCGCCTGCAACGTGACGCAACAGACGCCTTGGCCTATCGGCTTGTGTCAGTCCCGAAGGTCCAAAGCCCAGTACTGTCCCACCAGATCATGGCCAAATGAATGGTGGCTTTCTTCTGACACCAACACAAAACCGGCCTGCTGGTAAATGTGGCGTGCGGCATGAAGGATGTCGTTGGTCCACAAGCTGAGTTTTTGATAGCCCCGGTCCTTGGCAAAAGCGATGCATTCATCGGTCAGACGCCGCCCCAGGCCTGTGCCGCGCGCCTCGGGTTCCACGTAAAGCAAGCGCAACTTGGCCTCGACATCAGTCACCTTGACCAAAAACACCGAGCCCACGACACGGCCTTCGCACTCGGCGATCCAGGCGCTTTCTTTTTGAGGGTCAAAATTTTTGACAAATTGAGCAGCAATCTCGGCCACCAGCGCTTCGAACGTGCCGTCCCAACCGTACTCCTTCGCGTACAAAATACCTTGTCGATGCGCCACCCAGCCGATGTCGCCCACCTGCAAAGGGCGCAACACGATGGGCCATGCCGCGCCTGACCGTCCAGTTCTAGAGCTGCCTGGTTTGCTCATGGCCATTGCCCCCCATTTTTCTTGCCAAATGCGCCTGCAACCCCGCAACAAAGCCGTTTCGTCGCAAACGTTTCATGCATACCGCAGCCGCAGATCGCGCTTGAGCAATTTACCGCTCGGGTTTTTGGGCAGCGTGTCGGTGAAGACCACCCGTTTGGGACACTTGAATCCGGCCATGTGTTCGGCACAGTGCGCGATCACAGTGGCCTCATCCAGTGTTTGCCCGGCCTTGATCACAATCACCGCCGTCACCGCCTCAACCCATTTGGGATCGGGCAGGCCAACCACCGCCACTTCGCTGACCTGAGGCAGGCGGTAAATCATCTCTTCCACCTCGCGGCTGGCCACGTTTTCGCCGCCGGACTTGATCATGTCCTTCTTGCGGTCCACCACCGTGATGTAGCCCTCTTCATCAATGATGCCCAGATCCCCGCTGTGGAACCAGTCGCCCTCAAAGGCGGCCCGGGTGCGCTCGTCGTCATGAAAATAACCCAGCATCAGGTGCGGCGAACGGTGCACGATCTCGCCCACCTCACCCAAGGCCACATCCTGCATGTCGTCGTTCACCACCCGGGTCTCGACGTTGCGTACCGCCTTGCCGCACGAGCCGGGTTTGCGCAACTGGTCTTCGGGCCCGAGCAAGGTGGCCAGCGGCGCGATTTCGGTCTGGCCATACAAGTTCCACAAGCGCACCTTGGGCAAACGAGCGGCCAGCTCTTTCAGCACCTCCACCGGCATGATGGACGCGCCGTAATAGCCCTTGGCCAATCGGGCCAGCTTGGCCGGGTCCAGCAAGGGTGAGCGCAGCAGCGCAATCCACACGGTGGGCGGCGCAAAAAAACTGGTAATGCCGAATTTTTCGATCATCGGCAACAGGTTATCGGGCGTGGGCTTGGCCGTGATCACGTTGGTGCTGCCCATGTAAATGGCCGGGCCAAAAAACACATCGAGCTGGGCGCAGTGGTACAGCGGCAGCGCGTGCAGGGCCACATCGGCCTCGGCAATCTCGGCATCGATCACGCAGCTGACGTATTGCCACATCACCGCATCGTGCGTGAGCTGGGCACCCTTGGGCGACGATTCGGTGCCACTGGTGTAGACGATCTGTGCCACGTCGTAACTGCCCAGCTGCAGATCGGGCAGCGCGTCGGTGCAGGCGGCCAGAGTGTCAAAACTGTGCATGCCCGCGACGGGCTGGCTCGGGTCTTCAGACGGCAGCCAGATGAACTGCTGAACTTGCGTGTCCAACTTGGCAGCGGCCTGCGCCAGCTCGGCCAGACCGCTGTCAGTGGCCAGGGTTTGGGCGCCGGCATGGCGCAAGATAAACGCCACCTCTTCGGCCTTGAGCATGAAGTTGATCGGCACCATCACCGCACCCCGCCGGGCCAGCGCGAAACGCAGCGCGGCAAAGCCATGCGAATTGCGGGCCAATACCGCCACTTTGTCCCCTTCGGCCACGCCCACGGATGCCAAGCCTGCCGCCAGACGCGACACCAAGGCATCGAACTCGGCATATGTCCAGGTGGTGGCACCGCAAACGATGCCTGTTTTGGCAGGCAAGCGAATCGCCGTGCGGCGCAGGGCATCGGCAATGGTCTGGCGGCGAACGGCGGGGTGAATGGGCTGCGACATGTTGAGGGCTCCTGCATCGATATGATCGGAGCATTGAACACCAGACCCACGAGATTTCCATTGGCACTTCCACCCCCCTCCCCCCGAAAACTGTCACATACGCGCACCGTGGTCTACCAAGGCTACGACCGTGAAGACGGCCTTTGGGACATCGAAGCCGAACTGACCGATGTCAAATCCTACGGTTTTCAAGTACCCAATGAGCGCCCCTTTCCTGCCCAGCAGCCCATCCACGGCCTGAAAATTCGCGTGACCCTGAACAACCAAATGGTCATCCAGGACCTCGCCACTTCCATGGACGACATTCCTCACCCTGAATGCGCAGGCGCAACCCACGGCATGCACAAACTGATCGGCTGCACCATGGGCCCGGGCTGGCGCAAAGTCATCAACGAACACGTGGGCGGCACACAAGGCTGCACCCACCTGCGCGAAATGCTGTCCAACATGGCGACCGCCGCCTACCAGACCTTGCCGTCCGGCCAATGGCACCGCCGCGAACTAACGGGCGCGCCCCAACCCACCGTCACCAAAGCGCCATTCCATTTGGGCCAATGCCACAGCTGGGCTTATGACAGCCCGACGGTGCAAAGGGCTTATCCGATGTTTTACAAGCCGAAAAGTCCAAACGCTGGCTGAAGGCAAACACCAGCGCTCACGATCGCTGGACTTGCCCAGCCCGGCAACCCGTGCTGAGCGCCTGCGATAATCCTCTTTCCCAGGCGCCAAGCGCGCCTTTTCTTTCTACAGCCTCTGGATCTACACCATGAACCGCTGCACTTTGGCCCTTCGCGGGCGTGCTTTGCTTTGCTTTGACTTCATCACCTCCAAGGAGGCTGCATGAGCAAGAAGGTCTTCATCAAAACTTTTGGCTGCCAGATGAACGAGTACGACTCGGACAAGATGGTCGATGTGCTGAGTGCGGCCCAGGGCTATGAGCCCACGCAAAACGTGGACGAGGCCGATCTGATTTTGTTCAACACCTGCTCGGTGCGCGAAAAGGCCCAAGAGAAGGTGTTCAGCGATCTGGGCCGGGTGCAGCACCTGAAAGCCAAGGGTGTGCTGATCGGCGTGGGCGGTTGCGTGGCCAGCCAGGAGGGTGCCGAGATCATCAAGCGTGCGCCTTATGTGGATGTGGT
The DNA here is from genome assembly GCA_903935585.1 of uncultured Burkholderiales bacterium. Lineage (GTDB taxonomy): Bacteria > Pseudomonadota > Gammaproteobacteria > Burkholderiales > Burkholderiaceae_C > Limnohabitans_A. The sequence continues at coordinate 27,951 of CAIZSE010000031.1, read as the reverse complement.
GTTTGGCCCGCAAACTTTGCACCGCCTGCCCGAGTTGCTGGCCGAGCGTGAGCGCAAGCAGCGCCCCCAGGTGGACATCAGCTTCCCCGAGATTGAAAAGTTTGACCACCTGCCACCTGCGAAGGTGGAAGGCGCCACCGCCTTTGTGTCGATCATGGAAGGTTGCAGCAAATATTGCAGCTACTGCGTGGTGCCCTACACCCGGGGCGAAGAAGTGTCACGGCCCTTTGACGATGTGCTGGTCGAAGTGGCCGGACTGACCGCGCAGGGCGTGAAAGAAATCACGCTGCTGGGCCAGAACGTGAACGCGTACCGCGGCAAGATGGGCAACACATCTGAGATTGCCGACTTTGCGCTGCTGCTGGAGTACGTGGCCGACATGCCGGGCATTGAGCGCATCCGCTACGTGACCAGCCACCCCAACGAGTTCACCCAGCGCTTGATCGATGCTTACGCCACGATCCCCAAACTGGTGAGCCACCTGCACCTGCCGGTGCAGCACGGCTCGGACAGGATTTTGATGGCCATGAAGCGCGGCTACACCGCCATGGAATACAAGAGCACGATTCGCAAACTGCGGGCGATTCGCCCCGACATGTCGCTGAGCAGCGATTTCATCGTGGGCTTCCCAGGCGAGACCGAGGAAGACTTCAACAAGATGATGAAACTGATCACCGATGTGGGTTTTGACACCAGTTTCAGCTTCATCTTCAGCCCCCGCCCCGGCACACCTGCTGCCAACCTGCACGACGACACACCCCATGCGGTGAAGTTGCGCAGGCTGCACCACCTGCAAGCCACCATTGAAGAAAACGTGCAGCGCATTGGCGAAAGCCGCGTGGGCACAGTGCAGCGCATTCTGGTGGAACGCCCTTCACGCAAGGACGCCACCGAGCTGGCGGGCCGCACCGAGTGCAACCGGGTGGTCAACTTCCCCGGCGGCCCGAGCATGGACCGCTTGATCGGCCAGATGGTGGATGTGCGCATCACGCAAGGGCTGTCGCACTCGCTGCGTGGCGAGCTCTTGATCAAGGGCTGAGCAAGCCCACTCAGGACTCCCGCCCCACTTCGCGGACGTAGCGGCGGTAGTCGCCATGCGGGATTGACACGCAACCGACCGTTGGGCTTTTATACACATAGGCTTGCACCTGCTGGCCCTGCAACGGGCCGCTGAGCACGGTGACCATTTCGCGCCAGTAGGGCGATGCGGCAGGGTCGCCGGGCAACAGGCCTTCCACAGCGTCGAGCCGGGCCAGGTGAGCCTCATCAACTTCATAGACTTCGCCTGTGACCTGCCCTTCGCCCTGCAGCAGACCGGGGTAGCAACCCACATCGACCAAACGGCCCTGCACCTGGGCCGCGCCCACCAAACGGGCGCCGTGCATTTCGGCTTGCAGCCGCAAACCGGGCATCAAGGTGCCGTAGATGAAAAGTGCGTGTTTCATGCGCAGGATTTTGCGTCAATTGGCACATCGGTATCCGAGCCTGCAGCCGGCCCTGCAGCCGATTTCATTTGACGCAAGTCAAGCTGTCACCCATTGGCAGGCATCCCCTGCATTGCGGTTTAAACTGATTTAACAGAGACGATCGTTCGCCCCGCAGGCCAACAGTCCCACACCCCAGATGGACCGGAGACGCCCATGAAAGCAGAACAAAACGAATTGATCACCCGCATCGGCCCTGGCACCGCTTGCGGCGCGGTGATGCGCCATTATTGGCAGCCCGTGGCGCTGGTCGATGAATTCAACCCCGCGCTCGATCCGCGCATGGCGATTCGCCCTGTCAAGGCGGTGCGCATTCTGGGCCAGGACCTGGTGCTGTTTCGCAACGCGCAAGCTGCGTTCGGTTTGCTCGACCGTGACTGTCCGCACCGGGGTGCCGATCTGGCCTATGGGCGCAACGAAGGCGATGGCCTGCGCTGCCCCTTCCATGGCTGGAAGTTTGATGTGACGGGCCAATGCACCGAAACCCCAGCTGAGCCCGTCGGCAGCACGCTGTGCCAACGGGTGCGCCAGCGCAGTTACCCGCTGATCGAGCGCAGCGGCATCTTGTTCGGCTGGTTCGGCCCAGAAGGCCAGACACCACCGCCGCTGCCCGCCATCGACGCTTTCAGCGCCCCAGCCACGCACACCTTTGCCTTCAAGGGCTTGTGGCACTGCAACTGGCTGCAGGCGTTTGAGGTGGGCATTGACCCGGCGCATGCCTCTTACCTGCACCGCTTTTTCAAGGACGAGTCGCTCGAAGGCAGCTATGGCCGCCAGTTCAGGGGTGCGAGCGCAGGCGATGTGCAAGGCGAACGCTGGCCCATGACGCGCGTGATGCGAGAACTGGACCAGCCCGACATTTCGTTCGAGCCCACCGACACGGGCATGCGCCTGACGGCCTTGCGGCCGATCAACGAGACGCTGACCCATGTGCGGGTGACGAATGCGCTGTTCCCGCACACCTTTGTGATTCCACTGTCCGAGTCCATGACCATCACGCAAATGCATGTGCCGGTGGACGACACGCACACCTATTGGTATTCGGTGTTCACCAGTTTTGCCGGGCCGGTGGACAAGGAAGCCATGCGCAATCAGCGGCTGCCCTCGGTGACCCTGCCCGACTACATCCCCAAGGCGGGCCAACACAACCACTGGGGCTTCAACCCCGAAGAGCAAATCTCGCGCACCTTCCTGGGCATGGGCGAAGACGACATCAATGTGCACGACCAGTGGGCCTGCGAAAGCATGGGTGCCATCCAGGACCGCACCCGCGAACATCTGGGCACCAGCGACAAGGTCATCATGGCCAACCGGCGCACGCTGCTCAAAGCCATAGAGACCGTGCAGGCCGGCGGACTGCCGCCCGGCTTTGCGCAAAACGCCGTGGCCAGCCAACGCGTGGGCCCCGACACAGTGGACGGCATCGCCCCCAGTGGCCAGTGGCCACAGTGGTGGCGCGAGGTCTGCCAGGCCAAGCGCGATGGCGCCACCTGGGATGCTGCGCTGCCGGGCAGCGCCCAGGCCGCAGAACAACCGAGCGCAGCATGAGTTTTGCGCAACGTTGTGGCCTGCAAAGCCATGAGCGCCTGGCCGCCTGCGAGCAGTTGGTCAAACAGGTCGAGTCCTCGGGCATCGAACTGATCCGCCTGGGCTGGTGCGACCTGCACGGCGTGGTGCGCGGCAAGACCATCGTGGCGTCTCAGTTGCGCCAGGCGCTGGCCAACGGTGTGGGCATGGTCAGCACCTTGCTGCTCAAGGACAGCTCGGACCGCACCGCCTTCAAGGTGTTCGAGCCGGGCATCGCGCAGACCTTGCCAGGGTTTTCGGGCGCCAGCAATTTCACACTCATGCCCGACCCGGCCAGCTGGCATGTGCTGCCCTGGACCGACAAAACCGGCTGGCTGCAGTGCCAGCCCTATTTGGCCGATGGCCGCATTGTGCCGCTCGACTCGCGCCATGTGCTGCAGCAGGCCGTGCAGCGCCTGACCGAACGCGGCTGGCAAATGCGCTGTGGGCTCGAAGTCGAGTTCCACATCTACCGCCTGAAAGACCCGCTGCATGGGCACGACCTCGACCCGGACCGCGCAGGCTGGCCCGGTCCCGCGCCCGAAGTGAGTCTGATCCACCCAGGCTTCAACTTGTTGACCGAGGCATTGTTTGACCAGGCCGAGGAGCCCCTGCGCATCGTGCAACGCACCGCACAGGCGCTGGGCCTGCCCCTGATCTCGCTCGAAATCGAACTGGGCCCCAGCCAGGTCGAGGCGGTGTTTGACGTGAGCGATGCGCTCACGGCAGCCGACAACATGGTGCTTTTCCGCAATGCCACACGCCAGGCCCTGCGCCGCGCGGGTTACCACGCCACCTTCATGTGCCGCCCGCCGTTTGAACACATCATGTCGAGTGGCTGGCATTTGCACCAGTCCATGTGCGAGCGCTTGACGGGCCACAACGTGTTCATGCGCGATGCCCCCGCGCCCGGCAGCAGCCCACTTGATGCGCTGCAGGTGCTGTCTGATGCGGGCGCCGCTTATCTGGCGGGTCTGCTCGCCCATGCCCCGGCGCTCACGGCTTTGTGCACCTCCACCAGCAATGGCTATGGGCGTTTCAGGCCCAACGCAATGGCGCCGCAGTCCATCTTGTGGGGGCGCGACAACCGGGGCGCGATGCTGCGCGTGATTGGTGCGGCGGGCGACGCGGCCACGCGCATTGAAAACCGCTTGGGTGAACCGGCGGCCAACCCCTATCTGTACATGGCCTCGCAAATCCATGCTGGGCTGGCCGGTGTGGACGCGCAGCTGAAAGCCCCCGAAGCCACCGAAACACCTTACTCACCCGGTGCGACCCTCATCCCGACCAGCCTGGCCAATGCCGTACGGGCACTGCAAAAAGACCCCACCCTGTGCCAGGCTCTGGGCCAGCCCTTTGTCGATTACTACAGCACCCTCAAACTGGCCGAACACCAGCGCTTGGCGCTGGCCGAGGACGCGCAGGAATTCCACCGCCGTGAATATTTCGGGCGCATTTGAAACCCTCTTGAAGGACAGCGCCAGACGGCGACGCATTGAACATGATCACCATTCACCTGCAACCCCACGACCCCACACAAGCCGCACGCAGCCTGCAAGTCCAGGAGGGCCAAAGCCTGATGCAGTCCGCTGTCGATGCGAATTTACCTGGCATTCAGGCCGATTGCGGTGGGCTGCTGACTTGCGCCACCTGCCATGTGGTCGTGTCTGCTGAATGGTTGGCCAAGCTGCCCGCCATGAGCGGCGACGAGGACAGCATGCTGGCCTTTACCGCCCAGGTACGCGAGCCAGGCAGCCGGCTGTCGTGCCAGATCGTGCTGACCGACGCGCTGGATGGCCTGCGGGTCACGCTGCCCGAGAGCCAGTACTGAAAGGAAGACTCAGCGAGGCATGCCGGGAAACCCGCCGCCACCGCCCATCATCCCTTTCATGGCGCCCATGCGTTTCATCATTTTCATCATGCCGCCACCGGACATTTTTTTCATCATGTCCTGCATCTGCTCAAACTCCTTGAGCATGCGGTTGACGTCTTGCACCTGAACGCCCGCGCCAGCGGCGATGCGGCGCTTGCGGGTGGCCTTGATCAACTCCGGCTTTCTGCGCTCCTGAGGCGTCATGCTGTGGATGATGCCTTGCTTGCGGCCAATGTCTTTTTCGACCTTGTTCATGTCCATGGAAGCGGCCTTGGCAGTCAGCTGCGACGGCAATTTATCCATCAGGCTCGACAGGCCACCCATTTGTTTCATCTGCTGAATTTGGGCCAAAAAGTCATTCAAATCAAAACCGCCACCGCTTTTGACCTTGGCCGCCAGCTTTTGCGCCGCTTCCATGTCCACGCCCGCAGTGACCTGCTCGACCAGGGCCAGGATGTCGCCCATGCCCAAAATACGCCCGGCGTGCCGCTCGGCGTCGAACACTTCCAAACCATCAATTTTTTCACTGGTGCCGGCAAACTTGATCGGCACGCCGGTGATCTGGCGCACCGAGAGCGCTGCACCACCCCGTGAATCGCCGTCCAGCTTGGTCAGCACGATGCCGGTCAGGGGCAAGGCTTCACTGAAGGCTTTGGCGGTGTTGGCCGCATCCTGACCCTGCATGGCATCCACCACAAACAGGGTCTCGACCGGTTTGAGCTCTGCATGCAAGGCCTTGATCTCGGCCATCAGGGCCTCGTCAATGGCCAGCCGGCCTGCGGTGTCGACCAGCAACACATCAAAGAAATGTTTGCGGGCGTAGTCGATGGCGGCGCGGGCAATGTCGATCGGCTTTTGATCAGGCGTGCTGGGGAACCATTCGGCCCCGGCTTGCGCGGTCACGGTTTTCAGCTGTTCAATGGCGGCGGGGCGGTACACATCGCCCGAGACCGTCAGCACTTTCTTTTTGCGTTTTTCAATCAGGTGCTTGGCCAGCTTGGCGGTGGTGGTGGTTTTGCCGGCACCTTGCAAGCCCGCCATCAGGATCACGGCAGGCGGTTGTGCAGCCAAATTGATGTCGGACACCCCCTCGCCCATGGTGGCGGCCAGCTCCCGATTAACGACACCCACCAGTGCTTGTCCGGGTTTGAGCGAGCCCATGACCTCCTGGCCCAGCGCTTTATCTTTCACACGGGCAATGAAATCGCGCACCACCGGCAAGGCCACGTCGGCCTCCAGCAGTGCCATGCGCACCTCGCGCAGCATGTCGGCCACGTTGGATTCGGTGATGCGGGCCTGTCCGCTGAGGGTCTTGACGAGGCGTGAAAGTTTGTCGGTCAGGGCGGAGGCCATGGGGGAATCCAGAAATATCCGGTCAAGCGTGATGGCGAAGCCCCTGTGGCTGCGCCTGAAAGGCTAAACTCGGTGCCATGATTTTAGCGAGTCCCCCATTTTGGATGTTGCCTGCCACCGTCCTGGCTGCTTTGGCCTACGGCTTGCCAGCCTTAGCGGGTGAGCGGCTTTCCCACACCCATGCTCGTCGCCTTCTTTGGCTGGCATGGGCCGCGCATGCCGTGGCTTTGCTGAGCTTGCTGGTCGGGCCGGTCCACTTCGGGTTTGCACCCGCGATATCGGTGACTGCCTGGCTCGTGGTGAGTGCCTACATATTAGAGAGCCAGTTTTTCCCCAAATTCAAAGCCCGATGGGCCATGGGCAGTTTGGGGACCATCGCCGTTGTGCTGGCCTGGTTTTTCCCGGGCACGCCCTTGTCCGCGCAAGCATCGGCTTGGTTGCCTTTGCATTGGGCTTTGGGTTTGTCTGCTTACGGCATGTTTGGTGCCGCCGTGGTGCATGGCTGGATGATGACCCGGGCTGAACGCGATATCCGGATGGCCCAAGATGCCGGAAGCGGCGTCCCGCTGTTAACGCTGGAGCGACTCACCTTCCGGTTCGTCCTGGCAGGTTTCTTTTTGCTGACCGGCACCTTGGTGGCCGGCATTTTGTTTGGCGATGCACTTTACGGCCAGGGTCAGGGCCATTGGCGCTGGGACCACAAAACCATTTTTGCCTTGCTGTCCTGGTTAACCTTTGCCATCTTGCTGATCGGTCGCAGCCAGTGGGGCTGGCGAGGCCGCCGCGCAGTCCGGGTGCTTTACATCGGGGCGGGCTTGTTGCTCTTGTCTTATGCCGGCTCCCGATTTGTTTTGGAAGTTTTGCTGGGGCGTATGGGATGAAATATCTGTTTTTACTGCTGGTGGTTGTGCTGATCATCTGGGCTTTAAAACGTGGGCGTTCGGCCAACAAGGCCAATCCGCCTCAAAAAACGGATGCCCAAACGCCATCGGAAATGGTGACTTGCGGCCATTGCGGGATCCATTTGCCTTCAGAAGAAGCCGTCTCTGGCCAAAAAGGCCTTTACTGCAGCACCGAACATCGGGCTGCAGCACAAGACCGCAACCCCGGCTGAAACCACTGCGGCCATGGCTGAGTCCGCACCAGAGACGCTGCCCCCTTGGCAAAAAGGTTGGCACCCACAAGCGGTGCGACTTGAATCCCCCAACTTCGGTTCTCGTCCCCCTCTGGCGTGCATTGACCTGATCGTTGTCCACTCCATCAGCCTTCCGCCCGGCCAATATGGTGGCGATGCCGTGCAACGCCTTTTTACCAACCAGCTCGATTGGGAAGCTCACCCTTACTTCCAGTCCATCCGGGGGCTGACGGTCTCATCGCATTTCTACATACGCCGCGACGGCTCCTTGTGGCAGTTTGTCAGCTGCAATGACCGCGCCTGGCATGCGGGGCAGTCGCAGTACCGCGGGCGAAGCAATTGCAATGACGACTCGATCGGCATTGAACTCGAGGGCCTCGAGGGTGATACTTTCGAAGACACGCAATACCGGCGCTTGGCCGAACTTTGCCGGGACATCCGGCAAAACTACCCCATTGCACATCTGGCGGGGCATGAACACATTGCACCCGGCAGAAAGCAGGATCCAGGTCCGGGCTTCCACTGGGCACGTCTGAAGCAGTTGTTGGATTTTCCGCCTCAGGTTTTTCCCTGATTCCGATCTCTGGCAAACCCTACCCAAAAATATTTACGCGTTTGAGGCTCAGTTCGAAATTGACTTTTGGATCAAAACAACAGCCACGCCATCGCCGCGCAGCCCAAGCCCATCAAGGTATTTTCAGCACAATTGCTTCGCAGGCCGCATCAGGACTGATTTGGCAGATCCAAAGCCATTGAAAACAGGCGAATCGAGCCCTCTTTTCAGAAAGTGAAAGGCGCTCACAAAAGGCCTCGGCAGCAATTTATTTGGCACGATCAAGCCAGACTCGCAAAACTGACCGGTACACTACCTGTAGTGGCTTGTGCTAATGCCAGACACCAGATATAGTGCTTCTTACAAATTCTCACAACTAAACAAATCGCCCATTGAAGCGGCTTGTTCCAGATTCAACGATCACTGAAATCCACCGATATGACCATGCAAACAGATCTGAAAATCGCCTCCCCATCCCCTGCCCATTTGCACCAGCCTGAAGCAAGGCAAAACAGTATCCCCGGCCTGCAGGCACTGGCCCACTACCAAATCATTCGCCGCAATGGCGCTGTCGTGCCTTTCGAGCCGAGCAAAATTGCTGTGGCCCTGATGAAAGCCTTTTTGGCGGTTCACGGCACACAAGGCGCCGCATCAGCCAGCGTCCGCGAAGTGGTTGAAGAGTTGACGCAAAACGTGGTCCGCGCTTTGGTGCGCTCTCGTCCTGGCGGGGGCACATTCCACATCGAAGACGTACAAGATCAGGTGGAGTTGGGCTTGATGCGCAGCAGCAACCATGAAGTTGCACGCGCTTATGTGCTGTACCGTGAGCGTCGCACCCAAGAACGCGCCCAACAGCAGCAACAAGCAGCCCCCCAGCCAACTGAACCACGCCTGCATGTCATTGATGGCGGCCAACGCGTCGCCCTGGATCTGGATTACCTCAAATCACTGATGGTGAATGCCTGCGCCGGCTTGGGCAAGGACGTCAGCCCCGAGCCCATCGTGGCCGAAACCATGCGCAACCTGTACGACGGTGTGCCCATGGAAGAGGTCTACAAGGCATCGATCCTGGCATCGCGCACCTTGATCGAAAAGGATCCTGATTACACCTACGTGACCGCTCGCCTGTTGATGCACACCATCGCCAAGGAAATTTTGGGCAAGGAAGTGACGCAGGACCAGATGGCCGAGGAGTACATCAATTACTTCCCTCAATTCATCAAGAAGGGCGTAGACAACGACCTGCTCGACGAGAAGCTGCTGCAGTTTGACCTGAAAAAGCTGGCGAGCGCACTCAAGCCCGAACGCGATCTGCAATTTGATTACTTGGGTCTGCAAACCCTGTATGACCGTTATTTCCTGCACGTGCGCAAGACACGCATCGAGATGCCTCAGGCTTTCTTCATGCGCGTTGCCATGGGTCTGTCGCTCAACGAAATCAACCGCGAAGCACGAGCCATCGAGTTTTACGAAATCCTGTCTTCGTTTGACTTCATGTCTTCCACGCCCACGCTGTTCAACAGCGGCACATTGCGCTCACAGCTGTCGAGCTGCTACCTGACTACAGTACCCGATGATCTGGACGGCATTTACGAGTCCATCAAGGAAAACGCTTTGCTGTCCAAATTTGCGGGTGGACTGGGCAACGACTGGACCCGCGTGCGTGCCATGGGCTCACACATCAAGGGCACCAATGGCGAGTCACAAGGTGTGGTGCCTTTCCTCAAAGTGGTCAACGACACGGCTGTCGCCGTGAATCAGGGCGGCAAGCGCAAAGGTGCAGTCTGCACTTACCTGGAAACATGGCACCTGGACATCGAAGAATTCCTGGAACTGCGCAAAAACACAGGCGATGACCGCCGCCGCACTCATGACATGAACACGGCCAACTGGATCCCCGACCTGTTCATGCGCCGTGTCATGGAAAAAGGAAGCTGGACCTTGTTCTCGCCCTCCGATGTACCCGATCTGCATGACCTGTTTGGTATGGCCTTTGAAAAAGCCTATGTGGTTTATGAGCAAAAAGCCGAGCGCGGCGAAATCAAACCCAGCAAAACCGTGCCAGCGACCGACCTGTGGCGCAAGATGCTGTCGATGCTGTTTGAAACCGGCCACCCTTGGATCACCTTCAAGGACCCTTGCAACGTGCGCTCGCCTCAGCAACACGTTGGCGTGGTGCACTCGTCCAACCTTTGCACTGAAATCACCCTGAACACCAGCGACACCGAAACGGCCGTCTGCAACCTGGGATCGGTCAACCTGTCGCGTCACCTGAAAGACAGTGCCAACGGCAAGGTCATTGACCACGAAAAACTGAACAAGACCATCACGATCGCCATGCGCATGCTGGACAACGTGATCGACATCAACTACTACGCCGTGAAAAAGGCCCGTGACTCCAACATGCGCCACCGCCCAGTCGGCCTGGGCTTGATGGGCTTTCAGGACTCGCTGTACGAAATGCGCATTCCTTATGCGTCACAGGCTGCCGTGGAATTCGCAGACCAATCCATGGAAGCCATCTGCTACTACGCTTATTGGGCCTCCACCGAATTGGCGAAAGAGCGCGGCCAATATGCCACCTACAAAGGGTCTTTGTGGGATCAAGGCATCTTGCCTCTGGACACCCTGAAGCTGCTGGAGCGTGAGCGCGGTGGTTACGTTGAAGTCGACCGCTCATCCACCCTTGACTGGGATGCACTGCGCAAGAAAATCGCATCTGATGGCATGCGCAACTCCAACTGCGTCGCCATTGCGCCGACTGCCACTATTTCCAACATCATTGGCGTGGACGCCTCGATTGAACCTTGTTTCGGCAACCTGTCCGTCAAGTCCAATCTTTCGGGCGAGTTCACCGTGATCAACGGCTATTTGGTGCGAGACCTCAAGCGTCTTGGGCTGTGGGATGACGTGATGGTCATGGACCTGAAGCATTTTGATGGTTCATTGCGTCCGATCGATCGCGTCCCGCAAGAAATCAAAGCGCTCTACGCGACCGCATTTGAAGTCGAAACCACTTGGCTGGTCGAGGCTGCTGCGCGTCGCCAAAAATGGATTGACCAAGCCCAGTCGTTGAACATCTACATGGCAGGCGCATCAGGGAAAAAGCTGGACGACACCTACAAGCTGGCTTGGCTGCGTGGGCTCAAAACCACTTACTACTTGCGCACATCCAGCGCCACACAAGCTGAAAAATCCACGGTGCAAGCAGGCTCACACAATGCAGTCTCTTCCTCGGGTTCGCCTACTGGCGGCATGAGCGCCATGGAAGCTGCCGCAGCCGCCGCACAAGTTCAAATGAGTGCATCACCAGCGACCGATATCAAGTTTTGTGCGATCGATGATCCTGGCTGTGAAGCCTGTCAATGATTTCAAAAGCATTGCACTTTGCTGTGATAAGCCAAGTGCGATGCAATTGAACAACACTTCACGGTTGTTCAATGCAAAAAAGCTCATCGCTTCTTTGCATTTGATGCGCTTGCTTTCATAATTTGAGAACTGGAATTTTTTATGTTGTCCTGGGACGATCAAGTCAAATCTGCGCCGCAAACTGCGATGCCTTCTTTTTCTGGTGCTGATGAAACAACAGCACCTGCCGCCGCATCTTCAACTGCAAGTCCTCGCCGCATGAATGCGGCTGACAAACGCATCATCAACGGCCAGACCGACGTCAATCAACTCGTGCCTTTTAAATACAAATGGGCTTGGGAAAAATACCTGGCTACCTGCGCCAACCACTGGATGCCGCAGGAAGTGAACATGAACCGCGACATCGCCCTCTGGAAAGACCCTAACGGCCTGACCGAAGATGAGCGGCGCATCGTCAAACGAAACCTCGGCTTCTTTGTGACAGCAGACTCTTTGGCTGCCAACAACATCACGCTGGGTACTTACCGCCACATCACAGCGCCGGAATGCCGTCAGTTCTTGTTGCGCCAGGCGTTTGAAGAAGCCATTCACACCCACGCCTACCAATACATCGTAGAGTCCCTGGGTCTGGACGAAAGCGATATCTTCAACGCCTATAACGAAATCAAATCCATTCGCGACAAGGACGAGTTCCTGATCCCGTTCATCAACGTGATCATGGACCCCCATTTCAAGACTGGCACCTTGCAAAACGACCAGGTTCTGCTGAAGTCTTTGATCGTATTTGCTTGCCTCATGGAAGGCCTGTTTTTCTACGTCGGATTCACACAAATTTTGGCCTTGGGTCGCCAAAACAAGATGACGGGTGCGGCAGAGCAATACCAGTACATCCTGCGCGACGAATCCATGCACTGCAATTTCGGCATTGATCTGATCAACACCATCAAACTCGAAAATCCACAACTTTGGACAGCAGAGTTCAAGGCGGAAATCAAGGATCTATTCCTTCAAGCGGTTGAACTCGAATACCGTTACGCCGAAGACACCATGCCCCGTGGCGTGCTGGGCATGAATGCATCCATGTTTAAAGGCTACTTGCGTTATATAGCCAACCGACGAGCCGTTCAGATTGGCCTTGAGGCACTGTTCCCGAACGAAGAGAATCCGTTCCCATGGATGAGCGAAATGATCGATCTGAAAAAAGAACGTAATTTCTTTGAAACCCGGGTCATTGAATACCAATCCGGTGGGGCTTTGTCCTGGGACTGATTTTCTGAAAACCTGTCGAATGAACCCCCTTTTCAAGCCACATTCCACATCGCCTTCGGGCGATATGCGGTGTGGCTTTACTGCGTTCATGGTGTTGAGGGCTTCCTCAGCACCATGGATCGCTTTGTGCAATCCAACAAGCACCAAGCGTTCCCTTTCCGTTGAGTTCTCAACTTGATCAAGGAGAAAACCATGGCAACTGCAAAAAAAGTAGCGGCAAAAAAAGCTGCTCCAGCGAAAAAGGCCGTTATGGCCAAAAAACCAGCCGCTAAGAAAGCGGCTCCGGCTAAAAAAGTAGCCGCCAAAAAGCCAGCAGCCAAAAAAGCTGCACCGGCTAAAAAAGCTGCTCCTAAAAAAGTAGCCGCTAAAAAGCCAGCAGCCAAAAAAGCTGCCCCGGCTAAAAAAGCTGCTCCTAAAAAAGTAGCCGCCAAAAAGCCAGCAGCGAAAAAAGCTGCACCGGCTAAAAAAGCTGCTCCTAAAAAAGCAGCCGCCAAAAAGCCAGCAGCCAAAAAAGCTGCCCCGGCTAAAAAAGCTGCCGCCAAAAAAGCTGCTGCAAAAAAGCCAGCCGCTAAAAAACCGGCTGTGAAAAAGGCTGCTAAAAAGCCGGCTGCAAAGAAGGCATCCAAAGCACCCGCTGCCCCCGCTGCACAAACCACACTGAATCCTCAAGCTGCATGGCCGTTTCCTTCGGCCGCGAAGCCCTGATTCAACTGTTAGGCGCGAGTAGCCCTAAAGCCCAACACTGGAAACGGTGTTGGGTTTTTTTATGGGTTGCGTGCATCGAGGATCAACCTCACATGCTCAGGATTTCAAAATCAGGGATAAAAACCGAGGAGCCGGTAACCCGATGGCGACAAACCTGCTTCGGGCATGATTTGCAATTGGCCCTCCAAAGTTTCTCCTGGCGCCAAAGCAGTAGGCGCCTCAATCTCCGACACAGGGAAAACGCGCCGCACAAGGGTTTTGTCCTGAGCACTCAACAGTGTCAACTCAAGGGCCGGCATCTGCAGGGGATGCGATGTGGCGTTGCGCACTGACCAACTTAGCAAAAACCCATCCCCCTGCGGCATCAGACTGGAGTTTTCGATGACCACGCCATCGCGAACTTGCAGCGGCAAGATTTCACAGGCAAGTACACGACAGACCGCGTGCAAAATTTGGGCGACATGTGGGTTCTTTTCCACCAGCGTTTGCCGCTCCATCCAAATCCACTGAAATGCGAGAGTGAACAACAAGGCTGCAGCAACCCATTTAGGGACCCACGCACCCGACTTACTTCGCTGAGGCTGCGACGTATCCGTCTGATCGGCCCCACGCTCCAATGGCAATGGCAATTCCAATGGCGAGAGTGGCTTGAATGTAGAGAGCGCTTCTTCAAAGGAAGCGAAAGCAGAAACTGTCTGAACATCAGGGGATCGATCTTCCTGCTTGAGCAACTCATCGATGATGAGTCTTTCAACGGCCTCCTCAGCAACAATTTCGCCTGGTGAACCATGGACGGGTTCAGGCCAGGCCACGATCAAGCCTGTGCTGTCAAATGCATGCTGGCATTGACCACAACGCAGCCACCCCTGTGCAATTTTCAGCTGATCGGGCACCACTTTGTAAGTGGTGCCACATTTCGGGCAGCGGGTGACCCAACTCATGGCATGTGCAGAATCATGGCCAACACCGGCACCCCACAGATCAAGCCAGCGCGACTGGCGATGTTGCCGTCATCAGGATCCAGCCGTCTTCGCTGTCGGCAACTTCCAATTGGATCCAGGGAGCGTATGCGGCCTTCAGTTCATCGGCCTGGCGCTCCAATATGCCTGCAAGCACCAAGGAACCACCTGAGGCCACATAAGAAACCAACAGGGGTGCCAAAACCTTGAGCGGCGAGGCCAAGATGTTGGCCAGAACCGTTTGGTATTGACCTTGCGCTTTTTCAGGCAGGCCAGCGACCAAGCTCACGCCGTTGGCTTCGGCATTGAGAACTGTGGACGTTACAGCGGCATCGTCGATGTCAACGGCATCGATTTCCTGTGCGCCGTATTTGGCAGCCCCAATGGCGAGGATGCCGGAACCGCAACCGTAGTCCAGCACCCGCTGGCCCTGCACACCATGCTTTGCAATCCAGCGTAAACACATGCGGGTGGTGGGGTGAGTTCCAGTGCCAAATGCCAGACCAGGGTCGAGACGAATGATCTGTCGGGCTTGCGCGGGTGGTTGGTGCCAAGTAGGCACGATCCAGAAATCGGGCGTGATTTCAACCGGGGCAAACTGCGATTGGGTTAAACGAACCCAGTCCTGATCTGCGACAGCCTGAACACCGACCATGTGACAAGCTTCAAAGAAGTCTTGCGCAGAAAGTAACTGAAGCGCCTCTTGGGCTTGTGACTCTTGCGCAAACAGTGCCGCCATGCGCGACCGTTGCCAGCCGTCTTTGGGAGGCGGCATGCCGGGCTCTCCAAACAAAGCCTGCTCCGCAGGGGTCTGCGCATCGGCGTCTTCAACCGACACGCTCAAGGCATCCAGGGCGTCCAGGGCATCGCTCAGAACATCCACACGGTCCTCGGGGCACAACAGGCTCAGTTCAAACATAAGGTTTCAGCGCTTGTGCTGGCTCAGCCAGTGTTCAAGATAGTGAATGTTGGTGCCGCCCTGCATGAATTTGGCATCCACCATCAACTCGCGGTGCAAAGGGATGTTGGTGTTGATCCCCTCGATCACGGTCTCGGCCAAAGCCGTCTGCATACGGGCAAGGGCCTGCTCGCGGGTATCGCCATGAACAATCAATTTGCCGATCATCGAATCGTAATTGGGCGGCACGAAATAATTGTTGTAGGCATGCGAATCGACACGCACACCAGGGCCACCGGGCATGTGCCAAGAGGTGATCCGGCCAGGGGATGGCGTGAACTTGAAGGGGTCTTCCGCGTTCACACGGCACTCAATGGCGTGGCCACGAATCTGGATCTGGCGTTGGGTAAAGGGCAGTTTTTCGCCCGCAGCCACCATGATCTGCGTTTTCACGATGTCGATGCCGGTGACCCACTCTGTCACCGGATGCTCGACCTGCACGCGGGTGTTCATCTCGATGAAGTAAAACTCACCGTTTTCATACAGGAACTCGAAAGTTCCAGCGCCACGGTAGTTGATTTTTTTGCATGCCGCCACGCAACGTTCACCGATTTTCTCGATCAGCTTGCGGGGAACGCCAGGCGCTGGCGCTTCTTCGATCACCTTTTGGTGGCGGCGCTGCATGGAGCAATCGCGCTCGCCGAGGTAGACCACGTTCTTGTGCTTGTCGGCCAGGATCTGTATCTCGATGTGGCGCGGGTTCTGCAGGAACTTTTCCATGTAAACCGCAGGATTGCCAAAAGCGGCCCCCGCCTCGGCCTTGGTCATCTGAACGGCATTGATCAATGCCGCTTCGGTGTGCACCACACGCATGCCGCGACCACCGCCGCCGCCTGCTGCCTTGATGATCACCGGGTAGCCAACCGATTTGGCAATGCGGCGTATGTGAACCGGATCATCGGGCAACTCGCCTTCTGAACCCGGCACGCAAGGCACGCCGGCACGGATCATGGATTGCTTGGCCGAGACCTTGTCTCCCATGATTCGGATCGACTCGGGTGAGGGGCCAATGAACTGGAAACCGCTTTTTTCGACACGCTCTGCAAAATCGGCGTTTTCGCTTAAAAAGCCATAACCAGGGTGAATCGCTTCGGCATCGGTCACTTCGGCGGCCGAGATGATGGCGGGCATGTTGAGGTAGCTCAACGGCGAGGCCGCAGGGCCTATACAAACAGCCTCCTCGGCCAATTTGACATATTTGGCTTCTTTGTCGGCTTCGGAGTAAACCATCACCGCCTTGACGCCCAGCTCACGGCACGCGCGCTGGATGCGCAAGGCAATTTCGCCTCGGTTGGCCACCAGGATTTTCTTGAACATGAAATCCCCGTTTGCTTATTCGACGATGAACAAAGGCTGACCGTATTCCACCGCCTGGCCGTTTTCACACAGAATCTGTGTCACGGTGCCGGCCTTGTCGGACTCGATCTCGTTGAGAATCTTCATGGCTTCGATGATGCACAGGGTGTCGCCCTCTTTGACCACAGAGCCAATCTGGATGAACGGGGCAGACCCAGGACTGGAAGATCGGTAGAAAGTGCCCACCATGGGTGATTTGACCGCATGGCCAGCAGGTGCCACAACGGCAACGGGGGCCTCTACCGCAGCCACCGGTGCAGGTGCCAAAGCCGCCGCAACGGGTGCGGCTTGTTGCATCACCAAGGGTGCGGCCACGCCCATGCTCTTGACGATCCGGACTTTGCCTTCGGCTTCGGTGATTTCCAGCTCCGACACATTCGAATCGGACACCAAGTCAATCAGGGTTTTAAGTTTGCGTAAATCCATGGAGCCTCCAAAGCAGCGAGTACAGGTAATTGACTGAATTTACACTAAATTTCAACAACGTCCCTTGAAATTGTCTTTAAAGTTTGGAATTGGGCTGGGTTTCAAAGCAAGCAGACGCATCATCAAGTGACAACATGCTCCGCCTACAGCCTGCAAGGCCTCAGCCTTGTGCGCTGCGCCATTGCGCGAGATCATCCGGCGTCAATTGCCCCATTTTTTGTCGCCAAATGCTGCTATCTGCCTTGAAAAAAACCGTAAAAGGCAATCCTCCTGTGGCATTGCCCAACAATTTGGCCAACTCGGTCCCTCCCAGTCCGGCCATACCAATCGGAAATCCGAGGGGCTGCCGGGCGATGAAACGGCGTACAGCACTGGGCTGGTCGATGGCCAAAGCCACAACTTGGTGGCCGTTGGCTGAATTTTCGCGCCAGAAGGCGTCAATCATCGGCAGTTCATCGACACAAGGCGGGCACCATGTGGCCCAGAAATTCAGCAAAAGGGGTTTGCCCTGAAAACTGGCCATCCCCAGCCCCTCGCCAGATGGCGTCTCAAACTGCTGGGCCCACACCGGGTGAGCAGCCGTTGCGGTCACAGGCTGGGGCTCAAAACGACGCAGGGCCACCCCCACACCGACCACGGCTGCAGCCGAACCGACACCCAAAATCAGATTGCGCCTTGAAGCACCAGAGCTTTGATTGTTCATCTCTAAATTGTCTTTCATGCCGTCAGCAGGCGCTCAAGCGCCTGCAAATCCCCCCGGGGCGAGCGGCCTTGTGCATCGGGCAACAAGGCCCCGCGCAGATCGTCCAGATCGTAAATGCGCAGGTGAACCCCGACATCTTCGTTCAGGGGCTCACAGAAACTGTGCAAGCTCAAGACATCCACGTCATCACCGTGCAGGCCCCGAACGGTTTGCACCTCATAACGCTGGTCCTGGTTGATCAGGGAAATTTCCGCCGATTTGGGGTCATCGCAAAATAAGGCCAGGTCGATGTCACACAAACGTGTGGCCCACCCTTGCCAAACAGCCCCCCCTAAATGCGGACGAAACTCCTTCAGGCGCAACAACCAGACCCGGGCCAGTTCGCGCAATGCCCGCAACTCGGCTGGCTGGGTATCGGCGCAAAACAAGGCAATGTAGTCGCGCACCTCGGACTCGACCACGTCGTTGGTTGGCAAGGCAGTCCGGCCAGGCAAGCCGAGCGCTTTGAGGGCGCGGTGCTTGGCAGGACCAAAAGCCAGGCCTTCTTCCACCACCAAGCGGGCGGCAGTGGCTGCAATTTCGAGAGCGACATCGTTCATGGACATGGATTGTGCCCGGCTGAAAGCCGGGAAAGCGCTTGCATCCCCCCTAAAATCCGGACATGCATATACATATTCTGGGCATTTGTGGCACCTTCATGGGTGGATTGGCCGCCTTGGCACGGGAAGCCGGACACCGGGTGACCGGTTGTGACGCGGGCGTCTACCCCCCCATGAGCGACCAATTGAGCGCTTTGGGCATTGGCTTGATAGCGGGCTTTGGTGCCGACCAGATGGCCCTGAATCCCGACATGCACGTGATCGGCAACGTCGTCAGCCGCGCCAGCCTGGGCGATGGCAACCCCAAATTCCCGCTGATGGAAGCCATTCTGGAAGCTGGCGCGCCCTACACCAGCGGTCCGCAATGGCTGTCAGAGCACGTGTTGCAGGGCCGCCATGTGCTGGCCGTTGCTGGCACGCACGGCAAAACCACCACCACCTCGATGCTGGCGTGGGTGCTGGAGCAAGCCGGTCTGCAACCCGGCTTCCTGGTCGGTGGCGTGCCCCTGAACTTTGGCGTCTCTGCCCGCCTGGGCAGTGGCAAGTATTTCGTGATCGAAGCCGACGAATACGACACGGCCTTTTTCGACAAGCGCAGCAAGTTCGTGCACTACCGCCCACGCACGGCGATTTTGAACAACCTCGAATTCGACCACGCCGACATTTTTGACGACCTGGCCGCCATTGAGCGCCAGTTTCACCACCTGGTGCGCACCGTGCCCGGCTCAGGCCGGGTGGTGGTCAACGGCTTGGAGGAAAGCCTGACGCGCGTGCTGGCACAAGGCTGCTGGAGCGAAGTCCGCAGTTTTGGATCGACCGTGAGCGACTTCGTGGCCGAAGGCGAGCCGTCCAACTTCAAAGTGTTGCAGGCCGGCCAACCCGTGACCGATGTGCAATGGGGCATCGGCGGCGTGCACAACCAACTCAACGCGCTGGCAACCATCGCTGCCGCTGAGCATGTGGGCGTGAGCCCCGCCTTGGCGGCGCAGGCCCTGGGCACTTTCGAAAACGTCAAACGCCGCATGGAAGTGCGCGGCACAGTGAACGGCATCACCGTCTATGACGACTTTGCCCACCACCCTACGGCGATCCGCACCACGGTCAATGGCTTGCGCCGCCAGGTTGGCAAGGCCCGCATCCTGGCCATCTTCGAGCCGCGCAGCAACACCATGAAACTGGGCACCATGAAAGCCCAGCTGCCCTGGAGCCTTGAAGAAGTCGATCTGGCTTTTTGCCACTCGGGTGGTCTGGGCTGGGATGCAGCAGCCGCCCTCGCACCCATGGGCGCAAAAGCGCAAGTGGGCACCAACATTGACGAAGTGATCGCACAGGTCATGGCCCAGGTGCAGCCCGGCGACCAATTGCTGTGCATGAGCAATGGCGGCTTTGGCGGCATCCACGCCAAGCTGCTGGAAGCCTTGCAACGCTAGTTCATATCACCCATGAAAAAGCCCGCAGATGCGGGCTTTTTCATGGTGCAAGGCCCAAGCGCCTTATCGCGAACGACGCGCCTTCACCGCACCCGACAGCACCTGCAAAACGCCCACGCTGTCGTTCCAGCCGATGCAGGCGTCGGTGATGCTTTGCCCGTAGGTCAGCTTGGTCACGTCATCCTTGCCAGCGGTGAACTTCTGGGCGCCGTCCACGAGGTGGCTTTCGACCATGACGCCAAACACCTGGCGTGAACCGCCGCTGATCTGCGCCGCAATGTCTTGGGCCACATCGATCTGGCGTTCGTGCTTTTTGCTGCTGTTGGCGTGGCTGCAATCGACCATCAGGGTGGCGGGCAGCTTGGCAGCTTCCAGTTCCTTGCAGGCTGCGGCCACGCTCTCGGCATCGTAATTGGGGGCCTTGCCGCCACGCAAAATCACATGGCAATCCTTGTTGCCTTGGGTCTGAACAACAGCGACCTGGCCATTTTTATGCACCGACAGGAAATGGTGGCCCCGCGCTGCGGCCTGGATCGCGTCGGTGGCGATCTTGATGTTGCCATCCGTCCCGTTCTTGAAACCAATGGGCGCCGACAGGCCGGAAGCCAGTTCACGGTGCACCTGGCTTTCGGTTGTGCGGGCGCCGATGGCTCCCCAGCTGATCAGGTCGCCGATGTATTGGGGGGATATCACGTCGAGGAACTCGCTGCCTGCAGGCATGCCCTGGCGGTTGATTTCGATCAGCAACTGGCGTGCAATGCGCAAGCCTTCGTCGATGCGGTAGCTCTCGTCCAGGTAGGGGTCATTGATCAGCCCCTTCCAGCCCACGGTAGTACGCGGTTTTTCGAAGTACACCCGCATCACGATTTCGAGGGTGTCCGCGTATTGGTCTCGCAGGGGCTTCAAGCGGCGGGCGTAATCCAGCGCTGCAGCCGGATCATGAATGGAACAAGGGCCGATGATGACCAGCAGGCGGTCATCCTTGCCGTGCACAATTTTGGCGATCGATTGGCGGGTTTGAGAAATCAGCTTTTCCGTGGCGGTGCCGGCGATCGGAAAAAATCGGATCAGATGTTCGGGCGGAGGGAGCACGGTGATGTCCTTGATGCGTTCGTCGTCGGTCTGACCCGTACGGTCTGCAGCAATCGGATACCAGCTCTCAGGGGCTGTGGTTTTGGCGTTCATCGTGGACTCCTCGGATTAAAAAAAGCAGGTCAAAAAAAACCGCCGGGCTTTGAGGCTCCGGCGGTGTGTATCGAGATGTTCGGGTGCTTATGCGCTCGCCTCTCGTCCGCCGGGGACTGAGAACCAAAAATAAAAAAAGTAAAAGGAAGCGAGGCGCAAAGACATGGATTCAATGTATCACAGCTTGATGACAGTTTCTGACATGCAGGGCCAAGGACAAACCCGGGGGGCCGTTCAGGCCGTGCCGCCCACGGTCAGGCCATCGATGCGCAAGGTTGGCTGCCCCACACCCACAGGTACGCTCTGGCCTTCCTTGCCGCAAGTTCCTACGCCCGAGTCGAGCTTCATGTCGTTGCCGATCATGCTGATTTTCTTGAGCGACTCCGGGCCGCTGCCAACCAGGGTTGCGCCCTTGACGGGGTAAAGGATTTTGCCGTTTTCCACCCAGTAGGCCTGGCTGGCCGAGAACACGAATTTGCCGCTGGTGATGTCCACCTGCCCACCGGCAAAGTTGGTGGCGTACAAACCCTTTTTGATGCTGGCCACGATTTCTTCGGGGCTCTTGTCGCCACCCAGCATGTAGGTGTTGGTCATGCGCGGCATGGGCACATGGGCATAACTTTCACGGCGGCCATTGCCCGTGGGCTTGACGCCCATCAGGCGGGCGTTCATGGCATCCTGGATGTACCCGCGCAGAATGCCGTCTTCGATCAATACGTTTTTCTGGCTGGCATGGCCTTCGTCGTCCACGTTCAGCGAGCCACGGCGGTCGGCAATGGTGCCATCGTCGAGCACCGTCACGCCCTTGGCAGCCACGCGCTGGCCAATGCGACCACTGAACGCACTGGAGCCCTTGCGGTTGAAGTCGCCCTCCAGGCCATGGCCCACGGCCTCGTGCAGCAGCACACCCGGCCAGCCATTGCCCAGCACCACGGTCATCTCCCCTGCAGGCGCCGGGCGGGCTTCGAGGTTGATGAGCGCGGCAGATACGGCCTCTTGCACATAGGTCTCGACCATGGCATCGTCGAAATAGGCCAGGCCGAAACGGCCGCCGCCCCCCGCACTGCCCACCTCACGGCGACCGTTTTGCTCGGCGATCACCGTGACAGACAAACGGATCAAGGGGCGCACATCGGCGGCCAGCGTGCCATCGGCACGGGCGACCATGACCACGTCGTATTCGGTCGCCAGGCCCGCCATGACCTGCACCACGCGTGGGTCCTTGGCTCGGGCGGTCTTTTCGACGCGGCCCAGCAGCTTGACTTTGGCCGTGCTGTCCAGGGTGGACATCGGGTCCAGCGAAGGGTAGAGCGAACGGCTGGCAGAAATTTTGCGGGCGGGCACCTTGATGCGCTTGTTTTGCGATGCCGAAGCGATGGTGCGCACCGTCATGGCAGCGTCCATCAGGGAAGCTTGTGAAATATCGTCCGAGTAGGCAAACGCTGTTTTTTCGCCCGACACGGCACGCACGCCCACACCCTGGTCAATGCTGAAACTGCCGGTCTTGACGATGCCCTCTTCCAGGCTCCAGCCTTCGGAACGGGTGTACTGAAAATACAGATCGGCATCGTCTACGGCGTGCGCTTTGATGGCGGCCAAGGCTTGGCTTAAATGGGTTTCGTCGAGGCCAAAAGGCTCAAGCAACAGGGACCGGGCCGTGGCCAGGCGTTCGATGGTGGGTTCGCGTGAAATCATGGCGTCCATTGTAGGCATGGATCAAGACCCTTGCCCGGGCCGGAAAGAGCCAAGCCCGCAGACCCCCTCAACGCTGGCGCATCAGTTGCAGCAAGGCGGCATCGTCCAGATCAGCCCAGCCCTTGCCCAGGGCCTGCGCAAACAGGTCCTTGGCCAATCGGCCCAAAGGTGGGTCAAAACCCGCCTCTTCGGCAGCTTGAACGGCCAAGCCAGTGTCTTTGGCCAACAGCGTGACGTGAGCGCGTGGCGCAAAATCATCTTGCAAAGCGCGATGCATACGGTCTGAGCCGATCCAGCTTTGGCCACTGGAGGCCTCGATGACCGACAACGTGGCCTTCGGGTCCAGGCCCAGGCGCTCGGCCAAAGCCATGGCCTCGGCAGCTCCCACCAAATTGACTGCCGCCAGCAAGTTGTTCACCAGCTTGGTACGCGCACCGTCACCGGCACGGGTGCCGACCCGGAACACCTTCTGGCTCAAGGCATTCAGCAGGTTTTGACTGCGCGCCCACAGCGCATCCGAGCAGGCCACCATCAAACTCATGCTGCCATCTTGGGCCCTCAAGGGGCCGCCCGACATGGGCGCATCAATGCAACCAATGCCCAGCAGCGCCAGTCGCTCGGCCTGAGCTTGCACAGTGCCAGGCCCCAGGGTCGGGCAAAGCATCACGGCCTGGCCTGGTTGAAGCGCAGCGCACGCGCCGCCCTCACCCCAGAGCACAGCCTCGGTTTGCGCCGCATCGACCACCGCCACCAGCAACACGCCATCGGGTGCCAGCTTGCGAGCGGCTTCCAGGGCCGAAGGGCAAGGTATGGCCCCCTTCAGGACAGCGCGGGAATGGGCCAGCGGGTCGGTGTCATGCACCCCGACAGACCAACCCAGTTCACACAAACGGGAAAGCATGCCGCCACCCATGTTGCCGGCGCCAACGATCACAACGGACAGGTGTGTATTCATGTTTGAAGCAGTTGTTTGGACTTGGCAATTGACATCAGTATCCCTAGCGCCAAGCCCAGGGTGACCATGGCGGTGCCGCCGTAGCTGATGAAAGGCAAAGGCACCCCCACCACCGGCAAGATGCCGCTGACCATCCCCATGTTGACGAAGGCGTAGGTGAAAAAGATCATGGCCATGCTGCCTGCCAGCAAACGGCTGAACAAGGTGGGCGCCTCTGCTGCAATCATCAGGGCCCGATACACCAGAAAAAAGAACCAGAAGATCAGGAACAGCCCGCCCACAAAACCAAATTCTTCGCCATAAGCGGCAAAAATAAAGTCGGTCGTGCGCTCAGGGATGAACTCCAGGTGGGTTTGTGTGCCTTGCATGAAGCCCTTGCCCCAGAACCCGCCCGAGCCGATGGCGATCATCCCTTGAATGATGTGAAATCCTTTGCCAAGCGGGTCACGCGCCGGGTCCAGCAAGGTGCAAATACGTTGCCGCTGGTATTCGTGCAAAACCCGCCAGTCCAAGCCGTCAGCACACAAGGTCGGCTCCATGATGACCAAAACCACCACCCCGATGACGCCCAAGGCCACGGGTGGCAAGATCCACCGCCACTGGAGCCCCGCAAAGAAAATCACGGCCAGCCCTGCAGCCAGAACCAGCAAGGCCGTGCCCAGATCAGGCTGCTTCATGATCAGGCCAACGGGAATGCCCAAAATGAGCAGCGCCACCGCAAAATCAAAAGGCCTCAGTTGACCTTCGCGTTTTTGAAACCATGCCGCCAGCATCAAAGGCAAGGCGATTTTCAAAATCTCACTGGGCTGTATGACTACGCCCAGATTAACCCACCGCTGGGCGCCTTTTTTGGTGATGCCGAAAATGGCCACCGCCACCAGCAAGATCACCCCCACCGTGTAAACCGGCACCGCCCAGGCCATGAGTTTTTGAGGCGGCATTTGAGCCACCACAAACATGATGGCGCCTGCCAGCAGCATATTGCGCCCGTGGTCCACGAACCGGGTGCCGTGGTCATATCCAGACGAGTACATGATCAGCAATCCCGCGCAGGCGAGCATGAACACGGCGAATGCCAAAGGGCCATCAAACCCCTTGAGCAGATACCTCAGGCGCTGAAACAGCGTCGGTTTTTGAATGACTGAACCCATAGGGAAGATTATCTCAGGCTGGGTTTGAAAAATACGGCCCAACCACCGCCTCAGTGGCTTCGCCCACTCCGGAACATGCCGTGGGTTTTACGATGAAGCACACCTTGAGCGGCCAGTTTGTTCATGGAAGGGCTGGCATGGGCGTGCGTGATGGCCATGCCCAAGGCATCGGCGGCATCCTGGCGCGGGACCACGGGCAATTGAAGCAAGCGTTTGACCATTTCCTGGACCTGTGATTTGGCAGCCCGCCCGTGTCCGGTGACCGATTGCTTCATCTGCAAGGCGGTGTATTCGGCGACAGGAAGATCGCACGACACCAGGGCCGTCAAGCAACACCCTCTGGCCTGACCCAGCAGCAGGGTCGCTTGCGGGTTGATGTTGACAAACACGATTTCGACCGACGCCACATCCGGCTGGTAGCGGGCATGGATTTCACGGATGCCGTCATAAATGATTTTCAGGCGGGCGGGCAAATTGCCCATGTCTCCCCGGGTGGTCTCGATCACCCCGCTGGCCACATATTGCAGGCGTGAACCGGTCACGTCCAAAACACCAAAGCCCGTGGTCTGAAGGCCAGGGTCAATGCCCAAGATGCGCACGGTTTGGGGAGCGGGTGTTGTCAATGCACTCATGGCAACACCACATCACCCATGCGGGCCATGATCGTTTCGGCCCTGCTGGCCAGATAAGCCGACTGCGCCCGTTGCTCAAAATACCGGGGGCGGGGCAGCATCACGGACAGTCGCGCGGCCTCCCAATCATTCAGCTGTGCCGCGCTTTTCCTGAAGTAATGTTGCGCAGCCGCTTCGGCGCCGAAAACGCCTTCACCCCACTCCACGCTGTTGAGGTAAATCTCCAGAATGCGCCGCTTGGACAGCACGGTTTCCAGGGTCAATGTGATCAGCATCTCCTGGCCCTTGCGCCACAAGGTGCGTTCACCGGACAAGAAAAGGTTTTTAGCCAGTTGCTGGGTGATGGTCGAGCCGCCCACAATTTTTACGTGGGTGGACTTGGCATCCGGTCGTCGCTGGGCACGCTGCTCAGCCACCGCTTTGGCCTTGGCATTTTTTTCCCAGGCCTTTTCCAAAGACTCCCACCAGACACCGCCATGCTGGGTGAATGCACTGTCTTCGGAAGCAATGACCGCCCGCTGCAAACCGGGTGAGATTTTTTTGTAATCCACCCACTCTTGGCGCCAGGGCAAGCGGCCTTGCCGGCTCACGATTTGCCAGATCTGCGAGCGCTCAAAAGAAGTCGATTGCGGTGCCAGCGCGTTCATGCTGGCGATACGGAAAACAAAAAATGCCTGCAACACCAACACGGCCAGCAAGACCAGAAAAAACCACCGACCGAAAGCGCGCATTGACATCCTTTGTCTCTTTGATTCACAGGACAGCACGGCCTGTCAGGGCTGCACCTCATCGACGGCCAGCATGCGCGTGTCCAATGTGCCCTCTTTGGAGAACTGAAATCGTGTGACGACCACAATTTGTGTCGCCTGACGGCGCATGTTAGCGCTGAACACCTCAAACGGGGCTGCACTGCGAACAATCGCCACCGCGCGCTGGTCCAGCAAGGGTTGGCCAGAAGTTTGCGCAACCTCGGTCTGAACGAGGCGCCCACGGCCATCGACCGTGATCACCATGGTCAATTGGCCATAGAGTTTTTGCCCCCCCACCTGAGGGAAATTGAGCGTGCCGCGCGTTTCTATGGTCCGCCTCAATTTGTCATAGTACAGAGCATAAACAGCCTCTTGGGTAGCCGGACTGATGAAACGCTTGCGGGGGCCACTTTGATTTTTTTGCACCTGTTGGTCAATCCGTGCCAACTGGCTGGCCAACTGCTGTTGTCGCTCTTGCCTGGCCTGACGCTCGGGCGCTTGGGCGCTTTCGCCTGAAGGGTCCCGGGTCAATGCCGACAACTCCTGCTGAAGCTGGGTTAACAAGCGAATTTGCTGCAGCCGCAGTGCTTCAATCTGGCGTTGCATGGCACCGATGTCGGTGCCCAACTCCTGGGTTTCGGAAGGTGGCAAGGGAGAACTTGCAGTTTGCAATCGGGTCGTTTGACCTCCGCCTGCCAGTTGCGCCTGGGCCAAGGCCTGCGCCCGTTCAGGGGCCTTTTCGCTGCGGGCATTGACCAGCACCACCTCAAGGGAAGTGTCCTCAAAAAGACGGTTGAAACTTTGCGGATCGGCAAAGCGCCAGGCGATCAGGGACGCATGGACCAGCACAGAAAAACCCAAGGCCCACCAAAGGGTGTGGCAACGTATCGCCTGCAGCCACCGGGAGGGCCCCTCAGTCGCTGGCTGATCGCTTTCAAGCGCCATCGCTTTGCGTGCTGTCATTCAAATCGACAGCAATCGTCAGCGGCCCAGCATTGATCGCCTCGTCTTCCTCCTGATCCTCGGCCTCCTGGTCTGCTGACACCACAGGCGCATCCAGATGCGCTGTGACCGTGCCATTCACGTCAAGCGCCATCAAGTCCACCTCACCCAGTTTGACGCGTACACGTGCACCCCGCATCAAACCTTGCGCACCCATCACGCTGAACAGCAGTGGCAAGTTGTCGGCACGCACCAGCCAGATGCCTCCCCCCATTTCCTTGACCAGACTGGCCTCCAGCTCGTCGATGCTTTGCTGCTGTACATGGCGCAATGTCCAGTAGCGCTCCATGCTGGACTGCACGCTGTTGTAGGCGCTGTAGGCGGCATCAAAACCGCTGATGATGGAAAACAACTCGGCATCTTTGGGTTTGAACGGTGCTGCCAACGCGGCCGTGGCGCCATGGCGCGCGCACGCAATGATTTGCCATTGATTGACCAGGTCGGTGTAGCGACGCAGAGGGGATGTGCTCCAGGCGTAGCTGGGAACGCCAATCCCGGCATGTGGCAAAGCCTTGGTGCCCATGCGCACCTTGACGCCCGGCGCCATGCTGGCCTGGCTGCGGTAAATGCCGGGCACACCCAAGCTGGCCATCCACTGGCCCCAGGTGCTGTTGGCCAGGATCATGGCCTCGGCCACCATCAAATCGAGCGGAGCCCCGCGCTGGCGCACATCAATCCGCACCACCTCGTCGCCTGTGGGTGGGGCATCGTTGCTCGGTCGATCCAGCTTGAAGCTGTAATCAGGGCGGTTGAAATTCTCGGGTTTGCCGCGCACCACCTCACGGCGGGCCTTGAGGGTCTGGGCCAGACGCCAGAAAAACGCCAACGTCGGCCGGTCCACTGG
>CAIZSE010000030.1 GCA_903935585.1 uncultured Burkholderiales bacterium | reverse complement strand
GTAATCGTTCACGGTGACGACGTGCAGGCCCTTGCCAGCCAATGCATTCAGGTAGGCGGGCAATGTGGAGGTCAGGGTTTTGCCCTCGCCCGTGCGCATTTCGGCAATCTTGCCGTTGTGCAAGGCGATGCCACCAGACAACTGGACATCGAAGTGCCGCATCTTCATGACCCGCTTGGAGCCTTCACGAACAACGGCAAAGGCTTCAGGCAGCAGGGCATCCAGTGTTTCGCCGGCAGCAACCCGATCCCGGAAACTCTGGGTCTTGGCTCGCAACTCATCGTCGCTCAACGACTCCAGTCCGGCTTCCAGTGAATTGATGCGCTCCACCGTTTTGCGGTATTGCTTGAGCAGGCGGTCGTTTCGGCTGCCAAAAATTTTAGTGAGGAATGGGATGGCCATGTCTGCAAGATCCATCCTCAGCCTTAGGCCGAAAACAGACCGTCTGTCCTGTCAAGTTAAAGGGTTCACGGAAAACCGGGCCAGCGGGATGTTAAACACCGCCCCCAGCTGGCCGCCACAGGCGCCAGCTTAACTGGATGATTTTAGCCTCTGAAACAGCCTGTCTTGGGGGTCAGGTTTCAAGCCCCGTTCGCTGCCGGATAATGCTTGAATCAATTGACAACCATGCAAAGACGTCACCAAGCCATTCCCTTGCACCAAGCCGCTCAAGAGTCACCCACTTTTGCACGGCTGGCCGACCTTGTCCGCGCGTCATCTGCGCGCTTGAAGGCCATTAGCAACCTGCTGCCAGCGCCGCTGCGGGCCAGTGTTCAGGCTGGGCCGATCGAAGATGGTTGCTGGTGCCTGCTCGTCAGTTCCAATGCGGTGGCCGCCAAACTGCGCCAGCTGGTGCCCGCCTTGCAGGCCCATTTGGCGCAAAAGGATCTGCACGTCACCTCAATCCGCATCAAGGTTCAAAACCGGGCGGGTTAGCCGCCTCTTTTGGGTGGCTCACTTGCGCGCAATGCATAAAAAAGGCCCTGGTTTTTAATCAGGGCCTTTTAAGGTTTGTGGTGCCGCTTGTCGGATTCGAACTGACGACCTACCGCTTACAAGGCGGGTGCTCTACCAACTGAGCTAAAGCGGCACGGGCTAGATTCTAACTTGCCAAGAGACCGTCTCTGGGGCTGGCGGCTTTTAATTTTTTCATTTGATCCGCTTCAAGGTGGGACGAGTAGGGGATGTTGGCGGCGTTGGTTCATCGCCCTCATCCACGGCGGATTCTTGAACATTCACGGCAGACAAAGTGGCCGTGGACGAAGATGCATCGTCATCGCTCACTGGGAAAGCCATGCCTTGGCCATTTTCGCGCGCATAAATGGCCATGACCCGTTGGATGGGCACCATGATGTCGCGTGGCTTGCCCCCAAAACGGGCTTTGAACTCGATGAATTCATTGCCCAGTTTGAGCGAACTGGTGGCGTCCATGCTGACGTTCAGAACGATTTCGCCACCCTGAACATATTCACGGGGCACCTGAACCGAGTTGTCCACCTTGACAGCCACATAAGGCGTGAAGCCGTTTTCGGAGCACCAATCGTACAGAGCCCGGATCAAATAAGGTCGGGTGGAAGGCAATTCGGTGGCACTGATCATCTTTGGCTCCAACCGAGATTACTTGCGCATGACCTTTTCAGATGGCGTCAATGCCTCAATGTAGGCAGGACGCGAAAAGATGCGCTCGGCGTACTTGAGCAAAGGCGCAGCGTTCTTGCTGAGTTCAATGCCGTAGTAATCGAGACGCCAGAGCAGGGGTGCGATCGCGACGTCAAGCATCGAGAAATTGTCGCCCAGCATGAACTTGTTCTTCAGGAACACCGGGGCCAGTTGGGTCAAGCGATCGCGAATGTGCGCGCGGGCTTTTTCAAGGGCTTTGTCGTTGCCTTTGAGGGCTCGGTTTTCAAGGGTCAGCACATGGACAAAAAGCTCTTTCTCGAAGTTGAGCAAGAACAGGCGCACGCGAGCACGGTCAACCGGGTCACCGGGCATCAGTTGGGGGTGAGGGAAACGCTCATCGATGTACTCATTGATGATGTTCGACTCGTACAGAATCAAGTCACGCTCCACCAGAATCGGCACCTGGCCGTACGGATTCATCACATTGATGTCTTCGGGCTTGTTGTAAAGGTCCACGTCACGGATCTCGAAGTCCATGCCTTTTTCAAACAGCACAAAGCGGCAACGGTGGGAAAAAGGACAAGTGGTTCCGGAATAAAGCACCATCATGGCGGAGGCTCCTCAAAAAATCAAAAAGAGTGGAAGGCCGCGAAGACCTACCACTCCACAAGACCCGACAATGCTGCCGGGTGAAAGATCAATTACTTGATGTCTTTCCAATACGCGGCATTCAAACGCCAGGCGATAAAGGTGAACACGGACAAGAAAATCAGGACCCAGACGCCGATGCGAACACGGGTATTTTGGGCTGGCTCGGCCATCCACTGCATGTAACCCACCAGGTCACCGATGGCCTGGTCGTATTGCAGGGGTGTCATTGTTCCGGGCTTGGTTTGCTTCCAGCCTTTGAAGATCTGGACTTTGTGACCATGCTCTTCCTTGTCTTCAAAAATAGGCTCGCGCTCACCTTGCAACTCCCACAGTGGGTTAGGCATGCCTACGTTGGGCAAGGCCAAGTTGTTCCAGCCGGTGGGCTTGGTCGAATCCCGGTAGTAAGTGCGCAAGTAGGTGTAGAGGTAGTCGGCACCTGTACCGCCATGGCCCGAACGGGAACGGGCCATCAAGGTCAAATCAGGCGGGTTCTTGCCGAACCAGTCTTTCGCCAACACAGGGTCCAGCGCCACTTTCATGTTGTCACCCACGCGGTCGGTGGCAAACAGCAAGTTGTCCTTGATTTGCTGCTCGGTCAAACCAATGTCTTTCAAGCGGTTGTAGCGCATGAAAGCAGCCGAATGGCAGTTCAGGCAGTAATTGACAAACAGCTTGGCACCGTTTTGCAATGCGCCCAGATCGTTTGTTTTATTGGGGGCTTTGTCCCAGGCAAGGCCACCACCAGCGGCATGGGCATTGGCCATCAGACCCAGGGCCATCACAAAGCCCAGTGCGAGTTTCTTGAGGTTTTTCATGTTCTTGAATCTCCGTGATCTCAGTGAGGCGTGAAGACCACGCGGTCAGGAACCTGCTTGGGCGTACCCAGCTTGCTCCACCAAGGCATCAACAGGAAGAAGCCGAAATAAAACAGGGAACCGACTTGGGACACGCGCTCACCGATCGGCGATGGCGGCTGGACCCCCAGGTAGCCCAGGATCAGGAAGTTGATCACAAAGACAGCGTACAGGTACTTGTGCCAGTCAGGACGGTAACGGATCGACTTGACCGGGCTGTTGTCCAGCCAAGGCAGGAAGAACAGGATGATGACCGCACCACCCATGACCACCACACCCCAGAACTTGGCATCGATGGCCAGCATCATGGCGGCCATGGCAACCGCCGAACCGATCACGGCACCCTTGAAGAGGGTGGGCAACTTGCCTTTGGCAACTGCCAGCACGGCGCCGATCACGACACAAGCGATCAGCACGTACATCATCTCGCTGGTGATGGCACGAAGCATCGAGTAATACGGTGTGAAGTACCACACCGGGGCGATGTGCAATGGCGTGGTCAGCGGATCGGCCGGGATGAAGTTGTTGTATTCGAGGAAATAACCACCGAACTCAGGGGCGAAAAACACAATCGCAGTGAACGCCATCAAAAATACACTGACCGACAGAATGTCGTGCACGGTGTAGTAAGGGTGGAAAGGAATACCGTCCAAAGGATGGCCGTGGGCATCTTTGGGCGCATCGGGCGCTTTGATCTCGACACCATCGGGGTTGTTGGAGCCGACTTCGTGCAAGGCAATGATGTGCGCCACTACAAGGCCCAACAAAACCAGCGGCACTGCGATCACGTGGAAGCTGAAGAAGCGGTTCAGCGTGGCATCGCCCACCACGAAATCACCACGGATCAGCAAGGCCAGATCAGGGCCGATGAACGGGATGGCAGAGAACAGGTTCACGATCACCTGAGCGCCCCAGTAGGACATCTGACCCCAAGGCAACAGGTAACCCATGAAGGCTTCTGCCATCAGGCACAAGAAGATGGCACAACCAAAAATCCAGACCAGCTCGCGGGGTTTGCGGTAACTGCCATAAATCAGGCCACGGAACATGTGCAGGTACACCACAATGAAGAAGGCAGAAGCGCCCGTGGAGTGCATGTAACGGATCAACCAGCCCCAGGGCACATCACGCATGATGTATTCGACCGAAGCAAAGGCCAGCGCTGCGTCAGGCTTGTAGTGCATGACCAGGAAAATACCGGTCACGATCTGAATCACCAGGACCAAAAGCGAAAGCGCGCCAAACACGTACCAGAAATTCAGGTTTTTGGATGCGTAGTACTCGGACAAATGGTCCTTGTACAGCTTGGAAGCCGGGAAACGGTTGTCCACCCAGTTGAGCAGCTTTTCGCCTACGGGGGCGTTCGGAGAAATTTCTTTGAATTGAGCCATGTCAGTCTCCATCAAGCCTTCTTGTCTTCGCCAATGATCAACTTGGTGTCAGACAAGTACATGTGCGGTGGCACTTCGAGGTTGTCAGGTGCCGGCTTGTTCTTAAACACGCGGCCCGCCAGATCAAATGTCGAGCCGTGGCAAGCGCACAAAAAGCCGCCAGTCCAGTCATCGGGCAATGAGGGCTGCGATCCTGTGGCGAACCTGTCGCCGGGCGAACAGCCAAGGTGGGTGCAAATGCCCACAGCCACCATGATCTCGGGCTTGATCGAGCGGTGGCCATTCTTGGCGTAATCGGGGGTGGGGTATGCCGTGCGTGCAGAAGCCGGATCGGCGAGTTGACCCTCGATCTTATTGAGGGACTCCAACTGCTCGGGGGTCCGCTTCATGATCCATACAGGTTTGCCGCGCC
Organism: uncultured Burkholderiales bacterium; assembly: GCA_903935585.1. Classification (GTDB taxonomy): domain Bacteria; phylum Pseudomonadota; class Gammaproteobacteria; order Burkholderiales; family Burkholderiaceae_C; genus Limnohabitans_A. The sequence goes on along the minus strand of CAIZSE010000030.1, from coordinate 2,519 downwards.
ATTCGACGGTCAACTTTTCGCCCGGGTTCAAGGCGGAAATATCAACTTCTACGGCCGCACCGGCTGCTTTGGCGCGTTCAGAAGGTTGGAAGCTGCTGACGAAGGGGGTGGCCACAAAGCCAGCGCCTACGGCACCTGCGCAACCGGAAGCAATCAGCCAGGTCCGTTTGCTGTTGTCGACTGGGGTGTCACTCATGGGAATCCTCTAGCGGGTCGTTATCGGGTCAACCCGGGATTGTAGCGGAGTGAAACATCCCACTGACTTACAAGAACTCTGCTGTGACACTTGTGTCTCACAATGGGCGCACTGTATTCATTTTTTGGAGTCACTGATATGTCATTTATTCAAGAATTCAAATCTTTTGCCGTAAAAGGAAATGTCATCGATCTGGCTGTTGGCGTGATCATTGGCGGCGCTTTTGGCAAAATCGTTGACTCGGTGGTGGGAGACCTGATCATGCCGCTGGTCAGCAAGGCCTTTGGGGGGCTGGATTTTTCAAACTATTACCTGGCACTGGCAGGGCAAACCGCAGGCTTGCCTTTGCTCGAAGCCAAAAAACTGGGCGCCGTGTTTGCCTATGGCAGTTTCTTCACGGTGGCCTTGAACTTCACCATGCTGGCCTTCATCATCTTTTTGATGATCCGCCAGATGAACCGGCTGACTGCATCCACACCGGAAGTTGTGGCCCCTGCCCCAGCGCCGATCACACCCGAAGATGTTTTATTACTGCGTGAGATTCGAGACAGCCTGAAAAACAAAGGCTGAAGCAGCCCTTCCGGTCAGCCGGCGCCATGGACCATTTGGCGGGCCATGCGAATGGCCTGGACCATGCTGGTGGCATCGGCCTGGCCTTTGCCTGCCAGGTCCATCGCCGTGCCGTGGTCGGGACTGGTTCTGACCAAGGGCAGGCCCAGGGTCACATTCACCCCTTGCTCCACCCCCAGGTACTTGACCGGTATCAAGCCTTGGTCGTGGTACATGGCGATGACCACATCAAACTCACGCCGACCATCGGGCCGCTGGCGTGCCCGCATGAAAACCGTATCGGGTGCATAAGGGCCGTGAACATCCAGCCCTTCTTGCCTGGCAATGGCCAGACAGGGCTGCAAAACCTCGATTTCTTCACGCCCGAACAAGCCACCTTCTCCTGCATGCGGGTTGACGCCAGCAACCGCAATGCGTGGTTTCCGGCCCAAGATCACCCCCAATGACGCGTCGGTGATGCGCAAGGTTTGCAAGACCCGCTCGACCGTGATGGCCTCCAGGGCCTCGCGCAAGGACACATGAATGCTCACCAACACGGTGCGCAACTCGTCGTTGGCAAGCATCATGCGCACTGGCATTTGCGCCACGGTCACACCCGCATGCCTGGCCGCCTCGGCCTGCAGCAACTCGGTGTGGCCCGGGTATTGGTCGTAAGGTGCCCCTGCAGCATGCAGCGCTTCTTTGTGCAAAGGCGCCGTGACCAACGCGGCAACCTCACCCCGCAAAGCCGCGCGCGTGGCCCACAACACCGCATCACCAGCCAATTGCCCGGCACGTGCATCGACCCGGCCCCAGGGCAAAGCGGGGGCCTCAGGCACCACTTGCAACACGGGCATGCAGCGTGGCGGCACATGCATGGCCTCTGCAGGGGTCTGGATTTCACAAACAGGAAACGCCGGCACGGCCTGCACCAAGGCCATGGCCCGGCGCATCAGGCCCACATCGCCCGCCACAAAACAAGCCTGGGTCGATTCAGGCGCACAACACCACGCACGGGCAATGATCTCAGGGCCGATGCCGCAGGGATCGCCTGGCGTGATGGCGATGGGTCGCTCAATTCGGGCCGTTAACAAAATGGGTTCAGAAGTCATGCCGGTGCGACTCACGCAGGGTTGTCAATGTCAATAAAGCGGTGTTGCAAACCCAGGTCTTGCGCCACCCTGGCCGCAACGGCAGGTGCGCCGTAGCGCTCGGTGGCATGGTGACCGCAAGCGAGGAAAGCCACGCCGGTTTCTCTGGCCAGATGGGCTTGGGGTTCCGAAATTTCGCCGGTGATGAATGCGTCCACGCCTTGGGCAATGGCCGCTTCAAAGTAGCTTTGTGCACCGCCGGTGCACCAGGCCACGCGACGAACTTGTTGGCCCCTGTCGCCAACGCAGGTCACTGGGCGTGAAAGAACAGCCGACACGTGATCGGCCAACGCCTGGGGTCTGGACCAAGGCTGTGTGCCAACGCCCAAAAAACCCAGGTCTTGATCACCGAATCGACCATCGGCTTGCCAACCCAGCAAGCGACCCAATTGGGCGTTGTTGCCCAATTCAGGGTGCGCATCCAGCGGCAAATGGTAGGCAAACAAATGAATGCCATGGGTCAGCAACAAGCGAAGGCGTTCGCGCATCCAGCCGACGACGCGCCCATCCTGGCCACGCCAGAACAAGCCGTGGTGCACAAAAATGGCATCGGCATTGGCTTCAATGGCGGCTTCAATCAGGGCCCGGCTGGCTGTGACACCACTGACCAGCAACTTCACCTC
>CAIZSE010000029.1 GCA_903935585.1 uncultured Burkholderiales bacterium | reverse complement strand
GGGGCCAAAGGCACCAGCCTGTTTCTGATCGAGCGCGGCATGCCCGGCTTTGAAAAAGGCAAACGTTTGAAAAAGCTGGGGCTGAAGGCGCAAGACACCTCCGAGCTGTTCTTTGACAACGTCAAGGTCAGCGCCGACCAGCTGCTGGGTGGCACGGCCATGCAGGGCAAGGGCTTCATCTGCCTGATGGAGCAACTGCCCTGGGAGCGCCTGCAAATTGCCATTGGCGGCATTGCCGCTGCACAAGCAGCCATCGACTGGACGGTGCAGTATGTGAAAGACCGCAAGGTGTTTGGCCAGTCGGTTGCCAATTACCAAAACACCCGCTACACCCTGGCCGAGTTGCAGACCGAGGTGCAAGTGGCTCGCGTGTTTGTCGACAAATGCTGTGAGCTGATCCTTGACAACCAACTCGACACGGCCACGGCCAGCATGGCCAAGTACTGGTGCTCGGACCTGCAATGCAAGGTGATGGACGAGTGCGTGCAGCTGCACGGTGGCTATGGCTACATGTGGGAATACCCCATCACCCGCGCCTATGCCGACGCCCGCGTGCAACGCATCTATGGCGGCACCAACGAGATCATGAAGGAAGTGATTTCGCGTGACATGGGTTTGACAGGACGATGAGCGGACATGACTGAACTGGCAGAACCCAAACGCGCGCGCGGACGCCCCAAAAAGACCGAAAACGAGCGTGACGACGGCAATCGTCGACAGGCCCTGATCTCGGCTGCAGCGCAGCTGTTTCACCGCAAGGGCTACGACGCCACCAGCACCCGGGAAATTGCAGCACGGGTGAGCATGCAACCAGGCTCGCCCTTCTACCACTTTGGCAACAAACAAGACCTGTTGCTGGCCGTGATGGTGGAGGGTATGAAACAGGCCACCAAGCGCCAGCGCGCAGCCTGCGTCATGCTGAGCACGCAACAAACTGACCGCGACCGTCTGCGTGTGCTGATCCGCAACCAGTTCGATGTGCTGCTGGGCCCCGACAGCGATTTCATCCCGGTGATGCTGTACGAATGGCGCTCACTGAACGATGCGCAGCGCCAGACCATCACACAAATCAAGGACGAATACGAAGCCGCCTGGACACCTGTGCTGCAAGCCCTGCACGACAGCGGCCAGCTGCAGGCCCCGGTGGGTCTGGCACGGCTGATGATTTTCGGGGCATTGAACTGGGCGGTGCAGTGGTACCAGCCACCCTCCCCCAACAGGGCAGGCCAAAAATGCCGACGTGCATCGCTTGACGAATTGACCGAGGCTGCACTGGCCTTGTTTTTGAGAGGCACCCCATGAGCACCACAACGCCGAAAGCGCATTACCGTTCTGTCTTCAAAGCTGGACTGCTGAGCGGGCAAGTGGTCATGGTCACAGGTGGCGGATCGGGTATTGGCCGCTGCACCGCGCACGAACTGGCCAGCCTGGGTGCGCACGTGGTGCTGGTGGGCCGCAAGCCCGACAAGCTGAGTGCCACCGCGCAGGAGATCACCGGCGACGGGGGGCAGGCCAGCTGGCACAGCACCGACATCCGCCGCGAAGACGATGTCAAAGCCATGGTCGCGCAGGTGGTACAGCAACATGGCCGCATCCACGGCCTGGTCAACAACGCGGGTGGGCAATACATCTCGCCGCTGGCCAGCACCAGCGTCAAAGGCTGGCAGGCGGTCATCGACACCAACCTCACCGGTGGTTTTTTGGTGGCGCGTGAGTGCTTCAACCAATCCATGCATGAACACGGCGGCGTGGTGGTCAACATCGTGGCCGACATGTGGGGCTCGATGCCCGGCATGGGCCACAGCGGTGCAGCACGTGCAGGCATGGTCAGCTTCACCGAAACCGCCGCACTGGAATGGGCCGCCCACGGCGTGCGCGTGAACGCCGTGGCGCCCGGCTACATCGCCAGCAGCGGCATGGACCATTACCCACCCGAGGCAGGGCCCATGCTGCGCGAGATGCGCCAAACCGTGCCACAAGGCCGCTTCGGCAACGAGGCCGAAACCTCGGCAGCCATCGTGTTTTTACTCTCGCCTGCGGCCAGTTTCATCAGTGGCAGCGTGCTGCGTGTGGACGGTGCCCGCCCCCAGATGCGCATGGGCTGGCAGCAAGCGGTGGCCAAGACCGATGTGCAGCAACGCGATGCGGTCACACCCTTTGACGGCTTTCACCGCGCCGTCACACCCAAGGTCTTCCAATGAACTTTGAATCCGCCTGGAACACCCACAGCCCTTTGGCCATGCAAAGGCGCGAGGCTGCACTGGCCCGCCTGACGCAGTGGCAAGCGCTGCAAGCGCGTGCGGCCGAGGCCTCGGCCCGGTCCAAACCGGTGTTTGACAAGCGCGGGCAATTGCTGCCACGTGAACGCGTGGCCTTGTTGCTCGACCCCGGTGCGCCGTTTTTGCCGCTGTGCGCGCTGGCGGGTTTTTTGCAAGACACGCCAGACCCGGCCCAGTCGATTCCAGGCGGCGGCATGATCGCGGGCATCGGTTTTATCGAAGGCGTGCGCTGCATGGTGGTGGCAAGCGATTCGGGCATCGAGGCTGGCGCCATACAGGCGAGGGGCCTTGAAAAAATCCTGCGTGTGCAGGAAATGGCCCTGGAGAACAAACTGCCCTTCGTGCACCTGGTCGAAAGCGCCGGGGCCAACCTGATGCAGTACAAGGTCGAAGGCTTTGTACTGGGGGGGGCCATTTTTCGCAACCTGGCACGTTTGTCGGCTGCGGGCCTGCCGGTGCTCACGGTGCAACACGGCTCGGGCACCGCAGGCGGGGCCTACATGCCGGGGCTGAGCGACACCGTCATCATGGTGCGTGGCAGATCCCGCGCGTTTCTGGCCGGGCCACCCTTGTTGAAGGCTGCCACGGGAGAGATCGCCAGCGAAGAAGAGCTGGGCGGCGCCGAGATGCACACCAGCATGTCGGGTCTGGGCGAATACCTGTGCGAAGACGATCGCCATGCGCTGGGCACCGCGCGCGATGTGGTGGCACGCTGGGACTGGGCGGTCAACACCTTGGCATCCGGCGCTGAAAGAGAAGCCAAACCGCCACGCCACGACCCCGAAGAACTGCTGGGCCTGATGCCGGCACACCACCGCGAACCCATCGACATGCGCGAGCTCATCTTGCGGCTGGTCGACGACTCGGACTTTCTGGAATTCAAATCCCTGTATGGCGCAGCCACAGTGTGCGCGCAAGCGCGTATCGGCGGGCATGCGGTAGGCCTCATCAGCAACAACGGACCGATTGATGTGGCCGGGGCCAACAAGGCCACGCACTTCATCCAGTGGATGTGCCAACTGGGCCACCCGATCGTGTATTTGCAAAACACCACCGGCTACATGGTGGGCAAAGACAGCGAACAAGGCGGCATGATCAAACACGGCTCCAAGATGATCCAGGCGGTGACCCACGCCACCGTGCCGCAAATCACCCTCCAGTGCGGCGCCTCGTTTGGTGCGGGCAACTACGGCATGTGCGGCCGGGGCTACGCACCGCGCTTTTTGTTCAGCTGGCCGGGTGCCAAAACAGCCGTGATGGGTGGTGAGCAAGCCGCCCGCACCATGCAGATCGTGGCCGAAGCGGGCATGGCGCGCAAAGGCATCACGCCCGACCCCGAAAAAATGCAGGCCCAGTTCGACAAGATCGTGGCCTTGTTTGAAGCCCAAGCCGATGCGTTTTACACCAGCGGTCTGGTGCTGGACGACGGCGTGATCGACCCACGCGAAACCCGCGCCGTGCTGTCGTTTTGCCTGGACACCTGCGCCGAAAGCGCCACCCGCCAGCCCCGAGCCATGCCGTTTGGCGTGGCCCGCATGTAACGCCAACCCCAAGGAGACAAGCCATGCAATTCACCCACGAACACCGCGAAATCCAGAACACACTCAAACGCTTCATCGAATCCGAGATCAACCCTCATGTGGACGAGTGGGAAGCGGCCGAGATCTTTCCGGCGCACGAGGTCTTCAAAAAGATGGGCCAACTGGGTCTGCTGGGTTTGACCAAGCCCGAAGCCTTTGGCGGGGCGGGGCTGGATTATTCGTACAGCCTGGCCATGGCCGAGGCGCTGGGGCACATTGACTGCGGTGGTGTTCCGATGGCCATTGGCGTGCAGACCGACATGGCCACACCCGCACTGGCCCGCTTTGGCAGCGATGAATTGCGGGCGCAGTTTCTGGCCCCGGCCATTGCGGGCGACATGGTGGGTTGCATCGGCGTGAGCGAGCCAGGCGCGGGCAGCGATGTCGCAGGCATCAAGACGGTGGCCCGCAAGGACGGTGACGACTACGTCATCAGTGGCCAGAAGATGTGGATCACCAACAGCTTGCAAGCCGACTGGATGTGCATGCTGGTCAACACGGGTGAAGGCCCCATTCATAAAAACAAAAGCCTGGTCATGGTCCCCATGCGCGAAAACGGCAAACTGCTGCCGGGCATTGAGGTGGGTAAAAAGATCCGGAAGATCGGCATGAACAGCAGCGACACCGGGCTGATTTATTTCGACGAGGTGCGGGTGCCCCAGCGTTACCGCATCGGGGCAGAAGGCCAGGGCTTCATCTACCAGATGCAGCAGTTTCAGGAAGAACGCTTGTGGTGCGCCGCCAGCTGCCTGCAAAGCCTGAGCAACTGCATCCAGTGGACGGTGGAATGGGCGCAAGAGCGCAAGCTCTTCGGATCGACCCTGGCCGACCAGCAGTGGGTGCAGTTCAAGCTGGCCGAGCTCAAGGCGGATGTGGAGAGCCTGCGCGCCCTGACCTACATGGCTTGCGAGCACTACATTGCAGGCGAAGACGTGACCGAGTGGGCCACCATGGCCAAACTCAAGGCCGGTCGCCTGAACCGCGTGGTGCCCGATACCTGCCTGCAGTTTTGGGGCGGCATGGGCTTTACCTGGGAGAACAAGGTCTCGCGCATGTACCGCGATGGGCGGCTGGCCTCGATTGGTGGCGGTGCCGACGAAGTCATGCTGGGCATCCTGGCCAAGACCATGGGCATTGCCAAACGGCCTTTGAAATGAGCCCGACGCATTTGCTGATCGACCGCCAAGGGGCCGTCGAGACCTGGACTCTGAACGATCCGGCCTCGCGCAATGCCCTGAACGATGCCATGGTGGACAGTCTGCTGCAAGCCTGTTTGCGGGCCGGACAAGACGCCTCTTTGCGCATCGTGGTGCTGACCGGTGCGGGTGGCGCCTTTTGCGCGGGAGGCAGTCTGGGCAGCTTTGCCAAGCTGATCGGCCAGCCCCTGCAAGCCGGAGAAACCGATCCTCTGCTGGCCATGAACAGAAGCTTTGGTGACTTGCTGCACGCATTGAGCACCCTGCCCCAGTTGCTGGTTTGCCGTGTCGATGGTGCAGCGATGGGCGGCGGCTTGGGTCTGGTGTGTTGCGCCGACCATGTGGTGGCCACAGCGCGGTCGGTGCTGGGCACGCCAGAGGTCACACTGGGCCTGCCGCCTGCACAGATTGCACCCTTTGTGTGGCAACGCCTTGGCGAGAACACTGCGCGCCAATGTCTGTTGCAAGGCTTGAGCTACAGCGCTGAGCAGGCACATGCCATGGGCTTGGTGAACGAAGTGATCGAGCTGAACAACGACACCGCGTGGCAGGCGACTTTGCAACGCCTGATGCGTGCAGCCCCTGGCGCGGTAGCCAGCACCAAACAACTTTTGCGCATGTTGCGCAGCCCCATGCCTGATTTGCGCAATGTTGCAGCGCAGGCTTTTGCCCAAGGTCTGCGCAGTACTGAAGCGGCGCAAGGGCTGTCCGCGTTTGCCAGCAAAAAACCTGCGCCATGGACCCAACCCAACGAGTACCACCCATGACAAGCCCCGTGACCCGCCTGCTGATCGCCAACCGCGGCGAAATTGCCCGCCGCTTGGTGCGCACCGCAAGGGGCATGGGCATTCAAACGGTGGCGGTGTATTCAGACATCGACCGCCACGCCCTGCATGTGCAGGAAGCCGATACCGCCTACGCCCTGGGTGGCACCTTGTCGGCCGACTCGTATTTGCGCATCGACAAACTGCTGCAGGCTGCACACGCCACACAGGCCGATGCGGTACACCCGGGCTATGGTTTCTTGAGCGAGAACGCCGACTTTGCCCAGGCCGTGCTGGATGCGGGCCTGACCTGGGTGGGTCCGCCACCCCAGGCCATCCGGGCGCTGGGCAGCAAGTCGGCGGCGAAGGCGCTGGCAATGGCCCAAGGTGTGCCGTGTTTGCCGGGCTATTTCGGTGCAGACCAGAGCGATGCCACCTTCAGCGCACAAGCGCAGCAACTGGGCCTGCCGCTCATGGTGAAAGCGGTGGCCGGTGGCGGCGGTCGAGGCATGCGACTGGTCACCGACATGCTGCAGTTGTTGCCTGCATTGCACAGTGCACGGTCGGAGGCACTGGCCGGCTTTGGCAATGGCGACTTGTTGCTGGAACGCGCCTTGCTGCGCCCCCGGCACATCGAGGTGCAGATCATGGCCGATGCCCATGGCCATTGCATTCACCTGGGTGAGCGCGATTGCTCGGTGCAGCGCCGCCACCAGAAAATCATCGAAGAGTCGCCCAGCCCTGCTGTGTCGCCCGCGCTGCGTGAACAACTCGGGCAAGCCGCGATCGCGCTGACCCGGTCAGCGGGCTATGTGGGCGCAGGCACGGTGGAGTTTCTGCTGGACAACACACCGGACGGCCCCGCTTTTTACCTGATGGAGGTGAACACGCGGCTGCAGGTGGAGCACCCGGTGACCGAAATGTGCACGGGGCTCGATCTGGTCGAGTGGCAACTGCGCATTGCCCGCGGCGAGCCACTGCCCCTGGCGCAAGCCGATGTGCGCTTGCAAGGCCATGCCATCGAGGTGCGCCTGTGCGCCGAAGACGAACACTTCACACCACAAACCGGAACGGTCAGGCACTTTGCGTCGCCCGCACAAAATGAAGGCCTGCGCTTTGACCATGCCTTGCACACCGGCGCCGAAGTCACGCCACATTACGACGCCTTGCTGGGCAAGCTGATCGCGCATGCGCCCACTCGTGGCGAAGCCATTGACCGCCTGAGTGCAGGCCTGCAACAGACAGCCGTGCTCGGCTTGCCCACCAACCGGGCATTTTTAGCCGCGTGTTTGCAGCACCCGGTGTTTGTGGCGGGCGAAGCCTTGATCCCTTTTCTGGCCGATCACGCCGACGCCATTCGTGCGCAATTGCCAGCCTGCCCTGATGCACAGACTGCGGCTGCGCTCGCGGTGCTGTTCGCACAACACCCCCCCGCACAGCACATGGCCAGCCCATTTGAACGCCCGCTTCGCATGGGCTTTGCGGGGCAGTCTCAGACTTGGCAAGCGGTGGTGCAAGAGCTGGGACAAGCTCAGGTGCAGCTTCGAATGCACCAGGCGGATGCCGCGCATCTGGCACGGATTGAACAGGTGACCATCACACCAATTGCCAAAAATAACCCGGCCGAATTTCACACAGCCGTGGCGCAACACGCGCTGCACATCACCCTGAACGGCTTGCGCTGGCAAACCCTTTCGACCCACACAAGCAGATCGCCAGACCGCTGGCATGTTCAGCTGCAAGGTGTTCAAAGCTGTGAACTGTGGCTGACCGACCAAAGCCACAGCGCCCCGGACACCGGTCCCAACGCGCAAACGGCGACCCTGCTGCGTGCGCCGTTCAACGGCAAACTGATTGCGCTGCATGTGCGCGAAGGCGACCCTGTCAAGCAAGGCGATGCCTTGCTGGTCATCGAATCCATGAAACTCGAACACACCCTGACAGCGCCCCGTGATGCCGTGGTGCACAGCGTTCTGGTGTCAGCAGGCCAGCAAGTGGGCCCCGGTCAGGTATTGGTGAAATGGCAGGACGGCGCATGAAAACCCCTGATATCTCCACCGCATTCACAGCCGAAGACCTGCAAAGCCTGCAGACCACCGTGGCGCGCTTTGCACGGCAGGCCATCGCGCCTCACGTGTCTGCCTGGGAAGAAGCGGGCGAGATCGACCGCAGTTTGTACACCCAGGCCGCCAGCTTGGGCCTGCTGGGTCTGGGCTACCCCGAACACCTGGGCGGCACGCCCGCTCCCTGGAGCGCACGCAACGCCATGTCGCAAAGCCTGGCGCGCTATGGCGGCAGCGGCGGCGTGATGGCCAGCCTGTTTTCACTCAACATCGGCCTGCCGCCCGTCATGGCGCATGGCAGCACCGAACTGCAGGCCGAAGTGGTGCCCCCGGTGTTGCGCGGCGAAAGCATTGCGGCACTGGCCATCACCGAGCCGGGCGGTGGCTCCGACGTCGCCAGCCTGCGCACCACGGCCGTCGCCGACGGCACAGACTACGTGATCGATGGCGAGAAAATTTTCATCACCTCGGGGCTGCGCGCCGACTGGATCACCCTGGCGGTACGCACCGACCCGGCCAGCAAAGGGGCCAGCGGCATTTCGATGGTCGCCGTGCCCGGAAACACGCCTGGCATCTCCCGTACGCGACTTCACAAAATGGGCTGGCACAGTTCGGACACCGCACACCTGCGTTTTGACAAGGTGCGTGTCCCACAGCGCTTGCGAATCGGTGACGAGGGCGCAGGTTTCAAGATGATCATGGGCAACTTCAATGGCGAGCGACTGGCCATGTCCGCCATGGCACTGGGCTTTGCCCAGGCCTGCTTCGACGAAGCCTTGTCTTGGAGCCGCCAACGCCAGACCTTTGGTGTCGCCCTGATCGATCGCCAGGTGATTCGCCACAAGATGATGGACATGCAGATGCGCATCTCATCAACCCAGGCCTGGGTCGATGCCGTGACGCGGCAAGCCGATGCCGACCAGTGCGGCGCCGCCTGGGTGGCTGAAGTGTGTCTGCTGAAAAACCACGCCACACAAACCATGCAGTTTTGTGCAGATGCCGCCGTGCAAATTCTGGGCGGCATGGGCTTCATGCGCGGCACGGTGAGCGAACGGATTTACCGCGAAGTCAAGGTGATGATGATCGGCGGTGGGGCAGAAGAGATCATGAAAGAGCTGGCCGCCAAACAACTGGGGATCTGACAAATCAGCCCAAAAACTTTTGCGCAAAATGTAAATACAACGGTATTCCCAACAAGATGTTGAAGGGAAACGTCAGCCCCAATGACATGCCAAAGTAAAGAGACGGACTGGCTTCGGGAATGGCGTGGCGAATGACGGCGGGCACCGCGATGTAAGACGCACTGGCCGACAACACCATCAGCAAGGCCGCATCACCTGCCGCCATGCCCAAGAGCCATGACAACAACAAGGCCAGGCCCGCATGCACCAAGGGCCCCAGCACGGCATAGACCACCAGCCAAGGCGATTGGCCCTTGAGTTGGCCCATGTTGCGTGCCGCCAGCAGGCCCATGTCGAGCAGAAAGAAAGCCAGCATGCCTTTGAAAAGGTCAGCAGAAAACGGCTTCATCGCCGCCTGACCCGATTCACCCGTCAAAAGACCGATCAGCATGGCGCCCAGCAAAAGTAACTGTGCGCCATCGGTCAGTGCCTCATGCAGGATGCGGCTCAGGGGCGGGTTGCCTGTGACGTGGGCGCCAACACTGGCATCCGTCAGGTTGCCGTTCAAGTTGATGCGGCGGCGCACATGGTTGGCCATGACCACTGCGAAAACGATGGCGGGCGATTCCATGAGGGCCATGGCGGCTGCCATGTGCCCGCCAAACGCCACGCCCTGGTTGTCCAGGTGCTGGGAAGCCGTGATGAAGGTCACGGCACTCACCGAGCCATAGGTTGCGGCAATGGCTGCGGCGTCAAAACCGGACAAAAACCGGCGCAACACCCCATAGCCAATCAGGGGCACGATGCAAGCCATGCCCAGCGCGGCAGCCAGACTGATGACCACATCACTGGTCAAGCCAGATTGCGCGAGTGCAAAGCCGCCCTTGAGGCCCAGCGCCATCAGCAAATACAGTGACAAAAAGCGGGAAATGGGCTGGGGAATTTCCAGATTGGACTTCAACGATCCGGCCAGCATGCCAAAAACAAAGAACAATATGGCGGGATCTGTGAAGCTCGTCATGGGGGTGTCAAAACATCAGTCAAAAATTTCATGCAGCCAGGATTTTTTGCGTTTGTAAGCGTCACGATCGTTGTAGCCGTAGTGCCCCTCACCATGGCCCGATGAGCGCGTTGCGCCTTGTGCGGGCCGCACAGCCTGAACAGGCTGAACGTTTGCAGCCGCTGCAGCGCGGTCGAGCAGTTTGTCCAGCTCGCCGCGATCGAGCCAGATGCCCCGGCAAGCGGGGCAGTAATCGATTTCAACCCCTTGGCGCTCGGCCATGACCAAGGGGGCATCGTTGCAGGTGGGGCACTTCATGGTGTTTCCTTTGATTTTGGACAGACGCAACATGGGTTTCAATTCAAATGAGATTCGAAGATACATCCCCTTGAACTTCTGAAAAAGCAGATAATTTCGGATTAACCATCCCTAAAATTCGATCATGAGAACCACCTTCAATTACAAGCACCTCTATTATTTTTGGGTTGTAGCCAAGGAAGGAGGCATCACCCGGGCGGCCGACAAACTGGACATGGCGGTGCAGACGGTGAGTGCACAGGTGCGTGAACTGGAGCGCTCGCTGGGATACGCCTTGCTCAAGCCCGCCGGCCGGGGGCTGGTCCTGACCGATGCAGGGCTGGCTGCCATGCAGCAGGCCGATCAGATTTTTCAGATGGGTGAGGACTTGCCTTCCAAAGTGCGAGATGCCGCGAGTTCGCCTACGGTCCGGCTGGCGGTCGGCATTTCAGATGGTCTGCCCAAACTCGTGGTGCGCCGTCTGATGCAACCCGTGATGGCAGAGCCCAACTTGCGCTTGCTTTGCCATGAAGGTGAGTTCGACGACCTGTTGGGCGACCTGGCCTTGCACCGCCTCGATGTGGTGTTGTCCGATCGTCCTGCGCCAAGCCATGCCAACATCAAGCTCTACAACCATGCTCTGGGCTCTTCTGCCGTGTCCTGGTATGGCAGCGCACCGCTGGTCAAATTGGCCAAAAAGAAATTTCCCGCCAGTCTGGCCGATGTGCCTGTGCTTTTGCCCACGGCCCACACCTCAGTGCGCATTCGAATTGACCACTGGTTTGAACAGCACGCCATCCGCCCGCGCATTGTGGGCGAGTTTGAAGACAGCGCCTTGCTCAAGACTTTTGGCGAAAGCGGCATGGGCGTGTTCCCGGCAGCCGAATGGGTGCACGAGGAGCTGCTGGCGCACTACGACGTTCAGCGACTGGGCCCTTGCGAGGGTGTGAAGGAAAGTTTTTTCGCCATCGGCACCGAAAAGAAAGTGCAACACCCGCTGGTGCAGCGGCTGTTGCAGGCCTCCGACACAGGGGGCTGAAGCGCTGGGCAATCCCTCTGGTGTCGCACCAGAGAGATGGCTTTTGACCTGCGCATCAAGCCTTGGCAGACCGCACACTCAGCAGCATGGTTGCAGCCAGGATGCCAACCACCACACCCAAGGAAATGCCCACAGGGATCTTGAAGACATCGATCAGACACATCTTGGTGCCAATGAACACCAGGATCACAGCCAGGCCGTAGTTCAACAGGTGAAACTTGTTGGCCACTGCAGCCAACAAAAAGTACATGGCCCGCAAGCCCAGGATGGCGAAAACGTTGCTGGTCAGAACAATGAACGGATCGCTGGTGATGGCGAAAATCGCTGGAATCGAGTCGACCGCAAAAATCACGTCGGTCAGTGCGATCAGGCAAATCACCATGAAGAGGGGCGTGGCAATTTTCTGGCCATTTTCGATGGTCCAGAACTTCTCGCCATCGTAATTCTTGCTCACTGGCAAAAGCCTGCGCAGCAATTTGAGCGCCGGGTTGTCATCCAGATCAGGCTCCTTGCCGGCCGCCCACCACATCTTGACACCGGTGAGGATCAGGAAGGCGCCAAACACGTACAACACCCAGTGGAATTCGGCCAACAGCCACCCACCCACCAGAATCATCAGGGTGCGCAACACGATCGCACCAATGATGCCGATCATCAGAACCCGCTTCTGGAAATTCGGCGGGACGGCGAAATACGTGAAGATCATCAGGAAAACAAAGATGTTGTCCACCGCCAGAGATTTCTCGATCAGATAGCCCGTCAAGAACTCCAGCGCCTTGGTGTTCGCCATGTCGACCGAGCCCGTGGTGTCCTTGATGGCCCACCAGAACAGGCCATTGAACAAAAAGCTCAAGGCAATCCAGATCAGGGACCAGTTCAAGGCCTCCTTGACCCCGATGTCGTGGGCACCCTGCTTTTTGAGCACCACGAAATCGACGAACAGCGACACCAGAACAATCACCACAAAAGTAAGCCAGAGCCACAGGGGCGCAATGGTTTCCATGAAGTACCTCTTTTTAATTCAATCAACAACAGGGGACAAGCCAGGCTTTTCGCAAGCCAGCGCACAAGCGGTCTGAGCTTTCAAAAACAGCCCGGTTTGATGACATCTATTTTTACTGAATAAAATCTTATTTCATTCCTGAAAAACAAGAGCTTAAAACTGGATTTACGGAATGTTCTGTGCAGCCTGGGCCAGTTGATGTGCCGTATTCATGGGTGATCTGAATGCAGCGTGTCGCTCCTCAGGCGCCGGCGGGTATTTTTGTGGAGCACATGGCCCAGACTTGAATCCTCGTCTGATCCGGCATGGCCATGGCCAGTGGCGCAACGACGGCCGAGCCCACCTTGAGTGCCAAATGATTCCATGCCGAAACGCCCTTGTAAAGAGGTTCAGCTAACCATGAAAAAACCGCCAGACCTTTGCAGGTGCTGGCGGTTTGGTTCAAGCAGCTTGCGCTGCAGGCTTCACTTGGTATCGGTGAAATAAGCCGATGTCACCTTCCAGCGACCATCGGTAATCTGCGACATGCGCGAGGCATTGCTGCCCAAACGCTTGGTGGGGCTGAAAGTCATTTCAGCGCTGCCAAACATGTCGGATGGAATGACCATGGTGTCCATGGCCTTGATGACGCTCTCGGTGGTCAGATTTGCACCTGATTTTTCGATGGCACGCAAGAATGCATCGATGGCGTTGTAGCCGTATACCGAGAACACAGTAGGGTCTTCGTTGAACTTGGTCTTGTACTTGTTGGCCCAGAAACGGATCGGCTGCGCTGCTTCGTCCAGGTAGGGATGTTGCACCGACATGGTGGAATAAAAGCCGTTCATGGCAGGGCCACCGAGCTTGTGGATCAGGTCGGTGTAGGACGCGCTCGACCCAAGGAAGGTCGGGTTGAATCCCAGGCGACGGGCAGTGCCAATGCCGCCAATGGTTTCGCGAATGATGGTGCCCATGACCACGAAGTCGCACTTGGACGATGCCAGTTTTTGCATTTGCGATGAAAAGTCGGTCGCGCCGCGCTTGTAGGTGGTGACTTCAGCAAACTGCAGTCCTGCTGCTTTCAGGCCCGCCTCGGCGCCCCGGAAGACTTCCAGACCGAATTCATCGTCCTGGTACATCGCGCAAATTTGCTTGGCATTTTTTTCCTTGACGAGCATGGGCACGCCCACGCGCATCTGGTCAAAGTAGGTGGCCGCAAACGAGTACTTGAGCTTGTGGAAAGGATCGTACATTTCGCGCGCTGCCGTCACCGGGAAGAAGTTGATCACGTTCTTCTGGAACTGCACAGGCATGGCCGCCATGTTTTGTGCCGTGCCGATGTGGCCAATCATGGCGAAAATCTTGTCCTGGTTAACCAGCTTTTGCGCGGCCAAAACAGCGCGGCGCGGGTCATAGGCCGAATCTTCGACCAGCAACTTGAACTTGCGGCCATTGATGCCGCCTTGCTCGTTGGCTTCGTCCACACGCAGCATCATGCCCAGGCGAACTTGCTTGCCAAATCCGGCCAGAGGGCCGGACAAGTCCTGGATGGAGCCGAGCACGACTTCGTTTTTGGTCACGCCTTGCGTTTGGGCCAAGACCGCGCCAGCGGTCAAGGCCAACGCAGCAGCGACGAGGCTGAGTTTGATTTTCATGTTGCAGGTCTCCTGTTGTAGTAAAGGGTAATGGTTCAGCGGTACATGGCCTCGATCTGAGGCGCGTATTTTTTTTCGACCAATTTGCGTTTGAGCTTCATGGTCGGTGTCAGCTCTTCGTCTTCGGCCGTCAATTGTGTGTCTAGCAACCAGAATTTCTTGATCTGCTCAACCCGGGCAAACTTCTTGTTGACACGGTCGATCTCGGCCTGGATCAGGTTTTGCACCTCGGCGCTGTGGGTCAGGCTGGCGTAGTTGGAAAACGGCACATCGTTGTCCTGTGCGTATTTCTCCACGTTTTCCTGGTCGATCATGATGATCACGGTCAGATACGCCCTTTTGTCGCCAATGACCACCGCATCGGTGATGTAAGGCGAGAATTTCAGTTCGTTTTCGAGTTCGCTCGGGGTAATGTTCTTGCCACCAGCCGTGATGATGATGTCTTTCATGCGATCGGTGATGCGGAAAAACCCT